>JAYVIO010000058.1:0-17550 GCA_043770175.1 Verrucomicrobiales bacterium | reverse complement strand
TCGTACTGCTCCACCCAGCCGCCAGCGCCCAACCCGCTCCACCGCCGCCCGTTGCGAATCAGGCCATCGACGTGGCCTCAGGCGCCTGGGAAGGCATCGTGAACATCGACGTATCGGTGTTGTTTCCCGATTACCGCGAACCGTGGAATGCGGGGCAGCCCAGCGGCGGTAGCGGCACGGGCTTCCTCATCGGCAAGAATCGCTTTCTGACGAATGCGCATGTTGTCAGCAACGCCACGCGCATTCTGATCCGCACCACGAACGATCCGGAGCCGCATCCGGCGAAGATCATCCACATCGCACATGATTGTGACCTGGCGATCATTGAAGCAGAAGACGGCAAGCATTTTGACAAGCTCAAGCCGCTCGATTTCGGCGGTATTCCGCAGCTTAACACAGAAGTGATCGCCATCGGCTATCCCATCGGTGGGGATCGCATCTCGGTGACACGCGGCGTTGTCTCGCGCATCGACTTCCGGCCTTACAGCCATACCAGTGTAGATTCGCATCTGGCGATCCAAGTCGATGCCGCGATCAATCCCGGCAACTCGGGCGGTCCGGTGTTGCAGGAGGGCAAAGTGGTAGGGGTGGCGTTCCAGGGTTTCAGTGGCCGGGTGGCGCAGAACGTCGGCTACATGATCCCGGTGCCGGTGATCAAACGCTTCCTCAAAGACGTCGAAGACGGCCGCTACGATCACTATGTTGATCTCGCGGCGAGTGATTTTCCCATCGAAAATCCGGCACAGGCGAAGGCGCTCAGCATCAACGGCGACGGCGTGGGTGTGATGGTGGCCGACGTCGAGCCTGCAGGCAGCGTGGGCGAGCTGCTGAAGATTGGCGACGTCATTTTGAGCATCGATGACAACCCCGTGATGAACAATGGCCTCGTCCGCTTCGAAGGGGAGCTGATGGACATGAACGAGATTGTTGAGCGCAAATTCGCCGGCGACACAATCAAACTAAACTACATGCGCGACGGCAAGAAAATGGAAGCCACAGTGACACTAAAGCGCTTCGATCCCTATGTCCGCCTCGGTGCGCAGTACAACCAGCGGCCGCGCTTCATCGTGCATGCCGGACTCGTGTTTCAGCCGCTCGACCGCAACCTGATGGACGCGCACCAGATGCGTGATGACACGGTGAACTACGTCTTTGACAACTTCCTCACCGACAAGCTCTACGTCGAGCGTCCCGAGCCTGTCGTGCTCACCAGCGTGCTGCCGGATGAAGTGAACACCTGGCTAAGTCCCTATGCTCACAGCATCGTCGATGAAATCAACGGCGTGAAGATCAAGTCGCTCAAGGACGTGAAAACGGCGCTTGAGAAGAAGGACAAGCCGTTCATCGAAATCCGCCTGCTGGAGAAGAATCGCCCGCTGGTGCTCAAGCGCGAACTCATTGAGGCCGCGCATGCACGCATCATGCAGACCTACAACATCCAGGAAGACTCCTATCTCGGCGATGAATAGCCGCGTGATCTTACTCTGAAATCTTTCGCCCCGACGATCCCATGAAGTTCATTCCGCTTTTTCTCCTCGCTGTCAGTGCCACCGCATTGCAGGCGCAGACCTCCACACCAGAAGCCCCGAGAACCAAATCAAAGCCGATCCCTGTTCTGCGGAGCACAGCCCCGCTTGAGTCAGTCGTGCAAAACAGCTCGCTGGTGAAGGTGAACGCCACCTCGCAGCCGTATAACCTGCATCTGCCATGGCAGAAGGAATCGCCTTCGGGGCGTCGCGGTCTCGGCGTCGTGCTGGCGGGCAATCGCGTGCTCGTCACCGGCCAGATGGCGGCGGATGCGACTTACATCGAACTGGAACTGCCGGAGAGCGGCCAGAAGATTCCCGCCAAGGTCGTGGCGGTCGATTACGAGGCCAACCTCGCCCTGCTGGAGTCGCCGCCTTCGGACAAGCAAAAGGCGTTCTTTGCCGGACTCAAGCCGATGGCGGTTGATGCCAGTGGTCGCATCGGCGATGCGGTTTCCATTTTGCAAACCGGCCGCGTGGGCGAACTCATCGAAAGCCCGCTGCGCATCGGCAAGGTGCTCACGCGCCGCTACAACGTCGAAGGCTCCGGCTTCCTCGTGTATGAAGCGAACGGCATCATCCGCAGCGAGGCGAACAGCTTCACGCTCCCGGTGGTCAAGGGCAGCAAACTCGCCGGACTGCTGCTGAGCTACGACTCGAAGAACCAGGTCACCACCATCCTGCCTGCGCCGATCATTGAGCACTTCCTCAAAGATGTGGCCGACGGCAAGTATGAAGGCTTTCCCGGCCTCGGCATGGAGCTGCAATCCACGCAGGACGAGCAGTTCCGCGACTACCTCGGCCTCAAGCCCAATGCGCCCGGCGTTCTCATCACCACCGTCATGAAGGGCGGCAGCGCCGAGAAAGCGGGTATGAAAAAAGGCGACATTCTCATCGCCATCAACGGCTTTACCATCGACTCGCGTGGTGATTACAAAGACCCGCAGTTCGGCCCCCTCAGCTCCAGCCATCTCGTACGCGGTCGAGCTTACGTCGGCGACAAAGTGGAGATCAAAGTCGTCCGCGAAGGCAAAGAGGTCACACTCAACGGTCAGCTTGCCCGTCGCAGCCCTGCGGACTACCTCGTGCTGCCGTACCAGTTCGACAAAGGCCCGCGCTACGTCCTCATGGGCGGCTTGCTGTTCCAGGAGCTGTCACGGCCGTATCTCGATGCGTTTGGTGAAGAGCAGCGCAGTGGTGCGATCTTGCGCCTCACCCGCATTGCCACCCACCCCGATAAGTATGAAGAAGAAGGCCGCAAGAAGCTCGTTTTCCTCAGCATGGTGCTGCCCACACCCAGCGCGCAGGGCTATGACAAGCTCGGCGGCCAGGTGGTCAACAAAGTGAATGGCAAGGCCATCAACGATCTCAACGATCTTGCGGAAGCGTTCAAGAGCGCCAAGGACACCTGGCACGTCATCGAGCTCGACGACTTCCCGCACGTCCTCTATCTCGACACCTTTAACGCCGAACGCGACAACCTGCGTCTGCTCGACGGTGCGTATCGCATCGGCAGTTTGAAGCGGCTGGAGTAGTCGCAGCGGTTCACTTCGCCGCACCGATCAGTGTTTGCAAACGCGACACCTGCGCCTTCAGCAGCGTGATCTCGGCTTCCATCTTCTCCCGCCATTCCGCATCTGCCGATTCTTCCATCGCTGGCGCTGCCGGCGCTGGTGGCACGATGGCAGCCGCAGCCGCGCCGGTCACCTCGCCGCACAAGAGGTGCATGTACTGTGCCACGCGCTGCCCGGGCCCGGCTGGAATGCATTGCACGAGCGGACCCTCATTATAGCCGATCAGTTCCGCCAGCGTGTTCTCTACGCTCGCCATGTCCGGGAAGGTTTGCAGCCGTTCCGAGCGCTGCCGCAGTTCACCGCCCGTCTGTGGGCCGCGCAGCAGCAGCATGCACAACAGCGCCATGTGGGGGCGCTCCAGACCCGGCAGTTTCCCCTTCAGGTTGTGGCGGTATTTCAATGTCCGGCCACCCACGATGTTCACTTCAAACACATAGCCGTGTGATTTCATCGACTCCAGCGCCCGCAGCACCGTGCGTTCGTCGTAACGCACGATGGGATCGCGGTTCGTCGTCTGGTTGCAGGCCGTCACCAGCGCATTGAGCGTCATCGGGTAGTAATCCGGCAACGTGATCTCCTTTTCGAGCAGGCATCCCATCACGCGGGCCTCCTCCGGGCTGAGAGAGAATAAAATGGCGGGCGTGACGGATTCGGCAGACATGGGTGGCCCGATGATGCCGTGTTTGAAGATCGGCGCAACTTTCTCTGAATAGACCGCCGGTGCCTGCGTCTGAGTCGCCGCTATGAAAACGAAACTTCTCCTCCTCGGCGCAGCAGTCGCCGTTTGCTCCCTCACTTCGTGCGACATTAATGCCTACCCCGGCTCCTATGGTTATAGCGGCTACGGATCATCCTACCCTGGTAACTACGGCAACAGCTACTCCCGTCCGCTGCTCTCATACAGCAACTACGGCGGCGGCTATTCCAGACCCTACTATGGTTTCAGCAGCTACTCACGCCCCTCCTCCTTCAGCAACTTTGGCTACAACCGGGGCAGCTATTGCGCCCCGCTGGTGAGGCACTCCAATTATTCGTCTTTCAATAGTGGCTTCGGCGGCAGCTCATCGTTTGGCGGTGGCTCCTCGTTTGGTCACCACAGTGGCTCCTCATTCGGTTGCTCTTCCTTCACTCACCACGGCGGTTCGTCCTTCGGTGGGGGCTCCTCCTTTGGCGATGGTCATTACATGCATTGATCTCAACAAACAGCGTCAATCCCTGCTAGCAGCGCTCAAGGTTTTCCCTTGGGCGCTGTTTTATGCCGTGACAGCCAGCATCTGCCACTCGCCCTCTGCGAGATCGTCCAGCTCATACGGGCCAAAGCGTTCGCGATGCAGCTTCTCGACATGCCAGCCCTGGCTGGCAAACATCCGACGTACCTGATGATAACGGCCTTCGGTGATCGTGAGATGGGCGGTTCGTGCTGAAACAATCTCCAGTTTGGCTGGAAGGCACGGTTTGACCTCACTGCGCAGCATCAGATCGCCCTTGGCGAAAATTTCGATCAGTGTCGGATCAAGGTCATGATCGACTTCGGCGACATAAACCTTCTCCACCTCTGCTTTCGGTGACGTATAACGATGTATCAGGCTGCCGATGTCGGAGACGAGCAGCAAGCCGCTCGTCTCTTTGTCCAGACGCCCCACGCTGGTCACAGCGGGATTGCGATCCAGCCAATGTGACGGCAGCAGCTCATAAATCGTCTGCCCTTCGTCTTCGCTATGCGTGCAGGCATAACCAGCCGGCTTGTGCAGCATGGCAAGCAGACCTTCCGGCGCTTCGAGCGGCTGGTCATCGACCGTGATCAACGCTGAATCGACGCGCTGATCCGACCGCTTCACCACCACGCCCGCCAGCTTCACGCGGCCTTCTTTGACGAACGCCATCGCCTCACGACGTGAGCAGTAGCCAAGGGATGAGAGCAGTTGGTCGAGGCGGCGCATGAGGCCTGCCTCTACTACGCCAGCAGGTCTTTTACAACATGCCCGTGAATGTCGGTAAGGCGATAGTCGCGACCTTGGAAGCGATACGTCAGGCGTTCGTGATCGAAACCAAGCAAGTGCATCACGGTGGCTTGGAAGTCATGCACATGAACTTTGTTCACCGCGACGCTGAAACCGAGTTCGTCGGTGCTGCCGTATTCGAAGCCTGCCTTCACGCCACCGCCTGCCATGAAGAGCGTGTAGCAGTCCGGGTAGTGGTCGCGGCCCAGCACCTTGCTGGCAGCGGTGCGGCCTTCGCGGAAGGGTGTGCGGCCAAATTCGCCGCCCCAGATGATCAGCGTGTCATCAAGCAGACCGCGCTGTTTGAGGTCCTTGATCAAAGCAGCCACCGGCTTGTCCGTGGCGGCGACTTTTTTGGTGAGACCGTCCTCGATGCCATTGTCCGGCCCCGTGCCATGGAAATCCCAGCCCCAGTCGAAGAGATTCACAAAGCGCACGCCTTTCTCGATGAGACGACGCGCGAGCAGGCAGTTGTTGGCAAAGCTGGCTTCGCCGGGTTTCGCGCCGTAATTTTCGAGGACGTGTGCAGGCTCCTTCGAGATGTCCATCACCTCCGGCACGCTGGTCTGCATGCGGAAAGCGAGTTCATACTGCGCGATGCGTGTGACGGTCTCAGGATGTCCAAATTCGGTGACTTGCTCCTGATTGAGCGCCTGCAAAGTATCGAGCGTTTTACGGCGCAGATCGCGGCTCATGCCCGCCGGATCGCTCACAAACAAAACCGGATCGCCCTTGCTGCGGCATTGCACGCCTTGATACACGCTCGGGATGAAGCCGCTGCCCCAGCAGCCCTGCCCACCGCTCGGCTGCGTGCCGCTGGAGATGAGTGCGACAAACCCCGGCAGATCCTGATTCTCCGTACCGAGGCCATACGTCGCCCACGAGCCCATCGACGGCCGCCCTTGACGCGCATGACCTGTGAACAGCAGCAATTCCGCCGGTGCGTGATTGAACTGATCCGTGTTCATCGAGCGGATCATGCACATTTCATCGGCGATCGTGTGGAAGTTCGGGCACGCATCACTCATCCAAATGCCGCCTTTGCCGTATTGCGCGAACGTGCGCGGCGTGCCCATTAGTTTTGGCACGCCCGTGGTGAAGGCAAAGCGCCGACCTTTGAGAATCGAGTCAGGGCAGTCCTGCCCACTGCGCTTCACCAACTCCGGCTTGTAATCAAACAGATCGAGATGCGGCGGCGCACCCGACATGTGCAGGTAAATCACACGCTTGGCCTTCGCCGCATGGTGCCCATGCTTCGGGATCATCGGATTCGACGACTGCGGCACCGCCGCAGCCTCCTTCTGCATCGCATGCATGGCGATGGCACCGAGGCTGAACTGGCCTGTGCTACCGAGGAACTGACGGCGCGTGGTGAGCTGGAGTTTGTCGTGGAAGATGGGGTTCATGGGGAAGTGGGGTTTTTGATGTCGCAAATTGCGATTTCAAACGCGCGGCTTTGGTATCACAATTTGTGATACCAAGTGATGGGCGTTTGAGGTCACGGTTTGTGACCTCAAAGCTAGGCCCCATACGAGAGCTTCAATCAGTGACAATGACATGGGAATAGCGGGACTCGGATACATTATAAGGATAGTAGAGAATTGATGCCTTGCCCGGTTTCACGGCGCGCAGCCAAGCGTGCTTTGAAATGCCGAGTTCGACCTCGAGGACTCGGTCGTTGGAAGTTTTTAGTAAAGCCGAGGGGAAAATGGGTTGTTTGAGGGAAAACAATGGCTCCGACATTGCGCGTTTCCGCTCACCAATGCGCATTACCAGGGTTTTTGGCAGCAGCGTTCCATTGACCGGCGCAGTCGGCAGATGCACACGATACTCGCATCCGACGAACACGATCATCGAACTGAAGCAGAGCCATTTCATCGACGTTTTCATTTTGAAATCACCTCCGCATCAAAAACTCATCCAGGTTCATGACCACGTTCGCCACGGCGGTCCAGGCGGCGAGTTCGGTGATGTTCGCATCCTTCTCAGCGGGGCCAAGCGGGTCGGTCGCCATCTTGGTGGCGGCTGAGGTGTCCTTTTGATACTCAGCGAGGGTCTCGGCATGGAGTTTCGTGAGGGACTCGGCTTCATGTGCAGTCGGTTCGCGGCTGAGGCAGATCTTGAAGAGGTGCGCGAGGCGCTCGGGAGTCGTTTTCGATTGGCGCATGAGGCGGCGGGCCATGGCTTGGTTCGTTTCGATGAAAACAGGATCGTTGAGAGTCACGAAGGCCTGCAAAGGCGTGTTCGTTCGGCTGCGGCGGATGAGGCAGACTTCGCGGTTGCCGGCGTCGAAGGTGGTGAAGCTCGCATACGGACTGTTGCGCCGCACTTCGGTGTAGAGGCTGCGGCGATGCTTGTCATCGCCTTCGCTGACGGTCCAGTCGTTGCTGCGGCCAAAGGCGGTGCTAAGGCCCATGTTGGGTGTGACAGGTCGCACGGGCAGGCCATACATTTTTGCCGAAAGCAAGCCGCTCACGGCGAGCGCTTGATCGCGCAGCAGCTCACCGGTGGGGCGGAAACGCGGGCCACGGGCGAGAAGGCGGTTGTCGGGATCACGTTCGTTGAGTTCAGGCGTGGATTTGGAGCTTTGCTGATAGGCCTGGCTTGTGAGCATCAGCTTGAGCAAGTGTTTGATGTCCCAGCCGCTGTCCATCAGCTCAGCAGCAAGCCAGTCGAGCAGTTCAGGATGGAAAGGCAGATCGCCCTGGCTGCCGAACTCCTCGCTGCTGCGCACAATGCCGGTGCCGAAGATGCTTTCCCACAAGCGGTTCACTGTGACGCGCGCGGTGAGCGGGTTGTCCCGGCTGACGAGCCATTTTGCCATGGTGAGGCGATTCTTCGGCTCGTTCGCGGGCAGCGGATTGAAGACAGCGGGCGTGGCCTCAATCACTGCATCGCCCAAAGCCTGCCAATTGCCGCGAAGCTGCACCTTGGTGACTCGACGCTGCTTCGGATCAAGATCGCGCATGATGGGCACGGTTATGGGCTTGATCGCGGCGAGTTCTTTGTTCGCAGCGGCGAGGCGTGTGCGCTCGGCGGCGGATTCCTTCGCGAGGTTTCTTACATAGTAGTCAGTGATGAGTTTTTGCTGCTCTGGCGTGCGTTTCGGCTGCGCCAGCGCGGCGATGACGTTCGCGGGAATCTTCGCGGCCTGCTGCACGCGGGCGTCGCCGGTGAAGCTGAGGCGGAAATTTCCGAGCGTGTGCTGTTTGAACTCACTCTGCTGCGCGAGAGTCACGCGGAGCTTGGCGCCTTGCGGAACGGCGACGGGGGCATTCGTGAGCAAAGTGAGTGCGTGTGGTTTCTCCTCTGCTCCACCGACGGCCCAGCCTTTGCTTTTCGCCTCCAGGAACTTCGCGGCCTCAAAACCAGCCTGTTCATAATCTGCCAATGCCGTTGTAAAGCCCATCGCAACGGGGCCGCTGATGACGAAGGCTTTTTCTTTATCGGGAGCTGGTGTGGCATCGCTTTTCCAAACGATCTGACGTTTGTCATCGAGCAACACGACGCGGAAGCCATCGAGGCGCTTTGCGGCACCGCCATCGGTGCGATTCCACACGACAACGCGGTCCACCGGCTTTGCCGCTTTCAAATCGACCTCCCACCACGGATCATTGTCAGTGCCAGCGGTGTGCGAAACGCTGAGCTTCGCGTAATTGCCATCCGTGTTGCCATCATTGGCACGCTTGGCTGCGGCGTCAGTGTACATGCTGCTTTGTTTCGCCACACCCTTCGGCGCGATGTTTTCCGTGCCGCTGAAAACCTCCACCTCGGCAAGTTGCAGCATCTTTTTCTCGCCGGGCAGTTCCACACGAACAAACCGGGCCTGCGGAGCCGCTTTCGCATCGGGCGGCACGACCTCGGCCTTGAGGCTGGTGAGAACAAAGTTGCCGAAACCGGCCTGCGGAGCCGTTTCGAGCTTCAAGGCGCTCAGTTTGTCGCCCGTGAGCGGCAGTTCGACGATGTAAGTGGCAGTGTCCTTGTTCTTCGCGATGACGATGCGGCCATCGTTTTCGATCTTCGCATCACTTTCGCTAACTTTGAGCGGCTTCGGACTCTGCCAGCCCAAATCCCGCGCAAAGCCGCGATCCCACGCGTCTAGGCCTGCGAGCCATTTCGCCTCGGGTTTGGCGAATTTGTTCTCAATGGCCGCAATTTCCGCGTTCAGCGTTTCACGTTTCTTCTTGAGCTCCGACGTGTCGAAGGAATGGAAGGGCGCTTCGTCTTTTTTGTCGCTGTCGGCGCTTTGATTGAGGAAGGCGTAGAATTGGAAGTACTCGTTGATGGTGATGGGGTCGTATTTGTGCGTGTGGCACTGCGCACAGGCCATCGTGGTGCCCATCCAGACGGCAAAGGTCGTGTTCACGCGGTCGATGATCGCGGCGTTGCGGAACTCCTCATCATCGGTGCCGCCTTCATTTTGCGTCATGGTGTTGCGATGAAACGCGGTGGCGATGAGTTGGTCGTCCGTCGGGTTCGGCAGCAAATCACCTGCGTTTTGCTCGATGGTGAACTGATCAAATGGCATGTTCGAGTTCAGCGCCCGGATCACCCAATCGCGGTAAGCCCAGATTTCACGCGGCTGGTCGCTCGGATAGCCAGAGGAGTCGGCGTAGCGGGCGAGATCGAGCCACTGACGGGCCCAGTGCTCGCCGTAGGCGGGTTTGTTGAGGTAGTAATCGACGATTTTGCCGTGTGGCTGCTTGGACAACGACGCGAGTTCTTCCAGCGTCGGCGGCAGGCCGGTCAAATCGAGCGCCACTCGGCGGATCAGCGTCGTCGCATCAGCTTCAGGCGAAAATTTGAGCCCTTCTTTGGCCAACTGCTGCACCAGGAATGCATCGACTGCGCTCTGTGCGACCGCAGGCACCACCGGCTTCACCACCTTCTCATAGCTCCAGTGCTTTCCCCACTGCGCCCCTTGCTTGATCCATTCTTTGAGGAGAGCCACCTGCGCGGGGGAGATGGTCTTGTGCTGCTTCGGCGGCGGCATGACCTCGTCGGGATCGGTGCTCGTGATGCGCTCGATAAGTGCGCTTTTTTCCGGGGCGCCCGGCACCACGGCGATGGTGCCTTCGTTGTTTTTCTTCGAACTCGTTTCGTCATCGAGACGCAGGCCGGCTTCACGTTTTTTTTCGTCGGGGCCGTGGCAGAAGAAGCAGTTCTCGCTCAGGATTGGGCGGATCTGTCTGGAAAAGTCGATGGGCTCCGCGAAAGCGGATGAAACAAGAGAGAGAGTGATGAGGGGGCGAATCACAATGGGTGGTACGTTTGCCAAAGGCCGATCTTGACCGCAGATGGGATTTTCAGCGCTCAAAGCAGCATGATCCATGACTGCACGGCATTGTCTGGATGAAATCGGCAGCGAAATTTTTGAATCCAGATTCAAGGGACAAGCGCAGTAGTCACCGTGAAAAGCGCCAAGACTTCGTTGACCTCTCCCAATTCGAGCCTGCTCCGGCAGGTGATGCTTTTTTTAAAGCAGTGGGTGGATTCGGATTTTCATCCCGAAGGGGTTGAGGCTGTGCGGGCGCAGGAGGACCGGGTGGACTGGAAACGCTGTGTACCATTCATCGTGCTGCATCTCGGCTGCTTCGCGGTGCTGTGGGTTGGAGTGAGCTGGGTGGCGGTGGTTGCGGCAGTGCTGCTGTATGCGGTGCGCATGTTTGCGATCACGGCGTTCTACCATCGTTATCTGTCGCATCGCAGCTACCGCACCTCGCGGGTGGTGCAGTTTTTGTTTGCCGTGCTGGGGAATTCCTCCTGCCAGCGCGGCCCGCTGTGGTGGGCCTCGGTGCATCGGCATCATCATCAGCACTCCGATGAGGAGGTGGACGCGCATTCGCCGGGCGTTCATGGCTTTTGGTGGTCACACATCGGCTGGATCACCAGCACGAAAAATTTCCCCACGGACTACAGCCGGGTGCGTGACCTGGAAAAGTTCCCAGAACTGGTTTTCCTCAATCGTCATGATCAAGTCGTCCCCATTGTTTATGGGACGTTGCTCTGGCTCACGGGCTGGCTGTTGGAACGATTCGCTCCCGGCCTCGGCACCAATGGCGCGCAGATGTTTGTCTGGGGCTTCTTTATCAGCACCGTGGTGCTGCTGCATGCGACGTTCTGCATCAATTCGCTGGCGCACGTCTTCGGCTCGAAGCGCTTCAAAACCGCTGATGACAGTCGGAACAATCTGCTGCTCGCGCTCTTGACGCTCGGTGAAGGCTGGCACAACAACCATCACCGTTACGCTTCCGCCGCACGGCAGGGATTCTTCTGGTGGGAGATCGACGTGTCTTATTATCTGCTGAAGCTGCTCTCCTGGACGGGTCTCATCTGGGATCTCCGCAAGGTGCCGCAGAGCGTCTATGACGAGGCGCGGGCGTTGAAACAATCCTAGCCGCACGCGCATGAAACGTCCTCGTCTCGCCATCATCGGCACTGGAGTGGCCGGCCTTGGCTGCGCGCATTTCCTGCATCGTGACTTTGATCTCACGATCTTCGAGCAGAACGACTATGCCGGCGGCCACACGAATACGGTGAACGTCACGGAAGCAGGGCGCGAGCTGCCGGTCGATACGGGCTTCATGGTGTTCAATCATGTGACTTACCCGCTGCTCACACGCTTGTTCAAAGAGCTGGAGGTAGAGACGAAGCCGACATCCATGTCCTTCAGCGTCTCGCATCTCGAAAGCGGCATCGAATACAATGGCACCTCGCTCGGACATCTCTTTGGTCAGCGCCGCAATCTCCTGCGCCCGCGTTTCTGGAAGTTCCTCATGCGCATCAATCGCTTCAATGCCGAAGCTGTCGCGGCGCTCGATGACTCGCGTTTTGAGCGCATGACTTTGGGCGAGTACGTCACCGCCCGAGGTTATGGGGATGATTTTCTCAATCTATACATCGTTCCAATGTCCTCCGCCGTGTGGTCCACGCCGCCGGAGCTGATGCTGGCTTTTCCGGCTCTCACGCTGATCCGTTTCTGGCATAATCACGGCTTCCTCGGTCTGCACACGCAGCATCCGTGGCGCACGGTGACCAACGGCGCGAAGTCGTACGTGAAAAAACTCACTGCGCCGTTCAAAGAGCGCATTCGTCTCGGTTCGCCGGTGGTTCGCGTCGAGCGCACAGCCGCAAGCGTGGAAGTAACACCACGCGATGGTGCGGCTGAAGTCTTCGACAAAGTCATTTTCGCCAGTCATGCCGATCAAACACTGCGCATGATCGCTGATCCCACGAATCTGGAGCGTGAGTTGCTCGGCTGCTTCCACTATCAGCCAAACATGGCCACGCTGCACACCGATGAGAGCTTCCTGCCGAAAACAAAGCGCTGCTGGGCCTCATGGAATTACCGCATCAAGCCGACGCGCGATGGCGGCATCGAGCCGAGCACTCACTACTGGATGAACAGCCTGCAGGGCGTCTCCGAAACGACGAACTACATCGTCTCCATCAATGCTGCCGATGAAATCGCCGAGGACAAGGTGATCAAACGCATCGCCTACGAGCACCCGCTCTTTGACATGGCTGCCATTGATGCTCAGAAGCGACTTCCCGAGCTCAATCGCCTTTCGACCGATCAAACGACTTACTTTTGCGGCAGCTACTTCCGCAACGGCTTCCATGAGGATGCCTTTGGATCCGCAGTGGCCTTGTGCCGCGATCTGCTTGGAAAGGAACCATGGTGATGCCGGAATCGTCGCACATTTACGAATGCACGGTGATGCACCAGCGCCTGCGCCCGAAGCGGCACGGTTTCTCGTATCGTGTGTTCTATATGTGGCTCGATCTCGATGACATCGACGCTCTCGATAGCGATCTGGCGTTGTTTAGCCGGAACCGCTTCAACCTGTTCTCTTTTTACGATCGTGATCATCTCGGTGGCGAGCATGAAAATGTGAAGGTTGGCTTGTTAAAAGTGCTCGCCTCACACGACATTGACACCACTCACATCGCCTCGATCAAGATGCTCGCCTTTCCACGCGTGCTTGGCTACGTCTTCAATCCCGTCACATTCTTTTACGCTTACGCGGCTGATGGATCGCCGCTTTGCGCTCTGGCGCAGGTCACGAACACGTTTCGCGAACAAAAATTCTACCTGATGCCCCATGCGGAAGCGGATGGCTTCAGGCTCGTCACGCCAAAATTGTTCTATGTCTCACCGTTCTCGGCGCTGGATCTCCAGTTCGACTTCCACCTGCGTTTGCCGGGAGAAAAACTCCACATCACCGTCGATGATGTCGATGCGGAGGGCAAAATGCTCGTCACCTCGCTCACCGGAACACGTCGTGCGCTCAACGACGCTGCATTGCTCGCCTGCGCGGTGAAGTACCCGCTGCTGACGCTGCAGGTGATTCTGCTCATTCATTGGCACGCCTTGCTGCTCTGGATCAAACGCGTGCCTTGGTTCAGCAAGAGCGCGAACCGTGAGCTTCAGCAAGACGTGTTGCGCCCACATCATTCCATCGTCCCCGCCAAATCATGAACTCGACCCTCACACTCGACCACAGTCCCGCCATCTCGTCGTCCGCTACCGCGAAAGCAGGCTTCTACGAATGGCTCGTGCTGCAAAGCTTCAAGCCCTTTGTGCATGGCGGCATGCGGATGACTTATCCTGACGGTCGGGTGCGTGTTTTCGGAGCACCTGGAGCAGAGATCACGGCGGAGATGCGCATTTGCAGCATGGAGTTCTTCAAGCGCAGCGCATTGTTCGGTAATGTGGGCTTTGGCGAAGCTTATGTGGATGGCGATTGGGAGACAGACAGTATTGCGAATGTCATCGCGTGGTTCATTCTCAACCTTTCGAAGACACAAGGATCCAAATCCTCGTCGGGCAAAGTGGCGTTCGTGAATTTTCTGAATGTCGTCAATCGCGTGCAACATCTGCTGCGGCCAAACAGCGTGACCACTAGCCGACGCAACATCGCGGATCACTACGACCTCGGGAATGACTTCTATTCGCTCTGGCTGGACGAGACCATGACCTACTCGGCCGCGCGCTTTGAATATGCGGGGCAGTCGCTGGCTGATGCACAAAGCTCCAAATACGAAGCGCTGTGCCAGAAGCTCCAGCTCAAGCCGGGAGATCACGTGCTCGAAATCGGTTGCGGCTGGGGTGGATTCTCCTGCCATGCGGCGAAGCGTCATGGTTGTCGCGTCACCGCCGTCACCATCTCACATGAGCAGCTCAACTTCGCCACCGAGCGGGTCGCCCGCGAAGGTTTGTCCGACAAGATCGAGATTCGCCTTCAAGATTACCGCCACATCACCGGCCAGTTCGACAAGATTGCGTCCATCGAAATGCTGGAGGCCGTCGGTGACAAGTATCTGGAGACCTACTTCGCAAAATGCGCCGAAGTATTGAAGCCGGATGGGTTGCTCGCCTTTCAGATGATCACCGTGGCAGACTGCCAGCACAACGACCTGCGCAAGGGTGTGGACTGGATTCAAAAACACATCTTCCCCGGCTCGCTGCTGCTCAGTGTGGGCCGTGTGAATGAGGCGATCAATAGCACGAGCGACCTGTTCATGCACGGACTTGAAGATCTCGGCGCTTCCTATGCGAAGACGCTGCGCCTTTGGTTTGAGCGCTTCAACGCAAAACTCACCGAGGTGAAAGCGCAAGGCTTTGACGACTGCTTCATCCGCAAATGGAACTACTACCTGCAATACTGCGAGGCGGCCTTTGCCATGCGGAACATCAGCGTCCTGCAGGCAGTTTATACCCGGCCGAACAACACCACGCTGCACCGAACACTCTGAACACCATGATCTGGTTTCTGCGCAGCTTTTTCATTCTCGTGCTGGTCTCGATGCTTTGCATTACGAGCTGGGCATCGACACAATGCGCCCTTTGGGACATTCCGGGCACCGTGGGCGGGCATCCGTGGTTCATCGCGACGTTGTTCGACACCTACTGGGCGTTTTTGACCTTCTACTGCTGGGTTGCATACAAAGAGCACTCGTGGATTGCCCGCATGGCCTGGCTGCTTGGCATTCTGCTGCTTGGGAACATCGCCATGGCGGTTTACATGATCATTCAACTCTTCCGTGTGCCAGCAAATGCGCGCATGGAGGACATTCTTCTGCGCCAAGCATGATTGACTCCATCCAGCGTGAATCTCTGTGGCGGCGCTGGGTGGTGAAGCCCGTCATGGCGCAGCTCACTCAGGGCATCTCGCCGGCGAAGATTGCACAGGCGATTGCCTTTGGTGTGACGATTGGCGTGTTTCCACTGCTCGGCACACCGACGTTGCTCTCACTGGCTATTGGTGTGCCGATGAAGCTGAACCAGCCGGTGCTGCAGGTGTTTCGGGAGCTGAGTTATCCGCTGCAACTTGCCACGGTGTTGCTGTTCATGCGTGCGGGTGAATCCTTGTTCGGAGCGGTGCATGTGCCGCTTTCGATCCCGATGCTCATGGAGCGCTTCTTTGCCGATCCGGGCCGCTTCATGGCCGATTTTGGCATGATCGGTCTCTATGCCGTGGTGGTGTGGCTCCTCATCGCACCGCTGCTCCTCGGAACGATTTATTTCATTAGCCGACCGATTATCGAGCGGCTTTCCCAACGTCTTCACCGAACTCGCCATGCCGCATGATTTTTGGTTCTTGATCGCCATTGGCTTGGCCGTTGCAGTCACGCTGTTTGCCCTCACCTGGCTGCTTAGCTTAAAGCTGAACAACTTCAGCTTCGTGGATGTGACGTGGTCTTATGCGTTGGGCGTACTGGCACCAGTTTATGTCTGGCTCGGCGATGGTTTTACGCAGCGCAAAGTGGTCACGCTGACAATGGCGCTGCTGTGGAGCCTGCGGCTGGGCACTTACCTCTTCTTCCGCGTCAAACGCCACCATCCACATGAGGACGTTCGCTATCAGGTGCTGCGGCAAAACTGGAGCAGTCATCTGGCGCGTAACTTCTTCGTGTTCTTCCAGGCGCAGGCGGTGCTCATCGTGCTGCTTTCGGTGCCGGTGCTGCTAGCAAGTTTGAATCCCGTGCCGCAACTCGGCCTCATCGAGTGGATCGGCTTTGGCGTGTGGCTGGCCGGCCTCGGCGGTGAGGCGTTGAGTGACGCGCAGATGCAGCGCTTTAAGTCTGATCCGTCCACCGCGGGCAAGGTCTGCCAGGTGGGCCTGTGGCGTTATTCGCGGCATCCGAACTACTTCTTTGAATCCGTCGTGTGGTGGGGCTTCTGGCTCTTTGCCTGCGGATCGCCGTGGGGCTGGATCACGCTTTATGCTCCTGCGATGATTCTGTATTTTCTGCTCCGCGTCACTGGCATCCCGCTCACGGAAGAGTGCGCGGTGAAATCGAAGGGCGATGCCTATCGCGAGTATCAGCGCACCACGAGCGCCTTTGTACCGTGGTTCACGAAAAGCTGAATCCAATTTCGCCGCCGGGTCGAATCATCCACGAACATGAGCACCATCAACGCCATCCTCGCCAAGAACATCCTCCCTGATGCCATGATCCGCCTCGGCATCCGCCAGCGGCTGGCCGAGACGCTGCGGGAGAACAAGCGGCCCACGGTCAGCGCCCAACGCTTCGCGCTGATGCGTCATGTGCAGGAGTTGAAGCAGATGCCAGTCGCCATCGCCACGGATGAGGCCAACGAGCAGCACTATGAGGTGCCCACGCGCTTCTACCAGCTCGTGCTGGGCAAACATTTGAAGTACAGCAGCGGCTTTTGGTCTGACAACGAGACGACGCTGGATGAGTCCGAGGCCACGATGCTGCAACTGACCTGCGAGCGTGCTGAATTGCAGGACGGGCAGCACATTCTCGAGCTCGGCTGCGGCTGGGGCTCGCTCTCGCTGTGGATGGCGACGCATTATCCGAACGCGCAGATCACCAGCGTCTCCAATTCACGCACGCAGAAGCAATTCATCGACGCGGAAGCCGCCAAACGCGGCTTGAAGAACCTCACGATCATCACAGCGAACATGATTCACTTTGAAGGCGTGGGCGAAAGCGTCTTTGACCGCTGTGTCTCGGTGGAGATGTTTGAGCACATGAAGAACTACCAGGAGCTGCTGCGCCGTGTGAGCGGCTGGTTGAAGCCGCAGGGGAAGCTCTTCGTCCACATCTTCACGCATCGTGAATACGCCTACCACTACGAGGTGCGCAGCGATGATGACTGGATGGCGAAGTACTTTTTCACCGGCGGCCAGATGCCCAGCGACGATCTGCTGCTCTACTTCCAGGATCATTTGAAGATCGAGGACCACTGGTGTGTCAGCGGCCAGCATTATTCACGCACGAGCGAGGCCTGGCTGGCGAACATGGACGCGCATAAAGCTGAAATTTTGCCGCTCTTCGCCGAAACGTATGGTGCAGATCAAGTCACCAAGTGGTGGGTGTGGTGGCGGCTGTTCTTCCTCGCCTGTGCCGAGCTGTGGGGCTACCGCGGCGGGGAGGAGTGGATCGTGTCGCACTATCGATTCGTGAAGCCATGAG
>JAYVIO010000057.1:0-5822 GCA_043770175.1 Verrucomicrobiales bacterium | reverse complement strand
GCCATCCAGCCCTGCAATGACGTCGATCTTTACTCGCAGGATGTCGGCTTCGTGCCGCACGTCGTGAATGGCGCGGTCGAAGGCTACACCATCACCGTAGGCGGCGGTTTTGGCATGAGCCACGGCCAGCTCAGCACGCGCCCATTCCTAGCGCAGCCGTTGTTTTATGTGAAGCGTGCGAACGTCGTCGATGCCACCGAGGCCATCGTGACCACGCAGCGCGATCACGGCAACCGCACCGAGCGCAAAAACGCGCGCATGAAATATACCGTGCAGACCATGGGCATCGACGCCTTCCGCGCCGAGGTCCAGCGCCGCCTGCCGGGCATCGAAACCTTCCCTGCCAAGGAACTCCACTTCGACAGCGTCGAGGACAACCTCGGCTGGCATGAGCAAGGCGACGGCAAGCTCTACTGCGCCGTTCACATCAGCATGGGCCGGGTCGCCGATGTTGAAGGCAAACCGCAGTATCGCAGTTGCTTCCGTGAGATCGCGCAGACGATCAACTGCCCGATCATCGTTACGCCGAACACCAATCTCATCCTCGCCGACATCGATCCCGCCGATAAAGCCGCCGTCGATGCCATCCTCGCCAAACATGGCGTCGTGCACAGCGATGGCATGACCCGCGCCCGCAAGGTCGCGCACGCCTGCGTCGCCCTGCCCACCTGCGGCCTTGCCTTGAGCGAATCCGAACGCGTCCTGCCCGGCTTCATGGACAAGATCGACGAGTCCTTGCGTGAACTCGGCCTCGCCGACGAACCCATCCTCTTCCGCATGACCGGCTGCCCCAACGGCTGCGGCCGTCCCTACAACGCCGACTTCGGCTTTGTCGGTCGTTCGCCGAACAAGTACGCCATGTTTGTCGGCGGCAGCATTCGCGGCAACCGCCTCGCCGGTCTCGAATTCAAGACCGTGCTCGGCGAAGACGTGCCCGCCAAGGTCCGCACCTTCCTCGAAGCCTTCAAAGCCGAGCGCCAAAATGGTGAGATCTTCGCCGACTGGTTCGCGAGAACTCGTACCACCGGTGAAGCGCCCACGCCCGAGCAGTTCCACATCGAACTCGCCGAGCGTGCCGCGAAACTGGCGGGGCAGAAGACCGAAGCAGCAGGCTGAGGCTTAATCCAGGAACGAACAGATGTACTCGCAGATGCCACCGCTGACGGCGATGTCGAAGCCGCTGTTCGCCGCGACATCGAAGAACTGGCCGCCCGTGTAGGTCGTTTTGGCCTCGCTGCCGTCCAGTTTTACCACGCACTCGCCTGCGACGATCTCCATGCGCTCCGCCTTGCCCGTGCCGAAGTGGAAATCGCCGGGGTAGATGAGGCCGAGCGTCTTCTTGCTGCCATCAGGAAACAAGATGCTGTGACTGACGACTTTGCCGTCGAAATAGACATTGGCCTTGGTGACGGCGGTAACTCCGGGAAATTCAGCAGGGATGGCGGACATAGGGCGCGAGGAATAGACGAATTTTATGTGGTCGGCAAGAGCAGAGGATGATTGACGCTTGTCTGCAAATCGTGCCAGCATGCGCATTCACCCTCATGGAATCCTCCCTTCGTCCCTCTCGCACGCGCTATGGCGTGATCGTCTTCGCCGTGTTGCTCGGCATCATTCATTACATCGACCGGGTGTGCATCTCGAAGGCGCGGCCGTTCATCCAGGAGGATCTGCATTTTGATGACACGCAGATGGGCTATGTGTTCTCGGCGTTCACGCTGGCCTATGCGCTGTTTGAGATTCCGGGCGGGTGGCTGGGGGACAAGTGGGGGCCGCGTCGGGTGCTGCTGCGCATCGTGATGTTCTGGAGCGTGTTCACTGCGGCGACGGGCTACGCATGGAATCTGATGTCAATGATCGTGTGCCGGTTTCTCTTCGGCGCGGGTGAGGCGGGCGGCTTCCCGAACATCGCGAAGATGTTCAGCGTGTGGCTGCCGCAGCGTGAGCATGGCGTGGCGCAGGGAATCACCTGGATGGCGGCACGCTGGGGCGGGGCCTTCACGCCGCTGCTGGTGGTGTGGATTCTTGGCTTTGTGAACTGGCGCACGACGTTCGTGATTTTCGCCGGACTGGGAGTGCTCTGGGCAGTGTGTTTCTACCTGTGGTTCCGTGACAATCCACGGGAACACAAAGGAGTGAATGGCGCGGAAATGCTGATGCTGGAGGAGGCGCAGCGCAATCTGGACGGCAAGCACGCCAAGATCCCTTGGAAACGGCTGGTGACGACGCGTTCGGTGCTGCTGCTGTGGGTGTATTACTTCTGCATCAGCTATGTGTGGTACTTTTACATCACCTGGCTGCCGAAATTCATGGAGCAGGAGCTGAAGATGGACATGCAGGACACCTGGACCTCGATCCTGAACGGCATGCCGCTGTTTCTCGGCGGCATCGGCTGCTTCATCGGCGGCATCGTGGCGCGGCGGATGTCAGCGACTTCAGGCAATCTGAGCCGGGCACGTCGTACCGTCGGCGTGCTGGGCATGCTGGCCGCCGGCGCACTGATCATCGTTGCCACGACGCAAAACAACCCGGTGTATGCGATGCTGGCACTGGGCTTTTCCGGTTTCTTCAATGACCTTTCCATGCCCGGTGCGTGGGGAGCATGCATGGATGTCGGGGGCAAGCTGGCAGGCTCTGTGTCAGGCAGCATGAACATGATCGGCAACCTCGGCGGTGCGCTCGGCGGTGTGGCGGTGCCTTGGCTGATGAAGCTGACGCATCAGAGCTGGGACAAGGTGATGTATGTAGCTGCTGCCACGTACCTGATCTCGGCGCTGTGCTGGATGTTCATCGACTCCGATGAGCGGCTGGATGACGAGTGATGCGGGCACTTTTGCCCGCAAAGAGAGCTTTCGATTGCGGGCAGGAGTGCCCGCATCACTTCACTTTTTCTCGGTGTCAGCCTTGCCACCTGTGAGTTTTTTCAGGGCGTCTTCAATGCGCTTCCGTGCTTTCTGATCGGGAGTTTTGAGGCCATTGGCGCGTTCGAGGTAGTCGAGCGCTTTGGCTTTGTCGCCGAGCGCTTGATGAGTCAGGCCGATGTGTTCGAGGATTTCGGCGTCTTCGGGAGCAATGGGCTGCATCAAGGCTTCGGCGCGCTGCAATTCTTTGAGCGCACCGGGGTAGTTGCCCTTTTTGTAGTGAAACCAGCCGAGGCTGTCGATGTAGGCGGGCGTATCGGGCAGGAGTTCGTTGGCCTTGGTGATGAATTCGCCCGCTTTGTCGAGGTGCAGGCCCTGCTCCAGCCACATGTAGCCGAGGAAGTTCAGCGTGTTCGCCGCCGATTTCGCCTCTTCACGCGGCGTGAGCGTGATGGACTTCTCCAGCATGCGTGCCGCATCCTCATAACGCGATAGATGCTCCAGCGTGATGCCATATTGATAATAGAACCGATAGCTGAGCAGTTCCGTCTGGGTGGCGCTGGCGAGCTGCTCCGTCTCGGCAAATTGCTTCGCCGAAGACTCCCATTCCTCCCGTGCGAGGTGCGCAATGGCGAGCTGGTAATGCGCGAACGGCTGGTCGGGAAAGAGCTTCACGCTGCGCTGGCTGATGCGTACCATGCTTTCGTATTGCTGGGTCTCGGAGAGCAGCGAGACCAGTTTCAGGTAGTCATTGATCTCGCCGCCGCCGTATTGAATCGCTGCTTGAAGATGCGGGATGGCCTTCTCTGGCTGTTTGAGCTTGTCATACTCGTTGGCGAGCAGGCGCTGCTGCTCAGCATCGTCAGGCGCTTGCCGGACGATCTGCTCCAGCGTGGCGAGCGCCTTGTCCTTCTGCTCGGCAGCGCCGTAGAGGCGATAGAGCAACTTGCGCGCGTCCAGACTGTTGTGTTCCGCCGCCAGTTTTTCGCAAAGCTGACGGGCGCGCTCCACATCGTTCGTCAGCAGGAACTGCTGAGCGACTTCGAGCGTGACCTGCTCGGCGTCAGCCTTGGTGACATGCTTGAGAGCGTTTTCAAAAAACGGCGCTACACGCTGGCGGTATTCCACGCTGAATTCGGCCTGCCCAAGCGGCCAGACGCGTTCGGCAGTGCGTCCTGCGGCCAGCCAGAACTGCGGATCGCGGCTGTCCTGATTCGCGGCCTGTTCCATGACCGTGATGGCCTTGTCGCGCTGATTTTGGATGAGATGAATCATCACCGCCGCTTCATAGACTTCCGCATGCGCAGGAAATTTCTCCAGCGCCTCGGTCACAGCCTTGAGAGCGGTCTCGTCCTTCTCAAACAGATCCTCCGGCGGGTAGGTGCCGGCGAAACGGGCCAGATTCAGCAAGGGCGCGGGTGAGCGTGGATTGACGCGCACGGCTTCTTCGAGAATCTTCACCGCTGCCTCGCGGCCTTGAAACTGCATGGCGATTCCAGCCGTGTGCGCGGCCAGTTCCGCGTTGGTCGGATCGGCTTTGAATACGGCCAGGTAATGCTCCAGCGCCTGACGCAATTTGCCTGAGGTCTCAAACTGCAAGGCGGCACTGTAATGTGCCAGCACACTCGCGCTGACCACGCCACCAGGCGTGAGCTGCAAATCCGACTTCTCCGGCGGCGCCTTGGTGCCCAGCGACAAGTCTGCCGGTGCGGCAGCTTGCGCCGAAATGGCGGCACTCAGAAGCGCCGCCATGCGGTTCATCCGACAGGGCTGAAAAACCCTGCTCGTCGAGCGACACCCGTGCATGACAATACGTCCAGCGTTTCGATACCATCGATACGCCCTGTGGAGAAAAGCCATGCCGGGAGGCTAGCGGTTACGACTTGTAGCGCAAACGCTTCTTGTGACGGTTCGCGCGCATGCGCTTCTTGCGCTTGTGCTTGTTGATCTTCGTTTTTCTCCGCTTTTTGAGCGATCCCATGTTCGTGTTCTCCTGTGTGTTGGCGTTGATCTAGTGGACGACTTTGTTCAGCGGGTATTCCACGATACCCTCGGCACCCAGCGACTTCAGCCGCGGGATGATTACCCGCACGGTGGCTTCGTCAATGACCGTTTCTACCGCCACCCATTCCTGGTTGGCGAGGTGTGAAATAGTGGGCGAACGCTGCGAGGGCAGGCATGCGACCACCTCCTCTAGCTGCTGAGTTGGCACGTTCATCTTGAGACCGACCTTGTGGCGGGCCTCCAGCGCACCTTTGAGCAGCAGCACGAGCGTCTCCATCTTCTGCCGCTTCCATTCATCACGGGCGGCAGGTTTGCTGGAGACAAATTGCGGGTAGCTTTCCATCAGGGTGTCCACGATGCGCAGCTTGTTCGCGCGCAGGGAGGAACCGGTCTCGGTGATGTCCACAATGGCATCGACCATTTCCGGCACCTTCACCTCGGTGGCACCCCAGCTAAATTCGACCTCGGCCTGCACCCCGTGCTTGGCGAGGTATTTCTTCGTCATCTCGACCGCCTCGGTGGCGATGCGCTTGCCCTGCAGGTCCTTGACGCTCTGCACGGGCGAATCATTCGGCACCACGAGCACCCAGCGGGTGGGCCAGGAGGTGGCCTTGCTGTAGCGCAAGTCGGTGATGACCTCGACATCCGCCCCGTTTTCCACGATCCAGTCCCGTCCGGTGATGCCACAGTCCAGGAAACCGTGATCGACATAGCGCCCGATCTCCTGGGCCCGCAGCAAGCGCAGCTCCAGCTCCTCATCGTCCACGGCAGGACGGTAGGAACGGGAGGAAATGACGATGTTGAACCCCGCACGCTTGAACAATTCAAGCGTCGGCTCCTGCAGGCTGCCTTTGGGCAGTCCAAGGCGGAGGATGTTCTTCGGTTCGGGCATGGTCGGGGGGAAAGGGGCGCGCATCCTAGCGGCATATTTTCGGCTGGCGAGGGGAATTTCATGGC
>JAYVIO010000056.1:0-17580 GCA_043770175.1 Verrucomicrobiales bacterium | reverse complement strand
GCGCTGACTTCGTAATAGGTGAAGGTTTTGAAGTAGTTCCCCTGCCAGATGGCCTCGTGCATGGTGATGGTGAACTCGTTGCCGCTGCGCTCGATCTTCTCGATCCACACGCGGTCATTGTCATCGAACTGGCGGGTGCGGAAGAGCAGCCAGTTGTCGTCAGCGGCGGTCGTGGCTGGTTTCTTCTCGCTCAAATCGTCTACCCAGTCATCAAGTGACATGCCCTGTGGTTTCTGCGCGAACGGTGGCGCATGTTGCAGCGTGGCAGCATCGTTCCACTTGCCCGTGTCGCCGCGCACAAGCTGGCGCTGATCGCTCAGCGTGCCACGCTGGGAGCGATCCTTCACGGCTTTGAGAACTTGCGCCTCCTGCGAATGCAGCAAGCCCGTGAAGATGAAAAAGAGGCAAGCGAGTTTCATGACGGGTCACTTTTTGTTTTGGATGCGAAACAGCGACGAAAAGGTGCGGATGAACAAACTGCCGCGTGCGATGGCTGGCGTGGCCCAGGCAACGTCACCGAGTGAGTTTTTGCGCACGAGTTTGTATTCGGAGCTGTCCTCGATCACCCAGGTGTCGCCGTTTTCATTCAGCATGAAAACGCGGCCGTTGTAGGCCCACGGCGAGGCGTAAAAGCGGCCGCCTTTCGTGTTGAGGCGTTGTTTGGCGATGATCTCCTCGCCCGTTTTCGCGTTGAAACAGCCGAGCAGGCCGGAGTCGTAGCAGACGAAGAGCCGGTCGCTGCTGATGAGGTAGCCGGGATGAATGCTGGAGCCGCGCTTCTGCGACCACACGATGAACTCGTTGCTCGTGGCATCGCCTTGCAGCGTGATGTCGCCCTTCGCGCCGGGTTTGATCGCATAGAGCGGCCCATAGTGGTAGCCAGCGCCCGCATAGAGCAGTCCGTGCTTCGACATCGGTATCTGGCTCACGAGTCCGGCGGTGCCGCTCAGCTCCCACAACAACGCGCCGTCCTCCGGCGCGTAGGAGCGGATCTTGTTCATGCCGATCGTCACCAACTCGGTGCGTGTGCCGTTGTCCCAAACGTAAGGTGTGGACCAGGTGCTCTTCTCCTCACGCGAAACACGCCAGAGCGTCTTGCCGGTGAGTTTGTCGAGCGTTTCGAGCCATGACTCCTGGTCGTTGTCATTCTGGATGAAGATGCGTCCGCCGTGCAGCACGGGCGAGGTGCCGGTGTTCCAGCCATCGCGCATCGGATAGCTCGGCCAGCGACGCTCCCAGAGCTTTTTGCCGTTCATGTCGCAGCAAAACAAGCCGATGTTCGCAAACCAGGCATAGACGTGCTCGCCATCGGTCACGGGCGTCTCGGAAGCGAAAGAATTGCGCGGATGCCGCATCTGCGGCGGAATGCCTTGGTGCGCCTCGAACTCCCACAGGATTTTTCCTGTCTCGAAATCGAGGCAGTAGAGCATCCAGCGATGCACCTCGCCGGTGCCTATATGCCCACCTGGATAACCACCGACGTGCGGCACCGGCAGTTCCTTCTCACCCACCGCCGAGGTCACGAAAATCTTGTCGCCCCACACGATCGGTGACGACCAGCCCCAGCCCGGCACCTTGACCTTCCACACCACATTCTTCGTGTCGCTCCACGTTTCCGGCAGCGTCGCGCCCTCTCCAAGTCCGTCGGAGGCTGCGCCGCGAAATTGCGGCCAGTTCTGAGTCTCCGCGGCCATGGCTGTGGTCGCGAGGACAAGAAGCAAAGCCCAGTGTTTCATGGTGAGCGCGGATGGAATGGAAGCGGCTGATCAACCCAGCACCTCGCGAATCGGCGTACCGTTGCGGACGATCTGAATCGGCCGTCCGGTCGGAGTTTGGTATTCTTTGTGCGGGTCGATTCCGAGGGACTGGTAGAAGGTGGCGGCGACGTCGTCAGGCGTGATGCCTTTGTCTTTCGGGCCTTCGCCTTTGGCGTCGGATTCGCCGATCACGCGACCACCGGCGATGCCGCCGCCGGCGAAGAGGCAGCACATGGCGCGCGGCCAGTGATCGCGACCGCCACGGGCGTTGATGATCGGCGTGCGGCCGAATTCGCCCGTGACGAAGACCGAAGTCGAGGCCAGCAGGCCTTTTTCATGCAGCGCGAGGAACAAACCGCTCAGTCCGGCATCGAGCGTGGGCAGGAGGCGGTTCTTGAGCGCGCTGAAGTTGTCACTGTGCGTGTCCCAGCCGGTGAGATTCACGGTCACAAAGCGCACACCGGCCTCAACGAGGCGCGTGGCGAGCAGGCAGCTCTGTGAGAACGGCTCGGTGCCGAACATGCCCGAGATCGAGCCTGATTCGCGCGCGACATCAAACGCATCGCGGGTGCGTTCGGAGCGCATCATCGCATACGCGCGCTGGCTGAACTGCTCCATGCCGGCCAGCAGCTTGTCCTTCTGCGCGAAATCGCCAAACGCCTGGTCGTAGCGCTCTAGCATGTCCTGACGGCGGTCCACATCGGCCAGCGTGATGCCTTTGCCCAGCGACAAGCCGCGAATCTCCATCGACCTGCCGGCCTGCGGTGTCGCGCCCGTCTCAAACGGGCCGAACTCGACGCCGAGATAGCCGGTCGCGTCTTCTTTCCCGCCGGGAATCGAGACAAACGGCGGAATCTCAATCGCGGCCTTGAGTTCCTTTGAGATGACAGCGCCGTAGTTCGGGTAGCGCAGCGCGGGCAGCGGCCGGTTGCCGGTGCCGAGATACTGCGTGCCGAGTTCGTGCGCCGCGAGGTTGTGGCTCACGCCGCGCAGAATGACATATTTGTCGGCGCACTGCGCCAGCTTCGGCAGATGCTCGCAGATGCGGATGCCCGGCACGTTGGTGGCGATCTCTTTGAACTCGCCACGATGCGTGTCCGGCGCTTCCGGTTTGAGGTCAAAGGTGTCCATGTGGCTCGGTCCGCCACCAAGCCGCACAAAGATGGCGGCTTTGGCCTTCGCGCTGCCGTTCACGCCGCCGCTCTCGGCAAGCGCGAGATATTCGGACAAACCGAGGCCCATGCCAGCGAGCGAGCCGACACGCAAAAAGTCGCGGCGGAGAAGATCGGAGTGGTGTGTTTTCATAATGTTCAGTGATTCACGGTAAACTCGCGCGTGTTCAGCAAGGCCCAGAGCAGATCGCGCAGGCCGTCGATCGGATCACTTGCCGCCGCGATGTCGGTGCGTGCCTTTTGCAGTTCCTCCGTCGTTGCCGGACGACTGAGCGTGCGCAGAAAAGCTTCGGTGATCATGGCGTCATTGGGACGCTGTTTTGCCGTGCGCAGCTCTGAAATCCAAGCGGGTGTACCGCTGCGCTGGTTCTCGATGCGTGCGAGCATCTCGGGATCATTGCGCGTGTAGAGAGATTGCAGCAGCGTGGGCACGGAGGCGCGTTCGCAGTCGCAATTCGTCTCACGCGCTGATTTGCCGAAGATCGTCAGCGCGTGGTCCGGCATGTTTTTGCCGGCAAAAGCCTCCGCGAGGCCGAACGCGGCCACATTCGGGCCGATCTCGCGGTTTTTCGTGTCCTGGGCGAAGGCGAGCTGTTTTCCTTCTGCCGCCGTGGCCAGCGTCATCGCATCGAGCAGCACCTCGGCGGGCAGACGACGCATCACGAAGCGGCTGAAGTTGCGTTCGTCGAGTTCGTTCGTCGCATTGGGCCGCCAGCTCCGCTGGTAGGTGTCGCTGGTCAAAATGAGCCGGTGAAGGTGCCGCATGTCGTAGCCGTGCGCGATGAATTCGTCGCTGAGGTAGTCCATCAGCTCCGCATTCACCGGCGGATTGGCGAGATTGATGTCATCGGCAGGTTCGACGAGGCCACGATGAAAGTAGGCTGCCCACACGCGGTTCACGAAGGCGCGGGCAAAGAAGGGATTGTCCTTGCTGCGCAGCCACTGCATCAGCGGCTCGCGTGGATCGGCGTATTCCTTGATCAGCACCTGGTCGCCCCCGAGGAGCTTGGGCGTGAGCACACGGCCGGAGTAGGCGCGCATGTTGTCCATCATGCGCGCGATGGTGTTGCGCGGATTGCGCGTGCTGACATACACCTCGTGAATCGGAATCAGCTCGCCCGATTCGATGCGCCGGCGAACTTCGGCGCTCTGGGCCTCGCGCATCTGCATTTCTTTGCCGGTGCCGACGACTTTGCTCACTTCCTTCACGGCGGTGACGTAATTGACCAACGGATCGCGGCGCAGATTGCTGTCGTAGCGCAGCGGCTCGAAGAACTGCTGGAATTGCTCGTAGTCCGCCTTCGTCCACTGGTCGAAAGGATGCTTGTGACACTGCGCGCACTCAATGCGCACGCCGAGGAATGCATGCGCGAACGACAGCGCGCGGTCCTCCGGCTTCTGCACGTTCTTGCGCGCCCAGTAGTGCGGCATCGTGTCGCGCGCGGCAAAGTCCGCCGGATTTTCGCGGCGGAGATACGATGCCATTTCGAGCGCGTAGTCCTTGTAGGACTGGTCGGGCTTGCTGCGGCTCGTGGCGAGGATGATGCCGGCCGCGAGCTTGTCATACGGCTCGTTCTTCGCGATGCGCCGCTCGATCCACTCCCACCACTGGCGCGAGAAATCGCCGTTCAGTTCGGTCACGCTCTCATTAAAGATCTGCTTCGCGCTGTTGCCGGTGAAGTCGCAGAGCCTCGTCGCCCACCACGCCGCATGACCGGGTGAGGCGAGCAGTTCCTCGATCTTCTTCGCGCGCTTGTCCGGCGCTTTGTCGGCGAGGAATTTTGTGACTTCGTCGAGTGTTGGCAACGTTCCCGCCACATCAAGGCTCGCACGGCGCAGAAACTCCGCGTCGCTGCACAACTCCGATGGCACGATGCCGAGCTTGCGAAGCTTGGCGGCGATCAACTCGTCCACCTTCGTTGGTGCGCGCACGTTCGGATACTTTTCACCTGCCAGTTCGCTCAAGGGCAGCATCACCGGGATGGGCGTGACGCCGTTGTCATAAAAGGCCACGACATGCGTGTCGCCGCTGTTTTTGCACTCGACGAGTCCCGTCTCGGAGATCGTGGCGATGGATTCGTCGTTCGTCCGGAAGCGCGTGATCTGCGTCACGTCCTCGCTTTCGCCGCCCTTCCAATGCACGAGCACCTTGAGCTGAGCTTTCTCGCCGCGGGCTTTGAACACGATCTCACGCGGCTGCACTTCGAGGCGCTCGAACTCGCCGCTCGTCGTCGCATCGTTCTTCGCGCCGGCCGCGATCCAGCGCTGCAGCAACTGATGCTCCCACGAGTCCTTTTTGAAGCGCTCCTTGCCCTTGTGCTTCACCTGCGCGGTGGGTTTGGTCACGAGCAGACTGTTCGCGGCATCGGCCAGATTCACCCGCGCCTCGCCTTCGCCGCCATCGGTGTCCTGGGTCACCTCCTTGTGATCCGCGTCGAAATCGTAGCCGAACAACGAAAGCTGGAACCCGCCCTGCCCGGAGAACGAGCCGTGGCACTCGCGAGCGCTGCATCCCGCGCGACCGAGCAGCGGAATCACGTGACGGCGAAAACTCGGCTCGCCTTTGGCAAATGCCGGCTCATCCGCGTGCACGCCGCCCGCCACCGGCATCGCGCCGATGAGCAACAGGAGCTTCAGGGCGGTGAGCAGCGGCTTCATGGCAGTGGGAGGCTATTGCTTCTGCGGCTTCTTGTTCACCGCGGTCTTCATGCGCTGTTCCTCCTCGGCGGCGGCGCGGGCCATCGCCTCCTTCTGGCTGGTGCTCAACAGCACATCCAGTTTGCCGAGGAAGCCTTCGGCGAGATCCTGGTTCTTCTCCTCCATCACCCGACGCCTTGCGGCTTCGTCGGCTTTGATGGTGCCGAACTTGTCTTTATAGACGATGCCGACCTCCTCCACCGCCGCCACGCGTGCCGCGTTGATCTTTTCGACCAGCGCGCGCTGCTCCGGCGTGAGGATGCCGTTCACTTTTTCGTGAAGTCGTGTGGTGGCGGCCTCCATGCCGACCCGGGCCTTGTCACGCTGCTCCGCGGTCACGATGGGACCGTCCTTCTTCAATGTGCGCGACGCCTTCACGGCCTCGTCGTTGTTAAAATCGTTCTGCGCCGCAGCGATTTGATCACGCTGCGCGTCGGTTAATTCGAGAGCGGCGTTGAGCCCGGGCACAAAGGGCGGGGCGTGAGGCTGCTTCTCCGATTTCCAGAAGGGAAAGCCGCTGACGTCGGCCTTCTTCTGCTTCTCCGCAGCACCGACGGTGCCGATGACGATGAGGCCGGCAAAGGCGGCCCAAATGAGGATGGATGCTTTCATGGCTGGGTAAGGGTGGTTGCTGACCACTCAAACGTCGGGCGCAGGACGTGCTTTCCGGCATTCGGCGCTCCCAACCGGGCTACTCAGCCCTCGCTCCCAGTTTCAGAAGCCCGATCCGCTTCGTGCTGACGACCATTTCGTCGATCCAGAGCTTCTGTGCGTGTGGCAGCAGGCCGGGGCCGAAGTAGGGGGCCATGAGGAACTGGTTGAACTTCATGTTGGGGAAATCGGTGGAGCGCAGGATCACATTCATGTGCTCGATGACGAGCTTGCCATCGAACCAGCCACGCACGATCCCATCAGCGTTGGGTTTACCGGCCTTGAGGTCGAGGGTGTTGAGTTTGAACTGCGCTTCGACGCAATGCCATTGGTCGTCATTGAACAACGCATCGGCGCTGTCCCACATCACACCGTTGTAGCCGCCTTTGATCGGTCCTTGGGTCAATCCATGCGGCATGTCCTTGTTTTGAATGTCCTGCGCGGCGAGACGCAGTTTGCCATTCACCGGCTCGATGTAGAGCGTGAGATGGCTGGCCGCCGGGCCATGCCACTTCGTGTTCTCCGTGGTCATGAAGTGCGTGAGATGCGGAAGGTAGCTCCGACCACTCCAGCCCCAGCCTTTGGAGAGCCGCAGGTAGTAGCGAATGAAAATCTCATCCGTTGGTTCGAACATATGCCGTTTGGCCGATGAACCGGTCACGGTGCCGCTCGCGTCGGTCCATTCGTATTCGATGCAGGAACCGCTTTTGCCATCGGGGACGATGCGGACTTTTTTCCCATCATACCAGCCGCGCTGATCGACCGCCGCGTCATCGAATGACTCGCGAAACAGCACCCCGGCCCGTCCTGGTTCTTCAGCGTGTCCGACCCAATGGATAATGAGCAATGGCAGCAGGCTGAGACGGATGACCTTGAGTAGTGACATGCAAGACAAACGCCTTTGCGCAGTTATCTCTCGCCTGACTCATCCGATGAAACGCGCCTTTGTTCCTTGCCTCTATCTGTTGGTCGCCGCCAGCCGATGCCTTGCCGCGTCGGCAGCCGACGACGCGAAGGCCATCGAGTTCTTTGAGAACAAGATCCGCCCGGTGCTGGCGGAGAAGTGCTACTCCTGCCACTCGGTGAAGGCGGGGAAGAACAAGGGCGGGCTGCTGCTCGACACGCGCGAAAGCACACGCCAGGGCGGCGACACGGCGGCGGCGGTGGTGCCTGGGGATGCGGAGAAGAGCCTGCTCATGGCGGCGATTCGGTATGCCGATGAGGACTTGCAGATGCCGCCGAAGAAACAACTGCCTGCGGAAGTGGTGGCGGATTTCGCCCAATGGATCGCGATGGGAGCGGCTGATCCTCGTGAAGGCAAACCGGGCTCGGCGACGACGATCAACATCGAGGAAGGACGCAAGCACTGGTCCTTTCAGCCGATCACGAATCCCCCGGTGCCCGCCGTGAAGGACACGACATGGCCGCGCACAGACATCGACTGCTTCATTCTCGCAGCTCTCGAAGAAAAAGGCATTAAGCCCGTGGCAGACGCGCAACCGCATGAACTGCGCCGTCGCATCTCCTTCGACCTCACCGGCCTGCCACCTGAGTTGGAAGAGCATGAGTCGCCGTCATCGAGCCAATCCGAAATCCGCCATCCCCAATCCGAGATCAAGAAGCTCATCGCGAGCCCCCAGTTCGGCGAGCGTTGGGGGCGTCATTGGTTGGACATCGCGGGCTACAGCGAGTCGAGTGGTGGCGGGCAAAACGTGCTGCTGCCGGTGAACTTCCGATATCGGGACTACGTCATCGCGGCGTTCAATGCCGACAAACCGTATGACCAGTTCCTGCGCGAACAGCTCGCCGGTGATCTGATGTCTGCGGCGAATGATGCGCAGCGCAACGAACAGCTCATCGCCACGGGCTTCCTCAGCATCGGCACGAAGAACACGCTCGATGAAGATGATCAGCGCTACATCATGACCGTCGTCGATGAACAGATCGACAGCATGGGCCGCTCCCTCCTCGGCCTGACGCTGGCGTGTGCGAAGTGCCACGATCACAAATTCGACCCCATCCCAACGCGCGACTACTACGCGCTTGCGGGCATCCTGCGCAGTTCCGAGCCGCTCGCCGGAGCATGGCGCCGACATTTTGCCAAGTGGACGCAGGGCGTGCAGCCGCTCGCGGGTGCGCCCATCACGTTCACCGATGAAGACCTCGCCGAGCAGCTCAAGGCCGCCTCGGCCCGCATGGGCTTGGGCGGCAAAATCTACCGCGCACAACGTGCGGCAGTGCAGGAAGCCGGGATGCAAAAAGCTGGCAAGACCGAGCTGGAAGCGTTCTACAAAACGCGGCCCGAGGTGATGGAACTCAAGAACGAACAGGATCGGCTCAAGGACATCGTGGAGAAGTTCAATGACAAGCTCAACGCTCAGTTGCCCCACGCCATGTCCGCCATGCGCGACGTGCCCGAGCCCGCCGACTGTGCGATTCGCATTCGCGGCGAAGAGTCGCAGCTCGGAGCGATCGTGCCGCGCGGCTTCCCCGAAGTGCTGGCCACCGCCAGCACGCCGAAGGTGAACCCCAAGCAAAGCGGTCGCGTGGAACTCGCTGCGTGGATCGCCAGCAAGGAGAATCCCCTCACCGCACGCGTCATGGTGAACCGCATCTGGCAGCATCTCTTCGGCGCTGGCATCGTGGAGTCGTCCGATGACTTCGGCAAAACTGGGCAGCCTCCCGCGAACGCAGCACTGCTCGACTACCTCGCGCAACGATTCATCGCGCAAGGCTGGTCGGTGAAGAAGCTCATCCGCGACATCACCAGCAGCCGCGTTTACCAACTCAGCACCGCACACGATGCCGCCGCGTATGAGATCGATCCCGCCAATCGTCTGAACTGGCATGCGAATCGCCGCCGGCTCGATGCCAATGCCATTCGCGACTCATTCCTCGCCATCAGCGGCCACCTCTATCTCACGCCGCCGAAGCTGAAATCACAGATTCATCTGCGCACTCTCGATCCTCGCATCGTCTCCACCAACATTCCCAACCTCCTCGCGCCCACCGACCGCTATCGCACCGTGTATCGTCCGATCATGCACGAAACGGTGTCTGCAGATCTGACCGTCTTCGATTTCCCCGAACCCGAGATGGTGACAGGTCGCCGCAGCATCACCACCGTGCCCACGCAGGCGCTGTTCATGATGAACAGCCAACTCGTCGTCGATTACGCGCAGCGCACGGCCCGACGTTTGATGCAGATGACCCAAGACGATCTGTCTCGCATCGACACCGCCTACCAGCTTATCCTTGCCCGAGTGCCCACCGATGAAGAGAGCGCTGACGCCACCGCGTTCATGCGCGACTTCCCGGCGAGTGACAGCAAGAACCCGGAGCTGAGTGCCTGGGCGGCGTTCTGCCAGACACTCTTTGCATCAGCCGAGTTTCGTTACCTCTATTGAGATGAAGCCCGCATCATCAGATCGTCTGCAAGCCTTCCAGCCGGGCAAGGTCTTTGGCCTTGTTGTCAAAGCTAAAGAACTGAGTGCAGCCGAGATGCAGCGCCGAAGCGACGTGCATGATGTCGTAAGTGCGAAAGCCGTGCTTGGCGGTGTGGCGAAGCGCCAGTCGGTCAAACTTCGCCGAGATGTCAGCCACAGACACTGGCACACGACTGAGAAAGAGTCCGGCGTTCAGTTCATCGTCAAATACAGCCTGACCAACTTGGGCGATTTCCTTCGACACGCGCCACTGGCCACCGCGATGGCTTTCGAAGACCATTCGTTCGATTCCATTTCTGATCTCGCAAGCCAGCAGGTCGGTTACCGGCAGAGGCCACTGGAGGCTCGATGCCTCGTTGCAGAGTGTGCGCCTGATCTGCACCGCATCGAGATTCAAGTAGAGCCTGATCAGCACGTTGGCATCGACGTACAGGCTCATGGCTCACCGGCGATGACCTTGTTGATCCTATCGTTTTCTTCCGGGGTCGGCTGCACCAAACCCATCTTTTCCAGTCGCAAAGCGTGCGCCTCATACTTCGCGAGCATCTCTTCCGCAGTCGGTTTAGGCGCAGGTTTCCTGGTGATCTCAAACGTGTCACCCTTTTGCGTGCGAATCATCGCGCTGCCAAATAGTCGCACGGCATCAAAGACCTTCGCCGCGCCTGGGGCGAAGTCTTGTTCGGTAAAGGTCGTCACTGGTGAATCCATGATTAGAGAAGGTGCTCCCCAGCCAATCATCTGTCAATCCAGCATCATCCCTCAATCATGAACTCTCCCCCCATCCTTAGCCGCCGCGACATGCTGCGCTCCACGCTCAATGGCTTCGGCTACGCGGCGTTCGCGGGATTGAGCACACAGGCAAGCGCGGCGCTGAACAATCCCACAGCGCCACGCCCGGCCTTGTTCCCGGCGAAAGCCAAGCGCGTGATCATGATGTTCATGCAGGGCGGCGTGTCGCATGTGGACACCTTTGATTACAAGCCCAAGCTCACCGCTGATGCTGGCAAACCCTTTGGCACCAAGGGCACGTCAAAGTTGATGGGCAGCATGTGGCAGTTCGGTCAATACGGCCAGAGCGGACACTGGGTGAGCGAGTTGTATCCCAATGTGGCGCGGCACGTGGACAAGCTCTGCGTCCTCAGCGCGATGCACACCGATCAGCAGGCGCACGAGACCGCCGTGCCGTTTTTCCACACCGGCATCGCGTCACAGGCACGGCCATCGGTCGGTGCGTGGACGCTCTACGGGCTCGGCTCCGAAACACAGGATCTGCCGGGCTACATCGCCATGAACTCGCTGCGACAGTTCGGTGGCAACAACCACGGCAGCGCCTTCCTGCCCGCTGCGTATCAGGCCACGATGGTCAGTGCCGGTGGCTCGAAGGACAAGCCAGGCTCGCTGCCCGTGCCGGACCTCGTGCCCACGCATCTCACGCCCGCTCAGCAGCGCGCACAGCTTGAGTTTCTGCGCCGAACGAATCAACGACGGCTCGCGCTCGACGAAGTGAATCCCGACCTCGAAGGCGTCATCCACTCGTATGAAATGGCCTTCCGAATGCAGGCCGCCGTGCCCTCGCTGCTCGATCTCAGTCGCGAGTCCGCCGACACGCTGAAGCTTTACGGCATCGGCAACACGGCGACCGACAACTTTGGCCGCCAGTGTCTCTTTGCCCGCAAGTTCGCCGAGGCCGGCGTGCGCTACATCGAGATCGGCACGGGCGGATGGGATCATCATTTCGACATCAAGAACCTGCTTCCCACCAGTTGTGCAGCTACTGACAAACCCATCGCCGGACTGCTCACCGACCTGCAACAGCGCGGCCTGCTCGACGACACGCTCGTCATATTCGCCTGCGAGTTTGGCCGCACGCCCTTCGGTCAAAGCGACGGACGCGATCACAACAACCGCGCCTTCACCATCTGGATGGCCGGCGGCGGCGTGAAGCCCGGCCATCGCCACGGCCTCAGCGACGAATACGGTGCGGAAGGAGTGGAGGGCAAAGTCCACATTCACGACTTGCACGCGACCATGCTGCACCTGCTCGGCCTCGATCACGAGAAGCTCACCTTCCGCTACAGCGGCCGCGACTTCCGCCTCACCGATGTGAAGGGCGGCGTGGTGAAGGAGATCATCGCGTGATTGCGCGCTTGTAGCATGGGCTTTCTAGCCCGTGATCATGGCGAGATACCCAGCCTAGAAAGGCCAGGCTACTTCATGCTTTGCGGGCGGACGCAGGCTTACTGTCTCCGCAACCGCATCACGCTTCCCTTCGCCATGTTGGTGAAAAGCAGCTCGCCATCACGCGGATCGACACCGATGCCCGTGATTGCAGGCTCGAAGGCGATGATCTCCTGCTCCCAGCGTCCGTTCTTCTCACGCGCCGCGATCACGCGGCCAAAAGCATAGTCAGCGCAGAGATAGGCGTCTTTGAATTCAGGGAATTTCGTCCCGCGATACACACGACCGCCAGTGATGCTGAGGCCTGTGGTACGCGGGTATTCGAAGATGGGATCGATGGGTTTGAACACGGCGGGCGGCATGTGCTTGCCGGGGCCGAGGTCGAAGGCGTGCAAACCCTCGCGATGGCTCCAACCGTAATCGCCGCCTTTGACGATGAGGTTCACCTCTTCGTAGAGATTCTGGCCAACATCGGCTGCAAAGAGCCTTCCCGTTGGCGGATCGAAACTGAAGCGCCACACGTTGCGCAGGCCCGTGGCCCATATCTCGGTGCGCACGGTGGCGGGATCGACCGGCAAGCCGTGATGCGAAGTGGCGCCGATGAAAGGATTTTCGGCGGGCACGGAATACAACTCGGCATTGATGGCGGGATGCGGGTTGGGTTTCAGACTGCCGGCTTTCTTATCCACGTCGATGCGCAGGATGGCCGCATGGAAGCCTTTGTTGATGAAGCGCCCATTATCGAAAGCATCGTTACCACCACCGCCATCGCCGACGCTGATGTAGAGAAAGCCATCGGGGCCGAAATGAAGATCGCCACCGTTGTGATTGCCGGCGGGATCGAGCTGCGTGATTAGCGGTTGTTCTCTATCACCATCAAAGCGCGAGACGCGCTGATGAAGCTGACCGCCGATGCGCAGGCTGTAATAGACGAAGTAGTGTCCATTGCGTACGAACTGCGGATGAAATGCGAGACCGAGCAGTCCACACTCGCCTTTGTCATCGAGCTTGCCGTCAGGGCGCTCGATGAGATTGGCGAAGACCTGTTTCGTCGGCGTTGGCTGATCCAGATTCGTCACAAGCTGGATGCCGCCGGTCTTTTCGACGACGAACAAACGATCCTTCTCACCTGGAGCGCTCACCACGGCGACCGGCATCGAAAACGTCAGCCCGCCAAACGCATCTTCAAGCGCATACGCCATCGGCGGTAGCGGCGGTGGCACGGGAGGTGGCTTCTTTGCCTTCGGCGCCTGCGCGGCAGCGAAACACGCGCACAGCATGAACATGAACATCGGAGCAGAAGCGTGTTTCATGACGGGTCATTTCACTCCCAGCAGATGCTTGATGAAGAAGTCGTTCGTCTCCTGACCAGAGTTCGGTTTCTCGTCGGCGTGGCGGATCGTGCATTCGATGCCGAGCGCATCCATCTGCTCCTTGAGCTTGATGCCGAAGTTGATGTGATGGATGCCGGTGCCTGGCTTCGCATCCGGCGGCAATGGGCCACGCGGCTCGGAGTAAAACGCATACACGGGCGGATCGTCCTTGGTGAGATAGGTGATGGCGGCGGCTTTCTTGAACATCTCGCGTGCGACGGGTGTTTGGTACTGCTCCCACTTCAAGCCGTAAAAGCCTTCGAGCGCCGGATGACGCGCCGCAGCCTCGCCGATCCACTCGGTGATGGTGATCGGATCATACGTGCTCTGTGCGCCAAACACGGCCATGCAGCTCAGCCGTGTGGATTCACGCAACACCGGGTCCGCGTTCTTGGGATCGGCCATGTCATCGTGAAAGCCGATCCACAGCGACGTGCCGGCCCCTGCCGAGCCGCCGGTGGAGCCGATGCGCTTCGGATCGATGTTCCACTCCTTCGCGTGATGGCGCACGTACTGGATAGAGCGTGCGCTGTCCATGTAGTGCGCGGGAAAGGTCACTTCAGGGGAAAAACGGTAGTTGATCGCCATGATTGAGATCCCTTTGTCGAGCAGGGCAAACAAGGCGGGTGAGATGCCCTCTTTGCTGCCCGCACGAAAACCGCCGCCATGAATGAAAACAACCAGCGGGGTGGGTTTGTCTGATTTGGCTTTCCACAGATCAAGCACGTTCCTCTCATGCGGACCGTAGTGCTCGTTGGCGAGATCGGACTGCGGTTTGGCCGCACCTCGCGGTGCTTTTTGCGCGTATGCGGTGCTGAGAACAAGAAGGCTGACGACCAAGGTCGCCAGCATGGAAGGCAATCGGTGCGTATTCATGGTTGGATGCTTCCAAAACGCTCCCGGAGGTCCAAGGTTGCGTCCGATCACAGGTTCGGATCGCCGTTCTCCCGCCGCCAGGCCTGCAATTTTGCCTTCAATTCATCGCGCTTCGTTTGGTGTGCTGGATCATCGCTGATGTCATGCAGTTCATTCGGGTCGCTTTGCAGATCGAAAAGTTGCTCACGCTGCGCCTGGGGGTAGATGATGAGTTTCCAGCGCTCGTCGCAGATCGTGCGCTGGGCGTCGGTGAACATGCCGGTGACGAACTCATGCACGCGGTCGGTTTGATGCCGCAGCAAAGGCGCGAGGCTCCTCCCAGTCACCGTGAACGGAATCGCGGTGCCGGTAAGTTCGCACAGCGTCGGAAACAGATCGTGCAGTTTCACGAGAGCGGAGCTGCGCTCGTTTTTCGGCAAACCGGGCCCGCAGATGATGAGCGGGCTGCGGATGCTGTGCTCATACTGGTTTTGTTTGCCAAGGAGGCCGTGGCTGCCCAGCGCGAGACCTTGATCGGCGGTGATGATGATGATCGTGTCATGTGGTGAAGGCAGGGCGGCGAGGATGCGGCCAAGTTGCGCATCGAGATCGGTGATCATGGCATAGTAGAGCGCCAATTCCTCGTGCACCGCACTTTCAACTCGTGGTGTGGGCAGGAGCCGCTCGTCGCGCCCGTCGATGTTGCCGTGATCAAAGGGATGTTTCGCGGCAAAGTTCGCGGGCAGCGGCATCTTCGCCGGATCGTAGCTGTTTTTCATGCCCGTGGGCCACTGACGCGGATCGTGCGGAAAGGCGAAATTGACGTGCAGCAGCCACGGTTTGTCTTTCGGTGCCGTCTGGATCGCACGAATGGCACCGTCGGCGATGTAGTGACTGTTATCGGGCTGCAACCCAACGCCTTTATCCAGCTCGGCTTTTCCATCGTCCGTTTTGAAGGTCCAGCCGCGATAACCCGTAAGCGGACGACCGCGATCATCCACTCCAGGCTGTGTGATGCCTTTGCCTCCACCGCTGGAGTAGAGACCGCTCGTCGTCGCGTAGCCACGTTGTCTCGGCTGACCGTCGTTGTGCCATTTGCCAGTGTAGCAAGTGTGGTAGCCGGCTTTTTGAAACGTGCCGGCCAGCGTGGCGAGCTTCGGATCAATCGCGCCACCAGGATACTGCGGCAGCGCTTTGAAAGCATGAGTGCCGGTGAGCATTTGCGCCCGGCTCACATGGCAGATCGGATACCCTGCATAAGCTCGCGTGAAGGTGGTGCCGCGCGCGACGAGACGATCGAGGTTCGGCGTCGCGATCACCGCATTGCCCAGCGCATGGATGGTGTCGGGTCGCTGATCATCGGTGACGATGAAAAGGATATTTGGGGCGGCATGAAGGCTGGCACTCAGCAAAAGGGTGAAGAACAACGTACGCATGCTGTCATCACGAACCAGATCTCACCAAACTTGCCGGTCACTTCGGCAACCGCAGCACAAAGCACGCGCCGTCCTTGTGCGCTGCATCCAGCGTGATTGCACCACCCAACGCAGTCGCCAGTCGGCGGCATAACGCGAGTCCCAAACCCACCCCGGGAGCTGAATGCGCGGCTTGATCGGCGGACTTGTGAAACGGATGGAAAATCCGCCGCCGCTCGCTGCGAGAGATGCCACTGCCGTGATCGCGTACGCGCAGCATCGCAAACTTGCCGCTCGTATCCGCCTCCACATGAATCACCGGCTCCGCCACACGCGGGTCGGCGTATTTGCAGGCGTTATCGACGAGGTTGAAAAGAATCTGCTCCACTGCCGCCGCGTCGATGTGCAGTTGCGTGCGCCGGTCCGCATCCGTCGCATGGACACGCACCTCCATGCCGCAATCATCCGCCCGTTGCTTCAAGCGCGGCAGAATGCGGTCCAGCAGCTCGCCGATCGTCACATTCTCAGCGCGTGCTTTCGCACTGCCACGCTCCAGCCGCGCATAGGCCAGCACATTTTCGACGAGATGGCTCAAACGGCCCGCCTCGCCTGTCAGCGTGTCGAGATAGGTCTTCCGCTGCGCCTCATCGGTCACCATGCCATCCGCCAGCATCTCCGAATAAAGCCGGAACGTCGTCAGCGGCGTGCGCAGCTCATGCGTCACGGCGGAAACGAAATCAGCACGCCGTTCACTGAGAGCCACCGTGCCATGCAGCACCATACCCACCGCCGCCGCAGCGAGTAGCACGCAGGCCAGCGCGATGGCGAGTGATTTGCGCAGCGGCGTCCAAAACGGCAACGGTGGCAGTTGGATTAACCCTGCCACCAGTCGCACGGGCAGCGCCGCGAAACGCTGCGGATCATCCGTGGGTCGCACCCCCACGGTCGCATTCGCCGCAGGTTCGAGGTGCGCAGCGGGAAACAGATCCGTTATCTCTTTCAGCCATGCTTCCCGCAGCGCCGGCCAGTCCAGCCACACACCTTGCACCAGCCGAACACCATCCACCACCGCCTCACGCGTCAGCACCAGGTGTTTGCCCAGCCACACGCCCTGAAACGAGCGCGAACTGGTTGCCACCCCATTGGTTTTCGGCGCCACGGCAGCCTTCGCAACATCCGCTGGTGCGCCAGGAGTCGGCGCTGGAGGTGTGGCAGGCGATTGGGTGGCGGCACCAGCAGCAGGCACCGCCGGTGCTGCGGCTGCTGCCATTTGGGAAGTCCCCTCTTTTCCTTCATCGATCTTCTTCATCGGCTTGGGCGCAGGCAGTGCCTTCAGTTCCTTGTCGGCGGTCTTCGACAATTCCAGCGTTCCTGCCCCGGTCTTCATCTTGATCATTGGCTGCTGCTTGATCGCCTCCTCATTCTGCGCCGTCACCGCACGGCTGCGCAGCGCATTCTCTGTGCTGTTCAATTGGAGTTGCTGCGAGCCAACCTGGCCTTGCTGCAGTGCCCAGGCACCGTTGCGCGGCAGATTTGCATCATTCGCTTCGAGTGGCTTGTTGTCATCGAATTCAAACCGCGACACACTGGCCTGCTCTGCGAGAACTTGGCGGTTGAACACCACCGGCGGCGCAGGTTCGGCTAGTTTGTTGATGCGCAGCGAAGGAAGATAGGGCGAAACCTTCGGTTCCGGCTTGATGGGATTCGAAGGTTGCGCCAGCAACTCACGCAGGCCGTTCAATCGCTGTTCGCTGCGCGTCAAATCGTCCGCGTTGATGAACTGCGCCAGCGCCAGTGCCCGTTCGTCATTCTGCGGCACCTGGGGTGAGATGATTTGTCCACGCGAGTCCATCTGGAAGTGCAGCAGCACATGCTCCGGCACCTCCGCCAGCAACGGCGACGGCACCAGCACCTCACCCTTCGCCACATTGCCATATGCCTTGTTCACCAAACCTTCGGGCGAATGAAACGGCCGGAAATCATGCGGTGGCCGCGCATTCTCACGAATCATGAGCGCACTCGCCTGGAAATCGAGG
>JAYVIO010000055.1:0-5849 GCA_043770175.1 Verrucomicrobiales bacterium | reverse complement strand
CACCTTCGATCCATTTCCACGGGCCTTTGCGGATGGCGAAGTTGCCATCGGCGCTGTGAACGATCACATCGGGGCGCAGCGGGCCTTCATACTTCGCGCCGAGCCAGGCTTTGGAGACATCGTGGCTGTCCTCGGCGGCCATATCGGCCTTTGGCAGTTTGTAGCCGGTGATCGCGGCAAGGCTGGCGATGGTATCGACGATGCTGACGGTTTCATCGCACACGGTGCCGGCGGGCACATGACCCGGCCAGCGCACGAGGTAAGGCACGCGGAAACCGCCTTCCCACACATCATGCTTTCCGCCGCGAAATGGCCCTGTGGGCTTCAATCCGGCCTTCTGCGCGTCCGTTTGCACAAGGTTGGCGTTCTCCGGCTTGTTCACGCCGCCATTGTCGCTGCTGAAAAGCACGAGCGTGTTTTTGGAGAGGCCCTGTTTGTCGAGCGCATCGAGCACGCGGCCCACGCTGAGGTCGAGATCGCTGATAAAGTCGCAGAACGGTCCGCCTTTGCTTTTGCCCGCGGTCTGCTTCGACGGCGTGATCGGGTTATGCACGCCCACCGGCGTGAAATAGACGAAAAACGGCTTCTCCGCGCTCTGCTGGCCGATCCACGTCACAAGTTTGTCGGTGAGCGTTTCCATCACGGTTTCATCAACACGTTTCGGCGCATTCAAATCGAGCGTTTTGGCGGTCTTGCCCTTCTGCTGGCCCATCGTCACATACGGCGGACTCGGCGAGGATGGGCTGTCCTTGTTCAAACCATAGACCCAGTGGTTTTCGACATACACACCGCTGAGGTCGCCGTGATTGCTCGGCACACCAAAGTGGTAGTCGAAGCCCACCTCAAGCGGCCCGGGCTTCAGCTCCTTCGTGAAGTCGCAACGCTCCGCCGTGCCGTAGCCCAGATGCCATTTGCCGACCGCAGCGCAGTTGTAACCCTGCGACTTGAGCATCGACGCGATCGTGAGCCGCGTTGGCTCGATGTGCAGCGGTGCCACCGTGCTCAGCACTTCGCTGATGAGTGAGGTGCGCCAGCAGTAGCGGCCGGTAAGCATCGCGTAACGCGTCGGCGAACACACCGACGAGGTTGTGTTCCCATCCGTGAAGCGGCGGCCTTCCTTCGCGATGCGGTCGATGTTCGGCGTCTGCACCAGCGCTGGATCAGCGCCATAGCACCCCACGCTGCCCCAGCCGAGGTCGTCACTGAGGATGACGACGACATTGGGACGACCAGCGGCAAAGGTGGCAGAAATCAGGAGAACGAAGGCGAGCAGGGAGCGCATGGCCCGTTGACGAAGGCGACGCCGTGCGACTTTCATCGAATCAAGCTTTCATGGGTTGTTAGTCTTGACCTGATTCTCTTTGCCAAATAAAATCAAGCCGCTGCTGGACCATTTGCATGAACTCCCTGTTTACCCCACGACTCATGTCCCTTGCTCGTGCCGAGACGGCCGGTCTCCTGCGCTGGCTGGGTGACAAATCGGTTGCGGCGATGCTGCCTTTGATCGCTGGCATCGTTCTTGGTTGTGGCGTGTACGGCTTTGCCATCGGCCTGGGACGAGCGCCGACGATGGCGCTCTTTGTCGCGGTGAAGATGCCATTGCTCATCTTTCTCACGCTGAGCGTGAATGGTCTTATCAACGGCATGTTTGGCGCTCTGTTGGGCAGTGGCATGTCTTTCCGGCAAACAATGCAGGCGTGCCTGATGAGCTTCGCGCTCTTTGCGCTGATCGTCGGTTCGCTTGCGCCGATCATGATCGGCATGGCGCTGGATCGTCCGGCGGACGGGGCGGCGGAACTGCCCGGCTGGTATCGCCTGTTTCTGCTCAGCAACACGGCGGTGATCGCTTTTGCCGGCGTGATCTCCAATCACAAACTGCTGTGCCTGATCGAGGCTTTCTCAGGCAGCCGAGCAGCAGCATGGCGCACGCTGGTGGCATGGCTGGCGGGCAATCTTTTCGTCGGTGCGCAGCTTTCGTATATTCTGAGGCCCTTCTTTGGAAATCCCGAGTTGCCGGTGGCGTTCCTGCGACCCGATCCATTCGTTGGCACCTTCTATGAGGCGGTCTGGGGCATGGCTGTTGCGAGCCTGCCGGAGAGTGGCGGACCGAACATGCTTCCGCTCATTCTACTCTGCTGGCTACTCGGCTGGCTCATCGCACGCCTTTTCAGCCGCCGCATCTCACGCATCAGCAAACTCTGAATCCACCGCCCAACCATGAACATCGAAATCACACCCGACCCGCCGCCTGCCACGCCACTGCCAAATGCCGTTGCCATCGACTTTCAGCCGTTGGGGAAACCGCCGACATTCATCAATGTGATCGAGGCGCTGCTCAAGCAGCCAGGCCGCGTTCTGCACGAATGCAAGGAAGGCAACCGCAAGGTGCCTGTCATGCTCCTCATCGGTGCGGTGCTCTGCCTCGCGGTGTTTGGCGGATTGCTCGGCACTTTCTCAGGCGGCATGCAGTACTGGGCCGCTCCGGTGAAAATTGTTGTGGGCATGCTCGTCTCTTTGCTCATCTGTCTGCCGAGCCTGTACATTTTCAGCGCACTTGGCGGTTTGGATGCACGGCTGTCACAGGTGGCGGGGCTGCTGCTCGCCGCCATCGCGCTCACTGCGCTGCTGTTGCTCGGTTTCGCCCCGGTGGTGTGGATTTTCTCTCAATCGACCGAATCCGTGGCCTTCATGGGCTTTCTCGTGTTCGCCTTCTGGATCATCTCGTTGTTCTTCGGCTTCCGGCTGCTGCTGCAGGCCTCCCACAAGCTCGGCATGATCGCCAGCCAGTACCTTCTGGTGTGGACGGGGATTTTCTTTCTCGTCACACTGCAAATGTCCACCTCACTGCGCCCGCTTATCGGTACCGCCGACACATTGCTGCCGACGAAGAAAAAATTCTTCCTGGAGCATTGGTTCGACGAGTTGGGAAATGGTGTGGAGGCCAGACGGACGGCTCGGTAACTCGCATTGCCAGAAAGCGCTCACTTCTTCTTCCCGTGGGCGATGAGCTTCCAGAACTCATCCCATTCAAAGGTGCGGCTGAATTCGCCGTGATGGCAGGTGGTGCAGTCGGCAGCGGCGAGCGGGCGGAATTTGAAAGTGGGTTCTTTCCCTTGAGCGCGTTGCGCCGTGCGCTGTTCGATGTGCGTGCTGCCAGGGCCGTGGCAGGATTCGCAGCCGACATGCGTCATGCGTTTGCCAGCAAATTCACGGCGATAGCCGCTCTCGCTGCCGAAGCCGACGGTGTGGCAGGCGATGCAGTTCGGATCGGCGTCGGACTGACGATACAACAATGCATCGAAGGCGCGGGCATGGCCGCTCTTCTGCCAGATGGCGTAATCATCAGCATGGCAGGCGGAGCATGACTCGCTGCCGGTAAATTTTGCCGTGATACGCACACCGGGCACGGCGTCGCCACGCACCCGCTGCGGGTCGTCAATGGTGAGCTTCGCCGTGCGCACTTCGGTGCGATACGCTTCCGCGTGCGTGATGATGCCGTCGTTCTGCGGGATGTTGTCGGCCATGAAGATGATTTTCTGCTTCGGTTTGTCCAGCGTGCCGTTGGCGGCGAGTTGCGCTTCTAGAAAGCCAAGCGCACGGCTCTGATTGGTCGTGGCCATCAGGAGGGAGCGGTTCGCGCGCTGCGGCTCCTGCGAAGGCTGCGTCACATCGCCGCCGAGGATGAGCTGGAATTCAAAAAACTGCGCCGCCAGCTCCTTCATGCGATCTTCTTTGGCAAAGGCCAGCAGCACGAGCACATCGGCACCCTGCTTCATCTCCGGCAGATGTTTGGTGATGGCGGAAGCGGGGTCGAGAAGCTGCAAACCTTCGCCAAGGCCGGTTTCGCCGACGGAATGCGGATCAACGATGCCCAAGATGCCATAGGTGATACCATCGACCTTGGCATGCAGCCACGGCCGTGTGACCACCTCCTGCGTTCGCGCATCAACGACGTTCGCGCTGACCAGCGGCACCGGTGAATCTTTGGCGAGGCTGCGCAAGGTCTCCGCGCTCAATGCGGCTTCACGCCTGCCGAGATTGATCGCATGAAAGCCGAGATCGGCGAAGGCTTTGAGCACATGGCGGTATTGAATGACATGATAATCCTCCGCTCCGGCGATGGAGTCGCCCGCATCGACCCGCAGCGAAGGTTTGCCCTCCGCCAGCAGCACGGTCTGCGTGCGTGACAGGCCACCATACTGGCCGGTGAAGCAGCCGCAGGGCTCGATGCGCCCGTTGACATCACACGTGAGATGCACGCGCACACTGCGAGCCGCTGCGGGTGGTGGCGCGGGTTTGTCGCACGCGCTGAGGAGGAGCAGCAGGCTAATACAGCAGCGCATAGACCAGCAAATTGATGTTCATGAGCATGCTTTCGCTGACTTCATTGCCACCGCAGCAGCAGCAGCCCTTCGTGTGGTCGGTGTCGTTCAATCCTTCCGGCGAGAACACCAGCGCGAGTCGGCCGTCGATCTCGATGCCCTGGAGCATCGTGGTGCCCTTTTTCTTTTCGAGGTGGAGCTGCGGCACCTTGTGGACCATGTCGAAGATCGGGTGCGTCATCGGAATGGTCTGCATCGGCGTATTTGGCAGCGTGCCTTCGATCTCACGACGAAACGCCGCCACCCACGGCTTGTCGGAGCAGCCGGGACTCGCGACGATGAAGCCGCCGCGTTGCAGGTAGGCGCGAAGATTCGCCCGCTCCTTCTCGCTGAGTTTGAAGTCACCCGTGCCGGTGAAGACGCAGAACGGCGTGGTGAACAGCTCGTCATCGCCCAGCTTCAACTTCAGGAAGCTGGGTTCGATGTTGAGATTCGTGACGCGTGCCGTTTCACCGAGAAAATAGTCGGCGAAGCAGACGGAGGTCTTCTCATCCATCGAATACACCAGGTTGCCGCAGGTGATGCGGAACGGCTTCAGCTCGGCGGCTGCGGCCACGGCGGCAAACATCAGGATGGCGGCGAATTTCATGGCTTGGTCTCCGGTGTGGGTGGTTTCGGCTTGCCGGTGATGCGGTCGAAGTAGGCTTCGGTAAGGCCGCGATACTGCTCGATGAGCGTAGCAGCGGGCACAGCATCAGTGCCGCGATTTACTTCGGTGGCACCGGTGCTGACATCGCTCTTGGTGATCGCGGGCATGGCGGTGGGATCAGTGCCGGGCGGGGTAATGCCTTCGCCCATGCCTTTGTTCACGCGGCCCAGCGTCGATTCTGCGCCATAGACGTTCTGTGATCCCGCCGGGTCATCACCCATCATGAATCCACCCATGCCCATGCCTTGGGAGCCGGACTTGCCGTTGCCCTTGCCGAATTTTTTGCTCTGCATCATCTGCTGGAACTGGCTGCCAGGCCCCATGCCGGGTTTCATGCACTGTGAGAGCGACATGAACTGGTCCAGTTCATCGCTCATCTCGCCTTCGCCGCCTTTGCATTCGCCAAACAGGGCGCGCATCTCCTGTTCGAGCCGCTGCGCGCCTTGATGGCCGCCCTTGCCATCACCGCCGAGCATTTTCTGCGCGGCATTCGCGGCGAGATGATCCATGCGCACATCTTCCATCGCATCCGCGAGCTTGCGCGCGCTGGAAGCAGCCTTGGGGAATTTTTCTTCCGCCGCCGTAGCATCTGCGCGCAGTTTGCCGGCGAGTTCGCGCAGTTCGTCACCGATCGCACGTTCGTTGGCACCGAGATCTTGAACGGCCAGTTGATCCGTCTCTGACGGTGACGGTTTTTGCGCATACGGCTCCGTTTGCGCGGTGACCTGCTGCTGCTGCTCGAACAGCATCTTGAAGCGATTGAAATCCTTCATGATCTCCTGCATCTGCGCGAGATCGGCGATGGCCTTCTCGATTTT
>JAYVIO010000054.1:0-5866 GCA_043770175.1 Verrucomicrobiales bacterium | reverse complement strand
ATGGCGTTTGCCGGCGACGAGACGTTTTTTCAGGCCTCGGGGCCGTGCTCGGGTCTGGCGGCGCACTTTTTCGCGATCGTTTTGGATTTCCATCTTGGCGGCTTGAAACGCAGCTTCCAGGCGCTCGCACAGTTCCTGTCGGGCGATCAGGCGGTTCTGGGACTGTGAACGTTCACGCTGGCAGCGCACCTCGATCCCGCTGGGAATGTGCCGCAGCACGACGGTGGAGCTGGTTTTGTTGATCTTCTGGCCGCCTGCGCCCGAACCACGAATGAACGATTCCTCCAGATCCTCCTCGCGAAGGCGGAGTTTTTGCATGCGGATGCGCAAAGTGCTGTCGTCAGGCAGATCGGCCATGGCGGATCATCGGGGCAGGGGAGGTCTGCTGCAACCGCCACGTTGGCCTCCTGTGGGCCTGAGTGGTGATGTGCGGCGTCGGTTGCTTGGGTTATTTTTCCATTTTGAACGAACCGATGATGCTGTCGCGGTCTTTGATAGTTGATTCGTCGTCTCCCAACATGAAGACAAGAACGAGGGTCTTGGCTCCGCAAGGGCGAGAGTAGAAATCGACGCCTGCTCTGCCTCCGTAGTCACTATACCAAAGATCAAACCCGACATGGTCAATTCGCCAACCTCCGTCATCCCTGGAATCTGACTTTACTGACCGTCCCTTGACCTTGCCGGCGGTCTCAACGCCGGTATCTGCGACAGCCTTGGTTATTTCTTCGGGTTTGGTGTCGGTGAGGTAAGCGCGCAGGTGAACGTCCACCCTCGCAGCACCCTGCGCTCCCCAGCCATCGTTGCCGATGTGGATGAGGCAGTCTGCAAATGGCAGAATCGCGTCGGTAATCGGCCCGTAGGCGGAATCCCACTCGGCAGCCGCGGTGTTCTGAACCGTGCTTAGTTGAGTTGAGTCGAGACAGAAGAAACGCTTCCATATTAACCATTGCTTGGGAATCCTGAAAGACGCTTTCGCTTCGGGAATGATGAAGTGGTCTCCGTTCACGTTGACGCGCGATGTTGCTTTGGGTGGCTCTTGGGCTGTGGAGACGGCTACAGTTGCGAGCGTTAAAAAGGTAACGATTAGAAAATACATGGTGAAGTCGCCTAAATGGCGCTGGTCGGGCTAACCCAGCGATGAAACCACGGAATACAAGAAAGGCGATTTTTTTCGTGTGTGTTATGTGTCTCCGTGGTCATGTCAATGCTTGGGATCAGGGGAAAGCATCCCACCCCGCCGCCACCGCCGCGTTTGCATCCGCCGCATGCCCCGCTATGACTGGTCGATGGAAGAATACCACCGACTGCTGCGCAAAGTGCTCGAACACGGAAGCTACCGTGAGGACCGCACTGGCACGGGAGCATACTCCGTTTTCGGCGAGCAGAGCCGCTACGACCTCAGCACCACCTTTCCGCTCGTCACCACGAAAAAACTACACCTGCGCTCGATCATTCACGAACTGCTCTGGTTCCTCAAAGGAGACACGAACGTAGCCTACCTACGGGATAACAAAGTGACCATCTGGGACGAGTGGGCCGATGAAAACGGTGATCTCGGCCCGGTCTATGGCGCGCAATGGCGTCGCTGGCAGGGCGCACCCGAGGCGGAGACGCACGATCAGATCGCCCGCCTCATTCACGGCATCAAAACGAACCCCTATAGCCGTCGTCACATCGTCAGCGCCTGGAACGTGCCGCACATCGAAAAAATGGCTCTGCCGCCATGCCACTGCTTGTTTCAATTTTTTGTCGATCGCGGCAGACTGAGCTGCCAACTCTACCAGCGCAGCGCGGATCTCTTCCTCGGCGTGCCCTTCAACATCGCTAGCTACGCGTTGCTGGTGATGATGGCTGCGCAGGTCTGCGACCTCCAACCCGGCGAATTCGTCCACACCTTCGGCGACCTGCATCTTTACAAAAACCATCTCGATCAGGCGAAGCTTCAGCTCACCCGTGAGCCTCGACCGCTGCCGGTGATGAAGTTGAACCCTGCCGTCAAAGAAATCGACGCCTTCCGCTTCGAAGACTTCACGCTTGAAGGCTACGATCCGCATCCGGCGATCAAGGCGGAGATCGCGGTGTGAAGACTCTGTCGTAGCCGCATTCGCCAGAATGCGGAAGTCGGCTCCACAAAGAGAACGCACATCCACGCTCTGGCGAGCGTGGCTACGTCTCACCGTCCCGTCTCAATCATCCGCGCAAACTCCGCGAAGAAATACTTCGCATCATGCGGTCCAGGCGCTGCTTCAGGATGGTATTGCACGCTCAGTACCGGCGCTTCGCGATGACGCATGCCTTCGACGGTGCCGTCGTTGAGGTTGATGTGCGTGACCTCGACGTTGCTGGGCAAGGACGAGGGATCAATGGCGAAGCCGTGGTTCTGGCTGGTGATGGACACCTTGCCATTGCGCAGGTCTTTGACGGGCTGATTGCCGCCACGATGACCGAACTTCAGTTTGAAGGTCTTGCCGCCGTAAGCGTGGCCGAGAATCTGATGGCCGAGGCAGATGGCGAAGATGGGCTTCACACCGATGAGCTGCTTCACCTCTTTGTGGATGTAATCCAGCGCCGCAGGATCACCGGGGCCGTTGGAGAGAAAGACACCATCGGGATTTTGGGCGAGCACATCTTTGGCGCTCGTGGTGGCGGGCACGACATCGACGCGGAAGCCGTTCTGACGCAGGCGGCGCAGGATGTTGCGCTTGATGCCGAAATCGTAGGCCACGATGTGATGCTTCGCGCCTGGCAGCGGATGATACACTTCGCCATCAGGTCCGGCTTCACGATTCTGCGAGGGGCTGGGGATGTCCCAGTCACGGCTGTCCTTGTCCTCGGGATCCCAGAGATAGGGCGTTTTGGTGGTCACTTCCTTGACGTAATCGCTGCCTTCCATCGGCGGGCTGCTGGCGGCCATTTTCACGGCTTCTTCAGCGCTCGCAGCGTTCGTGGTAATGACGGCGCGCATTGCACCGCGGGTGCGCAGATGTTTCGTCAGAGCGCGTGTGTCGATGCCCTGAATGCCGGGGATGTTCCATTCCTTCAAATAAGCGTCGAGCGTCTGCGTGCTGCGCCAGTTGCTCGGCACCTCGCAGAGTTCTTCGATGACGAAGCCGCGCACGTGGGGTTGATCACTTTCCGTGTCGAGCGGGTTCACGCCGTAGTTCCCGATCATGGGATACGTCATCGTGACGATCTGACCGCGATAGGAAGGATCGGTGAGAACCTCCTGATAACCGGTCATGGAGGTGTTAAAGCAAATTTCGCCGGTGTGGGTGGCATCGGCGCCAAACGCCGTGCCTTCAAACACTCGGCCGTCTTCGAGGGCGAGGAGGGCTTTCTTCATCAAGGTGCGCCGCTGGTCATAGCCAGAAGGGCGGGGGGTGCAAGGGATGTTCCTGGTTTGCGGTTTGTGATGGTCAATTCGTTGCTGGCAGCGGAAGGCGGAACGTCAACGGTCAAGAGGTCAAGGAATGGTCAAGAAGATTTCCTGCACGATACTTGACCACTCCTTGACCTCTTGACGGCGCAGCCTTGACACGTTCGACACGCGCAGGTCAGGCTACTTCTCCTCGACGATCTCCAAACGCGGGAACAACGGCACGGGCGCGCCGAGTTGGTGGCCGCTTGGCAGCAGTCCCCACTTCAAATCGCTGACTAGGAAGCTCTGCGGCAGTTCCCAGCCGATCTGCGCACGCGCTGTGACCATCGCGGTCGGCATGATCGGATTGAGCAGCACGCTGACGTGTGTGAGCGCCTCGGCGAGGTGGTAGAGCACGCTGTCGAGGCGGGCGGCCTGCGCTGGATCTTTGGCGAGCGAGAACGGCTTCGTGCTATCGACGAAGGCATTCGCATGCGTGACGATCTTCCATGCGGCGGCGATGCCTTCGTGGATGTCCCAGCCGTTTATTTTCTCAAGGTAGAGCGGCAGGGCCTCGGCGACGGTCTGGCGCAGGGCTTGATTGATCTCGTCATCGTAATCGCCGGGCGTGAGCACACCGGCGCGATACTTTTGCGCCATGTTGATCGAGCGGTTGAGCAAGTTGCCCAAGCCGCCAGCCAGTTCTTTGTTGTAGCTCATGATGATGCGCTCATCGCTGAAATCGGCGTCATAGCCGGTGGCGATGTCGCGCATGAGGTAGTAGCGCAGGCCGTCGGGCGTGAAGGTGTTCGAGAGCACGTTCGGGTCGATCACATTGCCCAAGCTCTTGCTCATCTTGGCCCCTTTCACGTTCCACCAGCCGTGGACAATGAGTTTCGGGATCTGATCGTCGGGGAAGCCGAGCGCGTGGAGCATGATCGGCCAATAGACGGCATGCGCGGGCACTAGGATGTCCTTGCCAATCACATGCGCGTCGGCGGGCCAGATTTTCTCAAACTCTGGCAGACCTTCGTTGCCGACTTCATCGGCCAGATAGCCGGCGAAGCTGACGTAATTCACCAGCGCGTCGAACCAGACGTAGTTCACGAATTTTTCGTCGAATGGCAGGGGAATGCCCCAGCTCAGGCGTTCGATGGGACGGCTGATGCACAGGTCTTGCGCGGCTCCTTCAAGCGAGTTGATCACGTCATTCGCACGATGCGGCGGGAAGATGAAATCGGGGTTCCCGCGGATGTGGTTCTTGAGCCACTCGACATGGTCGCTGAGGCGGAAATACCAGTTCTCCTCCTGCAACTCGACCACTTCGCCCCATTCCTCGCCGTATTGGCCGTCGGGGCCGCGTTCTTTGTCGGTGAGGAACTGCTCCTGCCGCACCGAGTAGAAGCCGCCGTAGCTCTTTTTGTAAAGCTGGCCGCAGTCGTGCAGCTTTTGCAGCATCGCCTGCACCACGCGCTTGTGCTTGATGTCTGTGGTGGCGGCCCAGCCGTCGTAGCGCACGTTCAATTTGTCCCACAGCGCTGTGAAGTGCTGCGTGATGCCATCGACAAAATCCTGCGGCGATTGCCCGGCCTTCTCCGCGCTCTTCTGCACCTTCTGGCCGTGCTGATCCACGCCGGTGAGGAAATACACCTCGCGCCCGTTCAGCCGCTGAAACCGCGCCATGACATCCGCCAGCACCTTCTCATAAGCATGGCCGATGTGCGGCGGTGCGTTGGTGTAGTCGATGGCGGTGGTGATGTAGTAGGGTTTCACGGGGCGCGCATGATGCCGCGAAATAGAGAGTAGTCCAGTCGCGGCGCGTCTGGAGTAGCCACGTTCGCCAGAACGTGGGTCAGCATGTGAGAGGAGGACCGGCCATCCGCATTCTGGCGAATGCAGCTGCGCGGAGTAGCCAAGCTCGTCAGAGCTTGGGCGGCCAAGGTGTTGTCGGAGCGGAAGACCATCCGCGTTCTGGCGAACGCAGCTACGCAGAGTGGCTACGTTCGCCAGAACGTTGGTCAGTGTGTAAAGGAAGCGCTGGGCATCCGCATTCTGGCGAATGCGGCTACGGGACTACTTCGGCAGCATCGTGAGATACTGGTCGTTCATCTGCTTCACCTTGGTGCGCATCGGCTCAAGCTGGGGCTGGAGCTTGGCGAGTTCGGCGTTGATCTCGACGAGAGACTTGTCCTTCTCGGGGATTTCCTTGGTGGCGGCAACGATGGTGGCTTCGGCGTCGGTTTTTTTCTTCTTGGTGCCTTCGACCTCAGCGATGGACTTGGCGACTTCGGCTTTCTTGGCATCGACGATCTTCTGTTCGGCATCGAGTTTGCCGTGAGCAGCGGCGAAGGTCTGTTCGAGTGGCGGCAGGGCGGTCTTGGCAGCGGCGATGGCGGCGTTGATCGGCGCGATCTTGGCGGCGTAATCTTTTTCGATGGCGGCAGGCGCGGCTTGTTTCTCGGCGAGAGCTTTGCCCTGCGCTTCGATTTCCTTCGCGATGCTGTCGCG
>JAYVIO010000053.1:0-2243 GCA_043770175.1 Verrucomicrobiales bacterium | reverse complement strand
TGTGAACTCGCTGTTGCAGACATCGGGCCTCTGTTGGTTCTCAAGCTGAATGCTTTTGGTGGTCCCACGGGACGGCGGCTTCCCAAAGATGCTTATGACGTGCTGCTGGCGGTGACTTCCTTCATCGACGGCCCGCAATCAGCGCTGGCGGCTTTTCAAGCCGAGGCCAACCGAAGCAACACCGCTTATGAAGCAGCCATTGAGGCTCTGAAGCGAGACTTCAGTCACATCGACTCGGATGCGCCGATTCGCGCCGCCGAGTTCCTGCGCGGGACTTTGACTGATCAGCGTCGTGTTCGCGAGGAACTCGTGACCGCAGCCAAGTTTCTCCTTGGCGAGTAGCCGAAGCCGTTACTCCACATACAAAAACCGGTTCGAGCTGCACAAGATCTGGCAGAGGCTGGCGAGGGCTTCTTGCGGTGGATTTGGGACGACACCTTTCGGGTGCTGGATGTCGTGGTGATATTGCGCGAGCGCCTTGGTTTGCTCGTCGAGATAGGCGAGGCACTTCGTGATGTCGGCGTCGGTGGCGGGTTTGCTGTAAAGAAGGCTCCAGACGCGCTGGAGTTGTTTGGCGCGGTCGTTCGGGGCTTCGGCGGTGACGCGATCGGCAAGACGACGGGAGCTGTCGAGCACGAAGGTGTCGTTCATGAGCAGGAGGGACTGCGGCGCGACGGTGGTCTGGCTGCGCATCTCGCAGTTCGGGCTCATGGTGGGCGCGTCGAAGGTGTCGAGCACGGTGACGGGTTTGCTGCGGCGCACTTGCACATAGATCGAGCGGCGGAAGTCATCGGCGCCGGCGGGATCGACCTTGTGATTGGTGATGGTGCCTTTGTCGATGCCAGTGATGACACGGCCCTGTGGATCGCGGCCGATGCCGCTGGGCGGACCGTAACTGGCATTCACCAGCGTGCCGGTGGTGGCAAGCATGGAGTCGCGCAGCGTCTCGGCATCGAGGCGGCGCAGTTTGAAGCGCGAATAAAATCGATTTTCGGGATCGGCGCGCAGTGAGGCGTCATTCTCGGATGACTGGCGATAGGTGCTGCTGAGCAGGATGAGGCGATGCAGCGGCTTCAGCTTCCAGCCGCTCTTCACGAATTCATCGGCGAGGTAGTCGAGCAGTTCGGGATGTGTGGGCAGTTCGCCTTGGCGGCCGAAATCGCCGGGCGTGTTCACGATGCCGCGGCCCATGTGATTGAGCCAGAAGCGGTTCACCAAAACTCGCGCGACGAGCGGATGGTTGCCGCTCGTGAGCCACTGGGCATAGGCGAGACGACGACCGCTGGAGCCGCTGCTGACCGGCACGGGCTTGAAGGGCTCGATCTGCGGACTGGCGAGAATGCCGAGCTCGCCGGGCTCAAGAACCTGCTTCGGCTGCTCGTGATCGCCGCGATTGAAGAGATGCGAGGCCTGCGGTTTCTGCTTCAACTCGGTCAGCGCCATCACGAAGCCTTCCGGGGGCTTCGTGGCACGCAGTTTCTCGCCCTCGGCCATCTTGGCGAGCACCAAGTCCTGCTTCTTCTTGTCGTAAAGATCGAGCGAGTAGGTGGCGAGCGCCGACGGGTATTTTTTGATGAGCGCCTTCTGCTCCGGCGTTTGCTTGTCCTTGGGCGTGGCGCGTGCGACGCGGAAGGCGGCTTGCTCGGCCTCCGGCACCTTCTTGATTTCGACCTCGAAGATCTCGTCGAGGAATTTTTTGCTCATCGCCTGAGCCTCGCGGTTGATGTCACCCACCTGCTTCTCGATCTCATTCGCCTTGGCCCGTTCTTCCGGAGAGTAGAGCGAGTAAAGCCGCTGCGCGGGGGCACGCCACGCCTGCCAATGGTAGGCGGGATCAAAGACGGCGCGCAGCCGGTAGTAGTCGGCCTGCGTGATCGGATCGTAGCGGTGATCGTGGCACTGCGCGCAAGCGACCGTCATGCCCATGAGCGAGGAGGTCGTGATCTTGATCTGCTCGGCGATGGTTTGATTCGCCGCGAGCTTCGGATCTTCCGGTGCATCGCCGGTGCCGTCGGGAGCCATGCGCAGGAAGGCGGTGGCGATGAGTTGATCGGTGCGCTTCGGATCGAGCACGGCTTGCTGGTAATCTGCATGAGTCACACCTGCGAGTTCATCGCCGGCGATTTGCTCCTGGATGAACTCGCTCCACGGCTTGTCCTCGTTCATCGCGCGGATCACGTAGTCGCGGTAGCGCCATGCGTGAGGACGCACGCTGTCTGCTTCGGAGAAGCCATTCGAGTCCG
>JAYVIO010000052.1:0-5916 GCA_043770175.1 Verrucomicrobiales bacterium | reverse complement strand
GAGGTGCTGACCGTGCTTGAAGCCGCCACCGGCGAGGATGACCGGGAGATCTTTGGTCGAATGGCTCGCTGCGCTGCCAAGGTTGCTGCTGAAGAAGATCATTGTGCGATCCAGAAGCGTGTCGCCTTCCTCCTGGGTCTGCTTCAGTTTCGTCAGCAGTTCCTGCACCAGCTTCATCTTGCCCAATTCCACTTTTTTGAGCTGCTCAATCTTCGTCGGGTCCTGGCCGTGATGCGAGAGATCGTGGTGTCCCATCGTCACGCCTGGAACGAGCGGTACGCTGCTGGTTCCGAGCAGCAGCATGTTCACCAGCCGCGTCGAATCCGTCTGCAAAGCGAGATGCGTGAGTTCAAACAGCAGCTTCGTCTTCCCGAGCAGGTCGGCGGAGTTCATGTTGTTCTGCATCGGCTTGGCATCGACCTTCGGCTTCGCTTTCAGCGCCCACTCCTGCGCCGTGACCATGCGTTGCTCCAGCTCGCGCACGCTGGTGAAGTATTCGTCCACTTTCTCGCGGTCTCGCGCGCCCATCGCCGGAGCCATGCGCTTCGCCTGCTCGCTCACGGTGTCGAGGATGCTCTTGCCATTGCGCAGCCGCCGCGTCTGCGCCTCGACTTCATCCGGTCGGCCTTCGAGGAACAAACGCGCGAACACACTCGCAGGCCACAAGTCGGGAGGCACCAGCGCGCCACTGCGCGTCCATGACAAACCGAAGCCTTCCGCCGAGAGCGACAAGCTCGGCACCCGTGTCAATCCGCCGATCTTCTCGGCCGCAAATTGATCCAGCGAGATGCTGTTGCGAAACCCGGCGCGGATTTCCGGATGCGGAGCCGCCGTGAGGAAGCTGTAAATCGAATCATGACTCGATCCCACATCCGGATGCGACAGGCCGGAGATCACGCTAAAGTCATTCTTGAACTCCGCCAGCGGCTCCAAATAAGGCGTGAGCGCATACTCTTTGCCCGTCTCCTTTGGATACAGGTTCGGCGTATGCAGTCCCAGCGGCGTACAGATGCAAACCATGCGCCGAATCGGTTGCGCATTCGAGGCAGCACGACCACGTGGCGCGAAGCACTCCAGTAACGGCAGTCCAAGCGTGACTCCGGCTCCACGCAGGAAATGGCGGCGATTGAGCAGATTCGATTTCATGGTGCCTATCAAACGACGCACGCCTCCCCGTCCTCGCATTCGGGCAGAGACAAGAAAAGGCTCCCCCAGGCGATTAATGCCGGTAACTTTTCGCCGCCGCACACATCTCTCCTTTTGATGCCCACTCCGATCACCGACCAGAACGACGACTTCATGCGCCAGCTCAATGGGGCTCATCGTCGGTTGTTGGCGTATCTCATGTCGTTGCTGGGAAACCGGCACGATGCCGAAGACGTGCTGCAAAGGGTCAGCGTGACCCTGTGGCGGCGTTTTGACAGCTTTGAGCCGGGGTCCGACTTCGTCGCGTGGGCATGCGCGGTGGCTTATTATGAGGCGAAAAACTTCCGGCGTGCCGCGGCGCGTTCTAAACTGCACTTCAGCGACGAATTGTTGGCCATCCTGGCGGACGAGCGTGTCGCCGATCTCGCGCAAACCGATGTGCGAGTCGAGGCTTTGGACCACTGCCTGGAGAAACTCGACGAGCCAGCACGCACGCTCGTGGAGGCGGCATACTTCGAGGAAGGCAGCGTGATCAAACTGGCGGAGCAACTCGGCCGCGCACCGCAGACGCTCTACAACAAGCTCAACGTCATCCGCCGCATGCTTGCGGCCTGCGTCACCGCCCGTCTCGCGGAAGGAGGTGCCGCGTGAATGTGCAGGAAAAATTCGCGGCGCTGATGGATGGCACGCTGTCCGCCGCCGAACACGCGGAGCTGGAGCAGCTCCTCACGCACGATGCTGAAGCGCGTCGGCAGTGGTATCTGCATACCGACATCGATCTCGGTCTCGGTGAATGGGCCGCCACGCGTGAGATGGCCAAAACGCACAGGCTGCCCCAAATGGCACCGCCTCAGCGTGCACGTTGGCCGTGGGCCGCTGCTGCTGCGGTGATGCTTTTGGCCTCGCTCGGGTGGTGGATGTCGCAGCGAGAGGAAGCAGGACGTGGTGTGGCCCGGCTCGCACAGTCGGCGGAGGCAGTCTGGAGCGATTCCGCGCCTTCGAGCGGCAGCATGCTTTCTCGCGGCGAGCTGCGCCTGACATCCGGCGCGGCGTTGATCGAGTTCTTCAGTGGCGCACGTCTTTTGATCGAAGCTCCGTGTCATCTCGATCTCGTTTCGTCCAACGCGGTGTTCCTTCACGCGGGCAAAGTGAACGCGCATGTGCCGCCGCAGGCCCGTGGCTTCACCATCGATTCCGATACGCTGAAACTCGTCGATCACGGCACCGATTTCGGATTCATCGCCCAAAACCGTGCCGCCGCAGAAGTCCATGTCTTTAACGGCGAGGTCGAGGTGCAGCCCGCAGGCCAGGCCGCACGTCGCCTCACCACGGGCGAGGCTGCGCTGGTCGAAAACTCCGCCCTCAAACCCATCGCAGCCGATCGCCGGGCCTTCCTTGATGAAGCCACACTCGATCAAAGAGCGGGCGCGAGATTGAATGCCTGGCGTCAGGCCAGCGAAGCCTTGCAGTCTGATCCCGCGCTGCTCATGCACCAGACGTTTGAGACTCGTGAACACAAGAATGCGGTCGTCGTTGGCTGCGAAAGAACAACCGGGCGGTGGTCAGATAAAGACGCTCTCGCTTTCCGCAGTGAAGGCGACCGCGTGCGCTTCACCGTCGAAAAGCCGCTGCAGGCCATCACCCTGCTCGCGTGGGTCAAAGTGGAGGCGCTGGAGCGTTGGCAGAATGTGCTTCTCTCATCCGATGCCGAATCACCGGGCTCGCTGCACTGGCACATCACCAAGCGCGGCGAGTTGCGGCTCGAAATTGCCCGTGATCTTGGCCGTCGCTACTCAGACTGGGAGGCCGTGAACAGCGCTCCCGTGATCAAAACCGGTCGCTGGACACTCCTGGCGACGACCTTCGACGGACAAACCATTCGTCATTACGCCGACGGCCAGCTCGTCGGTTCCGGCGCTTCATTCACGCCACCAGTGATGCACATCGGCACGGCGGAACTCGGCAACTGGCGCGGCGCGACCCAACGCCATCTCGCTGCGGCGATGGATGAGTTTGCCGCGCTGGATCGCGTGCTGAGTGAGGACGAAATCCGCCACTGGTTTGAAAATGGCAGGCCGTGAAGTTTTCTCCGGTAAGTCCTGCGGTGAGCGCACATGACAAGGTGATACGGCAACTTTTCACCCTTATGAAATCACCAACGGCATCCTTCATCTGTCCTATTCACCGCGCTTGGCTCGTCGCGCTGTTGCTCATCACCCAACTATCTGCCGCCGATCTCGTGCCCGCTGGAGCAGGTTCTTACCTCCAAGGATTGCCCGCAGGTGCCAAGGGGCCGCCACCCACGATCTACAAGACCGCTGACGTGCAAGGCGCGATGCCGACGAATGACTGGTGGAGTTCGCTCGCCTGGGTGCCGCTTTCGGATGCGATGTTTCCACATCCGCTCGCCATAAAAGCGGTCGAAGGCGGCCTGCGCGTCTGGAATCCAGGCGCCGCCATCGCGGCGAACAAAGCGGCCATCATGGGCGCTGGTGGCGAGGATTTGGTTCTCGGGCATTCGGCGATCGATGCGTTCACCGAGGCTCGCGTGGCCGGGTGGAGTGACTGGTTCGTCACGGCGCAGATGGGAGAGGCCACCAAGGGCATGAAACTCACCTTTGGACACGGATCGCCATTCGTGTTCGCTCAATACTCGGGCGGAGAACCCGTCCTGAATTTCAAAAAGGCCCCTGAGGTCACCGACAAAGGTGAAACGCTGATGCTGCGGATCGGTCGCAGCGTTTACGCGCTGTTTGCACCCGGCGGGTCAACCTGGAGCGGCATCGGCACCACGCGACTCACCGCGCAGACTCACGGCAAAGCATACTTTTCACTCGCACTGCTGCCGGATGACCAAGCGGAGACCTTGGAGCTTTTTCGTCTGCGTGCGCACACGCACGTCGTCGATTCCAAGGTGTCGTGGAGCTACGATGAGAAGACCGCGACTGTGAAAACGAGCTTTGACCTCACCACGCGAGTTTATGAGGGCAAAGAGATCAGCACCATCTTCGCTTTGTATCCGCACCAGTGGCGCGAGACTGACGCGGCACTCACTGGACAGTCATATGCAAGCGTGCGCGGCCCCATGAAGCTCGCCACGGGTTTGCGCTTCACCACGACGATGAAACTGCCCTCCGTGCTGCCGTCGCTGCCGCTCACAGCGAGCGTGAACAAGGCCAAGCTTTGCGAACTGATCGACACCGACCTCAAAGGCACTCCGCAACTCACGGGCGACACCTATTGGCTCGGCAAGCAACTCGGGAAATGGGCCACGCTACTGCCGCTCGCCGAGCAAGCCGGGCACGACAGTGCCGTGAAGGAATGCGACCAGCGGCTGCGCACGGCGATGGAGGATTTCTTCACCAGCGATTCCAAGGGCCTCTTCGCCTATGATCCAGCCTGGGGCACGCTCATCGGCTATCCAGCGAGTTTTGGCAGCGATGACCAGCTCAATGATCACCACTTCCACTACGGCTACTTTTTCCGTGCGGCGGGCGAACTGGCGCGGCGCGATCCCGCATGGGCTGCGAAATGGCATGTGATGCTCGACCTCCTCGCGCGTGATGTCGTCAGTGAGGATCGCGAAGACAAGCTCTTCCCCTTCCTGCGCTGCTTTGATCCGTATGCCGGCCACTCCTGGGCCAGCGGTCATGCGAAATTCGGCGACGGCAACAACAACGAATCCTCCAGCGAAGCTGTGAACGCGTGGTTCGGCCTCATGTTGCTCGGTGATAGCACGGATAACAAAAAGCTGCGCGATCTCGGCGCGTGGCTCTTCACCACCGAGATCGCCGCCATCGAGGACTACTGGTTTGATGTGCGCGAAGACCTGCATCCCGCCGACTACACGCCGTCCGTTGTCACCATGGTCTGGGGCGGAAAAGGCGCGAACGGCACCTGGTTCAGCGGCAATCCCGAAGCCGTGCATGGCATCAATTTCCTCCCCATCACCGGCGCATCGCTCTACCTCGGCCGCTGGCCCGACTACGTGCGCAAAAACTACGCCGCCCTGGTCCAGGAGAACCCCGAAGGCACAAACTTCGACGCCTGGGCCGAGATCATGTGGATGTATCGTGCCCTCTCCGATCCCTCCGATGCTCAAACGATGTGGAATGCCCGCCCAAGCGGCTTCAAACCCGAAGCGGGCAACTCGCTCGCGCAAACCTATTCGTGGATCACCGCATTCAATGATCTCGGGAACGTCGATCGCAGCATCACCGCCGATGCGCCCTTTGCGGCCGTGTTCGTCAAAGACGGCAAGCGCACGCATGTCGTGTGGAATCTCGCCAAGGAACCACGCACGATCACCTTCAGCGATGGCACGAAGGTCGAGTGCGCTGCCAAAAGCTGCGCTTCAAAATAGCCTCGGCACGCCAAACAACGGCACGCGGCCATCGACTCCGACACCCCACGGCTTCGCGCCAATCGGCAGCGCACCGATGTCGGGCGCGTCTTTATCATCAGCACGCAGCGGATCAGGCCACTCGGCGGGCAAGGCTATGCCAGTGTTGATGGCGGGGCTGTCGCCTTGCAGGCGGAGATCGGTGAGCGCGTTGGCAAATTTCGGATCAAGGACACGATCCTGCGTGGTCCAGCCTGCGGAGTGGACTTTTTTGCTCGCTTCAAACAACGGTGAGGCGCGGAATTTAGCGAAAGGGTCGGCTTTGGAATTGTCATTCACGCCCCAGAGGATGTTTCCGCCTTCGCGCAGGCTCCAGGGTTCCTTGAGGCCGGCGAAACTCGCGCCGGGTGTCTTGTCGATCTGGACGA
>JAYVIO010000051.1:0-17817 GCA_043770175.1 Verrucomicrobiales bacterium | reverse complement strand
ATGAAACTCCTCCTCACCTGCTGCGCCGCCAGCGGCCTTCTCAGTTCCTGCCACCGCTTGGATGAACGCGAGGCCATCACCGAGACGCGCGAGATTTCCAGCTATGCCGGCAAGCAGCATGTCGATATTCCCAGCTCCACGCGGTTCTTCGATGATGCCAAAGAGAAGGAGCAGGCACGCCCCAATTTCCGTGAACTGCTGACCTGGACGATTCCTGCAGGCTGGACCGAGTCCGCAGCTCAAGACCCCAGCGGCATGCGCATGCTCGATCTGCGCTTCGGCCCCAATCAAGAAGGCGAATGCTACATCTCCCTCATGCCAGGTCCTGCGGGCGGTCTGGAAGCGAACGTGAACCGCTGGCGCACGCAGATGGGCCAGACGCCTTACACCGCCGACGAAATCGCCAAGCTTGCAAAGAAACCCTTCTTTAATCGCGATGCGACCTTCATCGCCTTCGATGGCGACTTCAAAGGCTTCGGTGCTGAACAAGCCAAAACGGGCTACCGCCTCCTCGGTCTCATCCATTCTGCCGAACAAGCCACCATCTTCGTCAAACTCACCGGACCCAAAGATCTCGTCGAACAGCAGTCCGCTGCGTTTGATGCATTTTGCCAGTCCATCAAACCGAATCTGCCGCAGCAATGACGAATTCCGAAACCAGAATGACGAATGAATGTCCAATGACGAAGTCCGCATCGTTCGCGTTCGTCATTCGTGCTTGGTCATTCATTCGTCATTCGTCATTCTGATATCGTCATTTGCCCACTCACGCCTCCTCCACCGTGTCCTCACCTTCTCCCAGCCCCGTCGCGAAACTCTTCGCCTTCATCACCAGTTTCGGTCTCGCTACGTTCACGCTGGCGATGCTGCTGCTCATCACGTTCCTCGGCACGCTGGAGCAGGCGGAGTATGGCCTCGTCGCCAGTCAGGCGCGTTACTTTGAGTCGTTTTTCATCGACCGCATCGACATCGGTGCCTGCTGGCGTGCGCTGGCCTTCAATGCGTATTGGGACATCGGCAATATCACGCTGCCGCTCTACATCGTGCCCGGCGGCTATACGTTGATGGCGATCCTGTTCGTGAATCTGTTCTGTGGCGGCATCATTCGCATCCGCAAGTCACCCAGGACCATCGGTGTGATCATCTCGCACTTTGCGATCCTGTTCATGATCGCCGCCGGAGCCGTGAGCTACCATTTCGCCAAGGAAGGCAGTATGAATCTGGTGGAGGGGCAGACGAACGATGAGTTTCAGAGCTTCCATGAGCGTGTGATCGAAATCCAGAAGGTGCAGACGGATGCAACGGCGAAACGCAGCGCATTGGTGATCGGTGACAGCAAATACAAAGACCTCAGCGCCGGCAAAGGCCGCACCTTCACGCATGAGAGCCTGCCGTTTGATTTGATGGTGACGAACTGGAAGCAAAACGCGCAACCGAAGCGCGATGCCGATGGCTCACGCAGCGATGCGGTGGACGGTTATTTCATCCAGGAACTCAGCATGCTCGATGAAGCCGGAGCCGCGCATCCCGATGAACAACTTGCCAGTGCCTGTGTCGTCGTGGCGAAGGACAAGAAGACCGGCGATGAGCAGAAGGGCATCCTGTGGGAGTTTGCGGCGGCGCCGTTGACGCTCACGTTCGGCAGCGAAAAGTATCTCGTAGCGCTCACACATCGCAGCTACAAACTGCCGTTTGCAGTCCGTCTCGATCAAACCGAGCAGGAAAAGCACCCCGGCACCGAGCGTGCACGCCGTTTCACCAGCAAGGTCACCAAACTCACCGGCACGCACGAAGAAAAGCGTGTCATCACCATGAATGAACCCGTGCGCAGCGAAGGCTACGCGGTGTTCCAGCAAAGCTTTGATGACGGCGTGCGCAGCGGCAGCAACGTCAAGCAATCCGGCTTTCAAATCGTTGAAAACCCCTCCGATCACTGGCCGCTGATCTCCTGCATCATCGTCGCTGAAGGTCTGCTGCTGCACTTCCTGATGATGCTGGGCCGTTTCATCAAAGTAAACCCGTGGGTCTTCGCTCTGAGCCTGATCGGCGCCTTCAATGCAGCCTTTGCCCTTGCCATGTGGAAGCTGCTCTAACCCCCCAATTCTCACATCACGTCATGAAAACTCTCCGTTTGGTCATTTTTTCGCTGTTCGCGATGGGTGGTTTTGTTCCGGCTGCCGAACTGCCGCCGCTCGAACTTTTTCGCGATAAGGAGGTCGTCGAGACCTTCGCGTCGATCCCGGTGCAGGAGTCCGGCCGCATCAAGCCGCTCGAAAACCTCGCCAGCTATCGTCTGCTGCGCTTTCGTGCCCGCCGCAGCATCTGGCTGACAGACAGCGGCGAGATGGATGGCAAACCGCTCGTCGATCCTGCAACGCAGAAACCCATCACCAAAGAAGGCGACAAGCCGGTGAAACTCAATGCCACGGAATGGCTGCTGATGAGCTGGTTCCGCCCCGACATTGGCAAAACCGTGCCGTTGTTCAAAGTGGACAACTCCTCCGCCATCACCGAACTCGGACTCACTGCAAAAGCGAAACGCGATCAATACACCTTTCTCGAAATCGAACCGGCGCGGCAGGCGATGATGGAGAAAATGAGCGAGTATCGCGAGATCCCCGCGAAGAAGCAAACACCGGAGCAGCGCATGATTGTCCAGCTCGCCGCGAACTTTCTGGATTACGAAATGATCACCAGTCACTTCGATTTCATCCGGTCGCCCTTTGGCGACAAGAAGGAAGGACTGCCAGCAGGCGTGGAGCAGCCGATACGTCTTTCCAAGAGCCTCAATGCTGTTGGAGCCGCCATTCGTGGCGGTGGTCCGCCGATGCAGATCCCATGGTTCCGTGATTTTGGCAAAGGCGCTTTGGGCGCGATGATGAGCGGCAATCCTGAGCAGCAGCCACGCATTTTCCCATCCTCGCTGAAGACGGAAAACAAGTGGAGCGGTCCCGGTGAAATCCTGTTCCAGGCCATCAATGGCGACAAAGATGTCGATGCGGAACAACTCGACTGGCTGGCGGTGTATGAAGATGTCTATCTCGCCCTGCCCGACGCGGCAAAGTTCAAAGCGGCGGCAAAAGCTCTGCTCACCAAGATTCAAAATGCCGCAGCGAATCGTGGCGAGGCAAAGTTTATCGCGCTGGAGCGCCACTCGATGCGTGCAGACTACTTTTTCTATGCGCAGTGGATCTACCTCGTTGGATTTATCGCCTTGGCGCTGACCTGGGTTTCGCCTGGATCGGGCTTCGAAAAAATCGCCAAATTCTTCACCTGGGTCTTGCTCGCCACAGCCACTGGCTACGCCGTGACTGGCGTGGTGATCCGCTGCATCATCATGCAGCGCCCGCCGATCACGACGCTCTACGAAACGATTCTCTTCATCGGTGCTGCGACCGCACTTTTCGGACTCATCGCGGAATGGATCACGAAGCGCTCCCTCGGTTTGCTGGTGGCGGCGGTGGGTGGGACGGCGTGCATGTTCCTGGCCATCCAGTTTGAGGCCTCCGAGGCCATGGACACGCTCCAGCAACTCCAGGCCGTGCTCATCACGAATTTCTGGCTCTCGACCCACGTGCCGATAATCAACCTGGGCTACTCCGCGTGCATGGTGGCGGCATTGCTCTCACAGTTTTACTTCATTCACCGGTTTTTCGGCTACCGGAGCTCGAAGCTGCTCTTTCTTCAGCGTGTCATGGGGGATGCGACTGCTCGTGACTCTTATGGACGCTTCCTCACGCGGGTGGCCTACGGCTTCATCGGCACAGGATTGTTTCTCTCGCTCGTCGGCACCGTGCTCGGCGGCATCTGGGCAAATTACAGTTGGGGCCGCTTCTGGGGATGGGATCCGAAGGAAAACGGCGCATTGATGATCGTGCTGATGTGCTTGGTCATCCTGCACGCCCGCCTCGGCGGCTACATTCGCGAAATTGGTCTGCATTGTTGCAATCTCATCCTCGGCTGCATTGTCATCTTCTCCTGGTTCGGTGTGAACCAGCTCGGCGTCGGTCTGCATGCTTACGGTTTCACGGACGGCATCTGGCCCAAAATCTACGCCTACTGGCTCAGCCAGGGCGTGTTGCTGGTGTATGGGCTGATCCTGGCCTGGAACGGGCGGGCAAAGTCACCCGCCGTAGCCAACGTGGCGCTGGTCGAAAGCGCCATGATCGCCGAGGGCGGCGGCGTGGTCGGGCCGGAGTGATCAGGGCATCCCGGCCTGCTTAGTCCGACTTGCGATAGGCGATGATGCCTTGGGCGATGCCCTCCGCGATCTTCGCGCGGTATTCACCGGTGAGCATGCGGGCACGCTCGGTGGAGTTGCTGACAAAACCGCACTCAACCAGCACGGCAGGATTTTTCGTGGTGGCGCGGATGACGTGGAAGCCAGCGCTTTTGACGCCGCGATTGGTCATGCTGGTGCGCTGCACGAGATATGCCTGAATGTAAGCGGCCAGCATGTAGCTGGAGGAAAAATGGTAGTAGGTCTCAGCGCCAGAACCGCTGCCACCGCGGTTGTAATTGTAGTGAATGCTCACAAAGATGGCGTTCCGGCCCCGATTGCCTGAGGCGGAGCGATCTTGCAGCGGAATGAACACATCGCGGCTGCGGGTCATGATAACCTTGAGGCCTGCTTTTTTGAGCAACTGCTCCACGCGACGTGCGGTGTCGAGCGCGAGGTGCTTTTCATACACATAGCCGATAGCCGCGCCGCGATCATGCGCACCATGACCGGGATCGAGAATGACGGTGTCAAAGGCTCTGGCCTCCGCCGTCAGAATCAGCGCCGCCGCGATTCCAAAAACGCCTGCGAACAGGCGATTGAAAGAGCGGTGGAAGCAAAAGGATTTAAGCATGTGATTCAAAGCTGGTGACGGTGCGCCGGACGCTCCGCAAACTCATCAATCACAGAGTAAGCGAAGAAGCAACGAGAGGGTCAAGTTTTTTGCCTGCAAACTCCGGTTGCGGCACAAAAAAACCGCCGGGTGGTTCACACCCGACGGCGCAGCAAATTAGCTGAATAAACTCATCAAGGATTACCAAGCGGTGAAGGCGGCAGACCACCGGGCTGTCCCAATGGTGAAGGCGGCAGACCGCCGGGCTGTCCGCCAAGCGGAGCCGGTGGCAGGCCACCGGGCTGACCAAACGGCGCAGGTGGCAGACCACCGGGCTGCATACCAGGCTGATTAGCTTGGTAGGAGCCGGCGCCACCGCCAACAATGATGTTCAGCACACGTTGTGGAACGCCTTGGGATGCCTGGGTGAAAGTGTCCATGCCGCCAGCCATCGGTTTTGGACCCACGGTGCCCTTTTTGCCATTTAAAGCTTCGACGGCGACGCTGCCATCGTTGCGGCCAATGATGATCTTACCGCCGGGCCAAGTGCGGCCGGGTTTGATCTGACCGGATGCATCAGCGTTCCACTGTGGCGGCCAGCCGTTGCCAATCGGGTTTTCAAACACCATGGGCATGTTTCCCTGGGTGGCGTCCGTCTGCCCGGCAGTCATTGCCCAATGGTTTTCGCCTGGCAAGAGTGCCGAGGCAAAGCCGGGAGCCTGACCGATGCTGTTATTGTCCATGGTGTTGTAGCCGGCAGGGCAGCCAAAGATACGTTCGTCAGTGACGATCTGTTCCTGCACCATGAACCTGAAGGCGTCGTTGGACGAGTTGGCGACACCGCCGGTCAGATTGTTGGTCACCGAATCGGGATACGAACTGTTGTAGTCCTTGGAGAACTGCTTGAGCGAGAGGATGATCTGCTTGCAGTTGTTGACACCTTTCATCTGATTGCCTTGGGTCTGAACCATGGTGAAGGCGGGCACGGCCAGGCTCGCGAGAATCGCGATGATCGTGATCACCACCAACAACTCGATCAGAGTGAAGGCGTGGTTTCGTTGCGTTTTCATAGTATGAGTGCGTTTATGGGTTGGTTATGATGTTATGTGGTCGCAGGCATTAACCTGCTTCCAACGCAATTAGACCCAACTGACGGCTGAAAGGCGAGAAAAAAATTACGCCAGAGCAATGAGGCTCACTTTGGCCTCTTGGCAGAGCCGAAACACCTCTTCTTGATTCAAAATCAAGGTCTTGCCGGCCTCCACGGCGATCAAATCGACTCCGGCTCCCAGGGCGGTACGGATCGTGTCCGGGCCGACGACCGGCACGTCAAAGCGCATGTCCTGATTCGGCTTCGACACCTTCACCATCGTCGCCCCGCCGCGTCCGAGTGCCCCGCCGCGCTTCACGGCTTCATTGGTGCCTTCAAACGCTTCCACGGCCAGCACGGTGCCGTTTTTGACAATCACCGTCTGCCCGATGTCGAGTCTGCTGCTCTCTTTGGCGATTTTGAACCCGTATTCCGCATCTTCCTGCCGCCGTTTTTTGATCTGCGGCCCAGCGACATGCCCTGCACCGGGCATGAGGTCTTTTAGGAAGGTTGTTGCGGGCAGCAGCGTGATGCCGTCCTTCGCCAGTTCGTCACCAATCGCCCCAAACAATGTTTCCGCGTTCCGGCGTTTCACGCGAGCCAGCATCAGCAGAGTGCGGAAATCTGGTCGGAGGTCGAACAGGTTCTTTGGCGCGATCTGTCCCACCATCACCGTCTGAGTCACACCTTGCTTCTTGAAGAATGAAATCATCTTGCCGAGCTGTCCCACACGGAACCACTCAATGGCATCGACCATCGCCGCCAGTTCGGGCTTTGTTTCATTCGTGAAGGCTGCTGCCACGAGCTTTTTCACGCCCGCCTTGCGTGCAGCGGCAACGAAGGTTTCGGGATAGATGCCGTTCCCGGCGATGAGCGCCATGCAGTCCATCAGGCAAATTCCTGCATCGGACGCACCCGCGGTTTTGGCAGCCGTCGCCCTGCCTTGGCCAGATCTCCAACCACCTCGTTCACCAGATCGCAAAGTTCCTCATAGAGCTTCACCGGATCATCACCGTGAATCCCTGTGATCAGATCGGGACAGTGGCCGATGTAAACGCCGTCCTTGGCGCTCCAATCGACCCATTTGTGATATTTGTCGGCGGTTTTCATTCGAGGGTTTTGTCGATGGCTTGGCGAATTTGCTTCTCTTGGTAATGTTTCACATCCGCACCATCTTTTCCACTCAGAGTAACGGCTCCAAGATAACGCGGATGGTAAAATTTTCGATGCGATCCTTTGCCGCCGCCAGTGAGCTGTGCAAAGCCCGCGCGCTGTAGATCACGGATAAGTTCGCGGATTTTTCTTGGCATGGCCTCACAGTTTAAAGTTATCGCATTGGCCCATGAAGGATCTCGGATTGTCCCAGGCCACCTTTTGGATCATCGCCTCGCTCCAACCGCGCTGGCGCATGGCCTGCATGGTCTTCGGCACGGCGAGGGGATCACTGATGCCCCAGTCGCAGGCGCTGTTCATCCAGATGTGCTCGGCATGGCGGTGCTCCAGCATGTCGATGGCGCGGTTCGGCGTGCATTTGCTCTCGGGATAGAGCGTGATGCCAGCCCAGAAGCCATGGTCGAGCACATGGTCGATGGTGTGCTCCTCGACGTGGTCGATGATGACGCGCTCCGGTTTGATCTTCGGGAAGTTTTTCAGCGCATCAACGATCAGGCGCGTGCCCTTGAGCTTGTCCTCAAGATGTGGCGTGTGGATGAGCACGAGCTGGTCATAATCCTGCGCCACCTGCACATGCTGTTCGAAGATTTTCAGTTCGTTGCGGCTGTTTTTGTTCAAACCGATCTCGCCAATGCCCAGCACGCCCGGTTTGTCGATGAATTGCGGGATGAGGGCGATGACTTCTTCGGCGAGCTTGGTGTCCTCGGCCTCCTTCGGGTTGATGCACAGCCAGCAGAAGTGCTTGATGCCGAACTTCGCGGCACGCTTCGGCTCATACTCGGTGATCTGGCGGAAGTAGTCGTAGAAGCCGTCGGCGCTGGCGCGGTCAAAGCCGGCCCAGAAGGCGGGCTCGCAGATGGCCTGGCAACCGGCGATGGCCATGCGCTCATAGTCATCCGTGGTGCGGCTGACCATGTGGCCGTGGGGTTCGATGTAGTTCATGGCGTGGAGCAAGGGGCTTGGAGCATGGAGTTCAGGCTTTGTGGGCTCCGATGGCACCTTGCATGGTGGCCTTGGCGATGGGCTCGGTGCTGGGATCGCTGAAGCTGAGGAGGACATCGCGGGCACGTTGCGGTTTGTCTTGGGAGAGCAGTGAAAGGGCGTGTTTTAGGGCCTGGACGCGGAAATCGCCGTCCTGGCCGGCACGCTGAGTGCGGTCGAGGAAGGCGGCGAGGTCGATGAGCTTCGAACGCGAGTCCATGAAGCCCAGATCGACCAGATTGACGGAGGTTGGGGCTGTCCAATCAGGCATGATTTGGAGGATAGGCATGCTGGGCCATGCCGCAAATGGCAAAGCGGCTTGAGAGCGAGCCACGCGCATTCTCAATCGTCGGTTTTTTGTGGGGGCGCGGACTTGCTGTCGAATTCGGGGAGATCCCAGACATGGGTGGCATCAAAATTGGAGGATGCCAGGCGCTCACCGCCGGGGCTAAAGGCGAGATGGGTGACCGGGCTGGTGAACCCGCGCAGTTCCTCCAGGCGAAGGCCTGTCTCCAAGTCCCAGAAGCGGACGCAGAGGTCGGTGGAGGCGGTGGCGAGGATGGGCCGGGTGGGATGCCAGGCCAGCGCGGTGATGGCGCCGTCGTGTGCGCGAAATTCCTGCTGCACGGCCAGCGTCGTTGTGTCACGGATGCGCACCAGCTTGTCCGCTCCGGCTTCGGCGAAGCGGCGGCCATCGGACGCGACGGCGAGTGCGCTCATCGCGCTGCTGTGCGGCGCGGTGCGGACGATCTTGCCGTTGGTGGTGTCCCACAGGTGAATCCATTCCTCAGAACCGGGTAGGCCACGTTCGGCCTTGGTGGAGACAAGTCCGAGCAGGTGCTTTCCATCGGTCCAGCCGAGATCCCAAAAACGTTTCACGTCCTGGCTTTCCAATGGCACCGGCTGCGTGCCGGTGGTGGAGTCGAACAAATTCGCCAAGACGTGGTTGTAGCTGATGGCTGCGAGCCGGTCCCCTGTAGGGCTGAGGCGCAACGCCAGCACCGGGAGTTGCCGTTGGAAGGCCGCGACCGGCTCCACGCCTGCGCTGGTCTGGCGCAGCAGCGAGATGGGGACGCCCGGCTGAAGTGAGCCGATGGCGGCGTAGCGGCCATCAGCGCTGACGGTGAGACAGGTGCGAGAGCTCTTTTGCTCAGGTTTCCACAGCACGACGGGGCTGCCCGCCTGCAGCTTGGTCAATGCGACATGGGCACCGGGAAGGCGTGAAAAAAGCAGGTCCTCCGCACCAAAGAATGAGGCGCCTAGCTCGCCCAGACCATGCAGGGTCCACTGAGCGGGTCTGCTGCTGAGATTCCATGCCCGGGCATTGGGTCCGGTGACGATCAGTTCGCCGGACAAGGGATGAACGGTGAGGCCCGTCACATAGCCGCTGCCGCCGAGCAAGGTCTGGAGCGCCCTGCCTGTTGCCGCATCCCATAGCCGGAGGTCCTGCCGCCCGTCGGAGAGCTTGGCCTGTGTCACAATTCTTCCGCCGTCGGAGGGGATGACGACGTTGTCAATCCGGTGGTTCCCCGTGTGAAACTCCGTGAGCACACGACCGTCGCGTGGATCTAGGCGGCTGACGAACCCTGTCTGATTTGCCACGACGATGGTGCCATCGGCATGCATCGCCAATGCCGTGGGGTGGAGTAGCCTGCGTGGGACCGTGTGAATGACGGTGCCGTCCAGCGCGTCGAGCGTTTGGATGCTCGCCCTGGCTGCCACGGTCACGACCTGCTTCCCATCCGGGGTGAAGACGCCATGCACACCGGTGCTTTTGGCTGGAGGGTGGGACCATGCGGCCGTGCCGTCGGTGGCGTGCCAGAGGTGGATCGATGGGGCACCATCGACGGTCTGGAGCAGCAGCTTGCCGTCCGGGCTGAACTCAAGGCTTTCTGATCCAGCCGCGTCCCACTCCATGAGTTTCCTCCCATCCCGCGTGCTGTGGATCACGATGCCCCTGAGGCGAACACGCCCGATGGCAAGGCACTCGCCATCGGGCGAGAAGGCGAGGCAGGGAATGCCATTGGCTTTTGATTGAAAGGCGGGCTCGAACTCCAGCAGCCGCCTGCCCGTGCGCCACTCTATGATCACGACCTTGGAGGTATGATCCGCAATGGCAAAGACGCCCGGCAGTTTGGGGTGCGCGGCCGCGCCCTGGGCTCTCTCGTCGTTAGCGAGGACGCGGGGGATGGAGGTGTCGGACTGCTCCAGCAAGTAGCGCCAGGTGGAGTCGCGCAGGTTCTCCGGCACCTCCGTCAGCGCGGCCTGCATCGCCTGCCCGTTGCCTTCGCGCAGCGCGGCTTCGGCGAGATGAAAGTTGGCCAGAGCGAGCGACTGACTGGCAGCCTCTTTTTCCCGAATTGCCACTTCCTCGGCGGCTGTGGCCCGCACGGTTTCAGCCTGGGCGAAATCGCGGGCCTTCAGAGCGCTCCGAGCCTGCCAGAGAGCGACAGTGGTGCCGCCGAGCAGGGCGAGCACCGTGATGCACGCGGCGGCGGAGAGGGCTTGATTGCGCCGGATCCAGCAGCTCGCGACGTAGCGAAAGCTTGGCGGGCGGGCGACCACAGGTTCATGGTCGAGGAAGCGCTGGAGGTCCGCAGCGAATTCCCCCGCAGTCTGGTAGCGGCGGCGCGGATCCTTTTCCAAAGCGGACAAGGTGATCCAATCCAGGTCCGAAGGGATGACCGGTGATGTTTCACTGGGGGGCGTGGCCGTCGGACTTCCACCGCCAGCGGTTCGCTGCCTGGCGAGAACGGTCGAGCTGGGACGCGGCGGTGTCACCTCGCGGACGAGTCGCTTCAATTCGGCCTCGCTGGTGGCCAAATCAAAGGGCAGCGTGCTCGTGAGCAGCTCATAGAGCAGCACGCCGAGCGAGTAGATGTCGCTGCGGGTGTCGATCATCGCGCTGCCTTCGATCTGTTCGGGAGACATGTAACGCGGAGTGCCCAGTTGGTGCTCGTTCTGCGTGAGCACGGTGTATTCGTCCAGCGTTTCGGCCCGCATGGCCTTGGCGATGCCGAAGTCGATAACCTTCGGCATGGATGCGGCCCCATCATCCGTGACAAGAATGTTGGTGGGCTTCAGGTCGCGGTGGATGATGCCCTTTTGATGCGCGTGCTGAACGGCCTCACAGACCTGAATGAACAGGCGCAGCCGCTCCTCCAAATTCGGGCGAGTCCTGGCGCACCAGCGCGTGATCGGCTCGCCGTGAACCAGTTCCATCGCAAAGTAAGGCCGCCCATCGGGGGTGGCTCCGGCCTCAAGCAGCATGCTGATGCACGGATGGTCCATGCCGGCCAGTGCCTGGCGCTCCTGATCGAAGCGTGCCAGCACCTGCATCGTGTCCATGCCCAGCTTGACGAGCTTCAGCGCGACTTCACGCCGGACCGGCACCTCTTGTTCCGCACGCCACACCATGCCGAAACCGCCGTCGCCAAGCGGTTCGATCAAACGATAGGGACCGATCACGCTGCCAGCGGCATCGGCGTGTTCGCTGCCGAGCATCTCGCCGAGCAGGCGGCCGGTATTGGCGATGAGGATCTTCTTGGTGTCAGGCATGGGGTGACAATGGCGGGGGGTGGATCACGCAAACGCTTTGAACAGCTCCGCCATCTCCGCACGGATCAAGGCGGGGTCTTCGGTGTCCAGCGTCAAGGCTAGCTCCCGCTCGATCTTGTCGCGGTAGTGCCCGCGCATGCGGTGCAGCATGACCCGCAATGCCCCAGGTGTGATGTCCATGTCCTTGGCGAGTTGTTCCAGGTTGGACCTTTGCCCGGTTTGCAGCAGCGGCCGGACAAGGTGCTCATAGCGCTGCTGCCAGCCGCGCCGCAGGTAGTCCGCGCGCAGGGCCTCCAGGCCGCGCTCCATCACCGCCGTGGCCCATTCGCGGTTGTAGTACGTCTCGATGCTGCCATCCTCACCGGTTGAGGCGAGGTAACGCTCCTCGGCCAGGGCGATGCCGTCGAACTCCACATGCACCGCCCCGGCGCCACGTTTCAGCCGTTGCGAGCGCAGCCACTGTTGGCCGCAGTAGCGGTCAAACGCGCAGAGCAGGATCTGCCGCAGCTTGCCGGAGGATTCTTCCGCCGTGGCAAAAGTCTCACGTCGCAGCAGGCTTTCAAAGAAGCCCTGCACCGCATCCTGCGCATCTGCGTCCGAGAGCTGCTTTCGGCGTGCCACTCCATAGAGCGGCTGCCAATAGGTCCGGCAGAGAGCGTTCAGCGCCGCATGTGCCTCGTCGGCCGAGCCTTCACGCACGCGACGCAGCAGAGTCCATCGGGTGTCTGGGAATGATGGGTCGGGCATGCGGATGTGGTGCGGAGAACCTCGTTGAACGGCCCAAGCTAAGCGGGCAGCGGCGGTTTGCAAAGTCACCATGGCTTCGACCTGGATCATTTTTTTAGTCACCCGTGTAACAGTGGCTCGGAAAGCGGAAGTCATCTCGTGCACACCTCATCCGCCCGCCCGCATCATGAACACTCTTTTACCCCGTCGAATCTCGCTGCATATCCGCTACCGCGTCCTTTTCGCCGCGCTGCTGCTGCCCGGATTCGCCCCGGCAGCCAATCAAACTTGGGACGGCGGCTCCACGCTCGATGGCAACTGGTCCACCATCACCAACTGGGCTGGCGACACCGCCGCGCCTGGAAGTGCAGGCGACTTCAGCACCGATGTCGCCACCTTCAATGCCGCCATTGCCAATGGTTGGGGCCTGTCAGGGACCCCTATTACCCTTGATGCCGGAGGAAGGTTCCTAGGCGGTGTCACCTTTACGGGTGCGGCAGGAGATTACACTATTGGTAGTACCGCCGGGGGTGCACTGAAGGTGCAAGGCGGTGGCGCTATTCAAATCCTCAACTCGCTTACGGCCACCAATGCCATCGAGACGATCAATGCCCCGCTAAGCTTTGTCTATACTTTCAATGCCACCTACACCTTGGCGAACAATAGCGCTAGTGGTTCAGGTGCCGGGGCGGGCACCCTGATTCTCGCCGGGGCCGTCTCCCACAACGCGGGCGGCACCGCCACTCTGACTCTCAGCGGCAGCAACACAAACGCCAATACCGTTAGCGGGAACATAACTGGCGCCATAAATCTCGCCAAGACCGGTGCCGGCAGTTGGACGCTCTCGGGGACGAACAACTACGGGGACACGGGGTTCACCAGGATCTATGGAGGCACTCTCAAAGCCGGAGTGGCCACCACAGGAAACAACGGCGCGTTTGGCTACAATTCCACTGTCACCCTGGCCAACGTGGCGGGCGTCCTACTGGACCTCGACGGCTTTGCGACGACGATCGCGAACCTTGGTGGCGGTGGTAGCAATGGGGGCAATGTCTCCCTTGGCTCGGCCACACTTACCCTGAATGGCACCAGCACCGCCCTGCCCTTTGCTGGGGTGATTTCCGGTGCTGGGGGGCTTACCCGCGCAGGTTCGAGCACGACGACGTTGGCTGGTGCCAACACCTATACTGGGACCACCACGATCAGCAGCGGCGCCAGCTTACAGCTCGGCAACGGCGGCACCACCGGCTCCCTGGCCGCTGCCAGTGCCATCAACAACAACGGCACGCTGGCCTTCAACCGCAGCAACGCGACGACACAGGGCACCGACTTCGCCAGTACCATCAGCGGCGCTGGAGCGGTGATCCAGAACGGCCCCGGCACGCTGACCCTCAATGGCACGAACACCTACAGCGGGCGCACGACGGTGAGTGGCGGCTCGCTCAAGCTGGCCTTCGGCCCTGTGAGTTCAAACATCATTGCCAGTTCTTCTGCTCTCACCCTTGGGGGTGGAACGCTCCAGCTCAGCGGCACTGGCACGCAGACGTTCAACGGCCTGACGACCACCGGATACACCGGCAGCCGCATCATCATGGGGGCCAATCAAACTCTCGCGCTGGGGGCCCTGACCAGCGCTGGGGGCGCTTCCGCACTCAACTTCAACACCGCCGCCGGTGGGGCCAATGGTGCCACCGTCGGTTCGGGCCTAGTCGTTCTCACTGGGCAGACCGCCGGCAATGCCATCAATGCTGGATTCACCGTCACTGACAGCAGCGGCTTTGGCCTGGCCACGGTGAACGCTTCCAACCAGGTCATCCGCCTCACCAGCACCGCGCTGCTGCCGACCAGCGGGGCCGCATCAGGCACGAACTATCGCATTGACAACAACAACGGCGGCACCACGGCGGCGGGCAGCTCGAATCTGGCCATCACGGCTTCACAATCCGCCAACAGCATCACCGTGGACAGCACGGCTGGCAGTGGAATGGCTACCTTGGATTCCGGCGTGGTGCTCAGCACCAACACCTGGAATTTTGGCGGCAGCGGCAGCAGCACCAATCCCTGGCAGATCAGCGGCAGTTCCGGCGGGGCTGGCATCACGTCGGCGGGTGCCAGCAATGAAATTCACATCAACAACTACAGCGACGGCACGGTGACTCTCAATGCGCCTATTCTGAGCAACGGCACCAATCATGTTTACCACAAAGGCAATGGCACTACGGTGTTCGCTGGGACGAATACCTATACCGGGCAAACTTTGGTGCGTGGCGGCACGCTGGAGGTGGTCACGGGCGGCTCCATCAGCAATAACAGTGAAATCAAAGTAGGCGATGCCAGCGGGAACAAGGGCATCCTGACCCTCAGCGGCGGCAGCATCACCAGTGGCGGTGCAAATGTTGCCAACAGTGCCGGTAGCAGCGGTACGGTGAATATCAGTGCGGGAAGCTGGGGCAACACTGGCGAGTTTTACCTGGGTAATAATGGCAGCGGAGTGCTTAACCTAAGCGGCAGCGGCAGCATTAGCGCCACGGGGGGGTATTATGTCGGTTCAAGTGCAGGCAGCAGCGGCGTGGCGAATGTGAGTGGCGGCACCATGAGCGTTGGTGCTCTTTTCGTCGGTCGGGGCGGCACCGGGGTGCTCAATCTCAGCGGCGGCAGTGTCACCGGCAACGAAGCCAACACGGGCACCTCTTTTGGCAGTAGTGGAACGGCAAACGTCAGCGGTGGTTCCTGGACCAGTTCTGTATTCCATTTGGGCGCCGCTGGCACAGGGCTCCTTAACCTTACCGGTGGCAGCATCACCTCCACGGCGGGGGCATACTTTGCATACAGTCCAGGCGGCAGCGGGACGGCGAATGTCAGTGGTGGCGCTTGGACCACCAGCAGCGGCACCGAGTTCCAAGTTGGCCGATTTGGCAAGGGGGAGATTAACCTTAGCGACAGCGGGATTATCAACGTCGGCGGCACGAGCGGAACCGGCACCGTTAGCCTTGCCATGTATGCAAGCGAGGCCATCGGCACGCTGAACATCGGCGGCGCTATGGTGGGTGCGGCGGCGGCAGGCACGCTGAATGCCGCCTCTGTCAATGGCGGCAGCGGCACTGCCACAGTGAACTTTAATCAGAACAATGCGACCTACACCTTCGCACCGACCATTACCGGCACCACCAAGGTGAACCAGAACAGTTCTGGCACGACCATTCTCAATGGCACCAACACCTACACCGGAGCCACGACGATTAGCGCAGGAACTTTGAAGGTCGGCGCGGCGGGCAAACTGGGCAACGGCAACTATACGGGAGCCATCACCAACGACGGGGCGCTGCAATACAGCAGCTCGAGTGCGCAAAAACTGAGCGGCACCATCACCGGCAGCGGCACATTGATCAAGGACACCAGTAGCAGCACACTCACCGTTTCCGGCAGCAACTCTTACAGTGGCGGCACCACTGTGAGTGCAGGCACCTTGAACGTGACCAACACCAGCGGCTCCGCCACGGGTAGCGGCAACGTCACCGTGGATGCTGGAGCCACGCTGTCCGGCACCGGCATCATCACCACCGGCTCGGGCAACTATCTCTTCGTCAATGGCAAGCTGCAGGTGGGTGACAGTACGCTGGGAACGCCAGTGGCCTCGCAGCTCCAAATCAGCACGAGCGGCGGCGGCAGCACTGTCTTAGGCGCTGGCAGTTCCATGTATTTTGATCTGTTCAGCGGCGCGGGTCTCGGCGACCGCACCGGGATATTGAATGCTTCGGACCGCATCAGTCTCTATGGTGATCTGGTCCCCACGTTGGGCTCATTGGTGCTGGTCAATCCCAACTCTCTGAGCGGTTTCAAGATAGGAGACAAGTGGAAGATCTTCGACCTCAATTCCGGTGCGGGCAGCATCACGGGCGGCTTCGCCGGCATTGATTACTCCGCGCTTAACCTTAGCAATGGACTCTTTGCGAGCTTTGACAGGTTCACGGGTGAGCTTGCCATCGCGGTGCCGGAACCGAGTCGTGCGCTTCTGTTCCTTTTGGGAATTCAAGCACTGATCACGCGGCGGAGGAGGTGGCAAATTGTCCGATGAACATTTCCTTACGCCTCCATTCGTCCAGAATCGGTGATCGCGCAGCAATCCTCCAAGGGATCATGGAGCCGGATAATGGAGATTGAAATGGCAGGAGCTCCGCGTGCCGGATTGCATTGCGCCTCGCTTCGGTTTAGAAGCATGCGCAACCATGTCCGACCTCACCCCCGACGAACTGCGGCGCTATGCGCGACACCTGGCGATTCCCGAATTCGGGATCGAGGGGCAGCGCAAGTTGAAGGCGGCGCGGGTGCTGTGCATCGGGGCAGGGGGGCTGGGCTCGTCGATCACGATGTATCTCGCAGCGGCAGGTGTCGGCGGGCTTGGCCTTGTCGATCCTGACGTCGTGGAGATCACCAATCTCCAGCGCCAGGTGCTCTTCGGGCAAAAAGACCTCGGCAGGCCAAAGCTTGATGCCGCTCGCGAACGTCTGTTGGACATCAATCCGCACCTCGACATCCAGCTCTACCCCGAGCTGTTCACCGCCGCGAACGCCATGCGCATCGCCGCTGATTACGATGTGATCATCGACGGAACGGACAACTTTCCCACGCGCTATCTCAGCAACGATGTCGCCGTGTGGCTGCGCAAACCGAACGTGTATGGCAGTATTTTGCGTTTCGATGGCCAAGTTGGCGTATTCGCGCCTCATCTGGGTGCGCCGTGTTACCGCTGCATGTGTCCGCAGCCGCCGCCGCCTGGATTGGTGCCGTCTTGTGCGGAAGGCGGTGTGTTGGGCGTGCTGCCGGGCATCATTGGCAGCATGCAGGCGCTCGAAGCGATCAAGCTCATCACCGGCATTGGTCAGCCGCTGCTCGGCAAACTGCTTCACGTCGATACACTGAGCATGCGCTTCCGTACACTCACGCTGCGCCGTGATCCTGACTGTCCCGTTTGCGGCGGCCATCCAACCATCACCGAACCCATCGACTACGAGGGCTTTTGCGGCATCACCACCGCGCCCGCTGTTCCCACCATGACCGTTCACGAACTCAAAGAACTCCGCGATGCCGGCGACACTCATTTCCTCCTCGACGTGCGTGAGCCACACGAGCAAACCATCTCTCGCATTGCTGGTGCGGTGTTGATTCCCCTCGGTGAACTGGAAAACCGCACCGGTGAGCTGCCACGCGACCGGCGCATTCTTGTTCACTGCAAAAGCGGCGGACGCAGCGCGCGTGCTGTTAGCAAGCTGCGCGAACTTGGTTTCAACGATGTCTGGAACATCTCCGGCGGCATCATCGCCTGGGCGCGTGAGATTGATTCAAGCATGGCGGAGTATTGACATGAACGACGACACCTGGCTCGAAGATTTTCTCCCGCTGATGCGCTGCCCGGACACGCATCAGCCGCTGCGGCGTGCGACGGCGGAGGAATGCGCG
>JAYVIO010000050.1:0-5935 GCA_043770175.1 Verrucomicrobiales bacterium | reverse complement strand
GTCCGCGCGCGGCCACGTCTGTGGCAACGATGACCTCGACATTGCCGGCACGGAAGTCGGCCAGGGCGCGCTCGCGGTCTTTCTGCGAGATGTCGCCGTGCATGACGGCGACCTTGTGACCCTCAGCGGCTCCCTGGATGGCGGAGTAGAGACGATCGGCATCCATCTTCGTTCGGGTGAAGATCATGACGCTGTGGAAGTCAGTGCGCTTCAGTAGCTCAAGCAGGAGTTCCTCGCGCTGATTGCTGGCCACCGGGTAGAGGTAGTGGCTCACCGTCTCGGAAGGCGAGAATCGGATGCCGACCTCGACGCTCTCTGGCTCCTTCAACGCCCACTCAGCCAGGCCCTTGATCTGCGCGGGCATGGTGGCGGAGAAGAACAAGGTCTGACGCGACTTCGGCGTCCTTTCCACGATGCGGCGGACATCGGGGAGGAAACCCATGTCCAACATGCGATCCACTTCATCGAGGATGAGGACTTCGACATTACGGAGATCGGCGATACCTTCGCCCATAAAGTCAAGCAAGCGGCCCGGCGTGGCGACGACGACATCGACGCCCTGCTGGAGTCCTTTGCGCTGCTTTTCATAACCCACGCCACCGTGGACGAGAAGAACGCGGAGGCCGGTGTGCTTGCCGTATTTTTCAAACTGTTCGACGACCTGGGCGGCGAGTTCGCGCACGGGTTCAAGGACGAGGACGCGGAATTTGCCGGGAGCGCCCAAACGGGTGAGCGTGGGCAGGGCAAAGGCGGCGGTCTTGCCGGTGCCGGTCTGAGAGGCACCGACGACGTCCTTGCCCGTCAGGATGATGGGAATGGATTTCGCCTGGATCTCCGTGGGCTTTTCATAGCCTGTTTCACGCACGGCGGCGAGGACGGCCGGTGAAAGTCCAAGAACCTCAAAAGCTTCCGGGTAGGGGCCTTCGGGCACCGGCGGCGGAGCAGGTGGTGCGACGGGCGTGTGATTTTCACGCACGGGCTTTTCCTCGCGCGGGCCGCGCTCACGCGGGGGACCGCGTCGATCATCGCGCTCACGACCACGTGGGGGACCACGACGGCCATCGCGCTCAGGGGGGCGCTCACTGCGCTCGCGTGGTGGGCGGGCATCGCGGGGCGGCCGCGGGGCATGTTCGCGCGGCTTGTCCTCATGCGGGCGCTTGTGCGCATGGATGGTGGCCGGATGATGCGGGTGGTCTTTCGCGTGCTCTTTGGCCGGTGCCTTGGCTGCATCCTTTTTTTTGCCTCCGCCGATGACGCGTTTCAGGCCGGCTTTGAAGCGGCTGAACAGGGAGGGTTTCTTCGGGGCGTGGTCGGGGCGGCGGGGGGTGGTCACAAGCGTGTCTGGAGGGATGGGCAGGGTCTATCGGCCATTTTGAGGGACAATGCAAACCCGCAGACAGCCGCTGGCGGCCTTACAGCTTCATCGCGTAATGCACCTGCCGAGCGACTTCCTCGAAGCCACAGCTCGGGTAAAGGTGCTGGCCGATGGCGTTCGAGGCCATCGTTTCGATCTGCGCGAGCTTCATGCCCTGCTCACGCATGTAATCGAGCGCATGCTGGATGAGGCGGCGGCCCAGCCCCAAGCCACGGGCGCTTTCCACCACGGCGAGGTTCGGGATGCGGCCCCGCGCATTCACATGGTCAAGGCGCATGGTGATGAAACCGAGGATCTCGCCACCGCGCTCCGCCACAAAGCAGCCCTCGCGGCACTGCGCCACGTCATCGTCGATGTGGTCGGCCTTGCGCGCCTTCCAGTCACGACCATGCCAGAGGCCAAATTTGTGCTCCAGCATCTGCTCTAAGGCGACACTGCCGAAGGATTCCACTGTGATGCGCCGAAGCTGGGGCAGGTCTTGGTCATGATAGGGGCGAATAAGTAGCGGTGGATCGTCCATGGCGGGAGTGGTTGAAAGGCGGGCAAAAGGGAGGGCAGGCCGGGCGATTGGGCAAGGCATCTATTGTTCAAATGGCACGGGTCTTGCGAAAAGACGATTAGTTGTGGCGTTGATGACAACGCTAATTCACCATTGCGAACATCTTAGTTTGTATCATTCTTCTGGCCCATGCCGCTTTTTAACCGGACTTCTAAGAACTCTCGATCCTGTCAGACTCTGAGCAGGCCAGTGGTCTGTGTTCTGCTGGCCGGGTTGCTCAGCCAATGCACCACTCCCCCAAAAGGAGATGTGGTAGTCAGTGTGAGGGAGCAGAAGCTTGGCATCTACACTCAGGGCAAGCTGACCAAGCAGTATGTCATCTCCACCTCGAAGTTCGGGCTGGGAGACCAAAAAGGCAGCTATCGCACGCCGGTTGGAAAGCACGAAATCATTGCCAAGATCGGCCAGGGGCTCCCTGCCGGTGCGGTGTTGAAAAGTCGGCGCTGGAACGGGGAGGTGCTCAAACCCAACGCGCCGGGCCGTGATCCCATTGTTTCACGCATTCTGTGGCTGCGGGGCACGGAGCGAGCCAACAAAAATGCAGCCAACCGTTTCATCTACATCCACGGCACCACCGAGGAAAACCGCCTCGGCCATCCAGCCAGCTATGGTTGCGTGCGCATGGGCATGAAGGATGTCGTTGATTTTTTTAACAATGTGAGGGTCGGTGCCAAGGTCGTCATCACCAAAGGCGGTCTGCCGCGCGGCGAAGCCGAAAAAGCCGCCGCATCAGCCGCTGCGGATGATGGTTCCCCCTCTCTCACGGCTCCTGCCACCAGCGCTCAGCCGCTCGAAATCGCCAAGATCGTGCCGACGGAAGGCGAGAAGAAACGTGCCGAGGAGAACGAAGCGAAGGCCAGGACGAAGCTCGGACCGGCAACGATCCTCTACAGGGCTCCCACTGCGGTGTCCCAGCCCGAGGACAAGGCCGTCGGCCAGACCCGGGTCAAAACGAAGTCACGGGCCTGAGAAATCCTGCGGATCACTCCTGCACGATCTCAAAGTGCGGCAAGGCAGACAACAACGACGGGTTCGTCTCCTGCCGCATGCGACGCATCCGTTCCAGCGCACGCGGGTCGAGCACCACCCGCTGCTTGTGAATGCCGCTGTCGAAAATCTCGCTCTCAATCCAGCGCGGTGACTCGCGAAACGCCGCCTGTGAAGGGAAATAAACCGCCGTGCGGCCCACATTCTCGTCGATCAGCTCCGACGTGGCTTTTCCCGTGAGATGACACACGCCGACGATGCACCCCAGCTCCACCGCACGCGCCGAAGCGCAACGATCCACGCGTTCGACCCCAAGAATCGTTTCAGTCGCGCTTGGAACGAGCACCACATCCACTCCAGTCCCACGAAGTCGTGCGCTGATTTCAGGAATCTCGATATCGAGGCAGATAACAACAGCAAAACGCAATCCCGCGAACTCCCAGAGTCGCAGTTCTCCACCAGACGTGAACGCCGACTCCCACGGCGTGAGATGCAGCTTGTCCTGATGCAGAATTTGATCGCCGACAAAAATTGGCGCCCGGTTGTGCAACACACCGCGCTCCGCATTCCAAAACGGCACCGTGCCAAGCACGACCGCCTTGTCCGGCCGATTGAGCAGCGACCGCAGCGTCAGAAACAACTCATTCCAGAACACCTCCGCCACTCGCTGCGGCGACTGCGGTTCCACCAACGGCTCAAGGCCCATCCAGGTGAACTCCGGCAGCACCACGATATCCGCACCCTCATCCCACGAGGTCTCGACGCATTCCACCACCCCCGCCGCATACGCAAAAGGCGATTTGGCGGCAGCGCCGGGATCGAAGGTGCAAAGATCGAGCGTGAGCATGCAGTCGCATACTCTGCGCTTCATTTCCCACACCCGCAACTGCCGCCGCAACCCGGCTTTTTCCGGCGCTTGGCCGCACGCACGGTGAAAAGCACCACGGTCACGATGATGACCGCGATGGCGGCGATGGATTGCCAGTTTTCGTTCATAAGCGTGAGATCAATAACCCAAAGCGCTACCGATCTGGAAGATGAGCAGGCTCAATAGATACGCTGTTCCCGTCATGTAGCCGAGCTGAAACATCGCCCATTTCCAACTGCCGGTTTCACGCTTGACGATGGCGATGGTGCTGACGCACTGCATGGCGAAGACGTAGAAGACGAGCAGGCTGATGCAAACGAGCGGCGTGTAAACGAGACGGCCATCGGGGCGGCGTTCGGCGGCGAGTTTGTCACGCAGGAGATCGAGGTTTTCATCCGCACCCTCAACAGCATAGACAACGCCCATGGTCGTATTGAAGACCTCACGCGCGGCGAAACTGCCAATGAGGCCAATGCCGATCTTCCAGTCGTAGCCGAGCGGGGCAATGACCGGCTCAACGAGTCGGCCGGCACGCCCCGCGAAGCTGTTTTCGAGGTTCTGCGCCTTGATCTCGTTCAGCTTCTGCCGCTGATCGGCGATCTCTGATTGAGCCGCGTCATCATTGGCAGCGCTTAGTTCTTCGATGCGCTGCTCCAATGAGCGCTGCTGCGCCGTTTGCTCAGCACTCCTCGGAAAAGTCGAGGCGGCCCAGATGAGGATGGAGATGCCGAGGATGATCGTTCCTGCACGCACGAGGAACATGCGCGCACGTTGCCAGACGTGCAGCAGGATGGATTTGAGCGCCGGCATCTTGTAGGACGGCATTTCCAGGATCATTGGGCTGGCGCTGCCTTTCATGACGAACTTGTTGAAGACCCAGGCGAAGAAAAAGGCTCCGAACGTGCCGAGCGAGTAAAGTCCGAGCATGATCCCAGCCTGCACGAAGGCTCCAACCTGGCCCACCGGGAACAGCACGCCGATGAGCAGCGAGTACACAGGTAGACGCGCCGAACACGACGCCAACGGTGCAATCAAGATGGTGATAAGGCGATCCTTCGGGCTGTCGATGGTGCGCGCGGCCATGACGCCGGGAATGGCACAGGCATACGAGCTGAGGAAGGGCAGGAACGATTTGCCGTTGAGTCCGACCTTGCTCATGGCCCAGTCCATGATGAAGGCGAGCCGCGACATGTAGCCGGTGTCCTCCATGATGCCGATGAAGAAAAACAAGATCAAAATCTGCGGCAAGAAGATGACCACACCGCTGACGCCAGGAACGACACCGTTGACGATGAGATCGCGGAAATCGCCGGGCGACATCAAACCTTCCACCCACGAACCAAGCTGGCCGAAACCGACCTCGATCCAGCCCATGGGGCCTTCGGCGACTTTGAAGATGAGGAAGAACAGCAGCCCGAGCACGAGCAGCAGGTTCACGAAGCCGAGCACCGGATGCAGCAGGATGCGGTCGAGCTTGGTGGTGATGGTTTCGATCTCCTGATCGGGCCGTTTCAAGACCAGCGCGCAGAGTTCCTCGATGCGGCGGTAGCGTTCCGCCACGAGCGCATCCTCCCAACCGGGGAAATCGGCCTCCATGTGGCTGCGCAGTTCGTGAATGCGGCCGATTTGCGTGTCGGCGATGCCGTAGTGAGTGGGATCGTGATCGGAAAGCAGGTAAAGCGGCTCCAGCAGGCTGGAGCGCGTGTGAATGGCTCCCGCTTGGCGCATGGCATCACGACTGTGCTCCAAAGCAGCCTTCACGCCCTCGGGCAGCGCGGCGTTCTGCCACTTGGGAGGCGCGATGTCCTCGCGGCTGAGCGCGAGCTTGAGTTCGACGAGGCCCTGGCCGCTGATGGCGTTCGTTTTGACAACGGGAATGCCAAGGATCTCGGAAAGCTTGATCGCGTCGATGCGCCATTCACGCTGCTCGGCCACATCGACCATGTTGAGCACCAAAATCGTCGGCAGGCCGAGTTCGAGCACCTGGCTGACCATGTAGAGGTTGCGCTCGAAGTTCGCGGAATCGACCACGCAGACGACTCGGTCAGGGCGCGGCGTTTCGGGCCGACGGCCAAGCAACACATCACGCAGCACGGCTTCATCCGGCGAGCGGGCGTTGAGGCTGTAAGCGCCCGGCAGGTCGATG
>JAYVIO010000049.1:0-5959 GCA_043770175.1 Verrucomicrobiales bacterium | reverse complement strand
AGGATGGGGCCGTGGACGAGGTGCATGGCGTAGTAGAGGAAGAAGGGCTTCTCTTTATTGCGCGTGATGAAGTCGATGCTGTAGGCCTGGATGATGTCCGGGTTATAGACTTCTTTGCCCGCGTTGATCTGCTCGCCATTCTTTTCATACGAGTCCTTCCAAAACCAGCCGCCAGCGGTTGGATCGGTGACGTATTCGTCGAAACCCCAGTCACGCGGCGTTTCGCCGACCTGCCGCCATTTTCCGGCTTGAGCCGTGGCGTAGCCGCTTTGCTTCAAAAGCCGCGCGACAGATGGTTCATCAGCCGATTTGGCCCCTGGGCCATTGCCACGCCAAGAACCATTGGTGATGCCGCCGGTGCGGAAGGCGTAGCGCCCCGTCATGAGCAAACAACGCGACGGCCCGCACAGAGGTGCAGCGTAGCAGGTCGTGAAGCGCGTGCCGGAGGCTGCGAGCTTGTCAATGTTCGGCGTCTTGTGCTTGTCCGCACCGTAGCAACTGACGCCGTCGATGCCGAGGTCGTCAGCGTAGATGAGGATGATGTTGGGTTTGGCCTCGTCCGCTGAGAAAGCGGTGATGCTGAGGCAAAAGAGTGCGAGGAAGGTGAGCAGTGCTTTCATGGTTGGCCGCGTGAAACGCGACTTCCGTGTTCACCTTTCCTACAAACAAAAACCGCGCAGGGTCGCTGCGCGGCTTTCGTGAGTGATGGAGATCGCGGCGGATTACTTCGCAGCCTTCTTGAGCGCCTCGGCCTTGTTGGTGAGTTCCCAGGTGATGTCGGGATCGTCGATCTTGCCGAAGTGGCCGTAGTTGGTGGTCTTGGAATAGATCGGGCGGAGCAGGTTCAGCTGCTTGACGATGTCGGCTGGCTTGAAGGAGAAGACCTTGAGCACGGCGTCGAGGATTTTGCCGTCATCGATGGTTCCGGTGCCGAAGGTGTCGATGTGGACACTCACAGGAAGCGGATGACCGATGGCGTAGGCGAACTGCACTTCGCACTTCGAGGCGAGGCCGGCGGCGACGACGTTCTTGGCGACCCAGCGGCCCATGTAGGCGGCGCTGCGGTCCACTTTGGACGGGTCTTTGCCGGAGAAGGCACCGCCGCCGTGACGGCCCATGCCGCCGTAGCTATCGACGATGATTTTACGACCGGTGAGGCCGCTGTCGCCCTGCGGACCGCCGACGACGAATTTGCCGGTCGGGTTGATGAGATACTCGGTGTCCTTGGTGAGCATGTTCTTCGGCAGCACCTTCTTGATGACCTGCTCGATGCAGAATTTTTCGATCTCGGCATGGCTCACGTCAGCGCTGTGCTGGGTGGAGATGACGACATTGACGATGCGTGTTGGGCGACCATCGACGTATTCGACAGAGACCTGGGACTTCGCGTCAGGGCGGAGCCATTTGGCGAGTTTGCCGGCTTTGCGGATGCGGGTCAGCTCACGGCCGAGGCGGTGGGCAAACATGATCGGCGCAGGCATCAGCTCAGGCGTTTCGTCGCAGGCATAACCAAACATGATGCCTTGGTCACCAGCGCCTTGTTCGCCGTGCTTTTTGCCTTCAGCCTTCTCAGCGTCCACGCCTTGGGCGATGTCGGGGCTCTGGATGGTGAGGTAGTTGTTGATGAAGATCTGGTCGGCGTGGAAGACGTCGTCCACATTCGTGTAACCGATGCCACGGACGGCGTCACGGATGACCTGGCCGACGTTGATGACTTCGTCGATAGGCTTGGTGGTGCCGAGCTTCTTGTTCTGGAGTTTCGGGATGGTGATCTCACCGCCGACGACGACGACATTGCTCTTCACGAAGGTTTCACAAGCGACACGGCTCTTGAGGTCGATCTTGAGGCAGGCGTCGAGGATGGCGTCGGAAATGGTGTCGGCAACTTTGTCAGGATGGCCTTCGCCGACGGACTCGGACGAGAAGATGTAAGAACGGGACATGTGGGTGGTCGTTTGGGTTATATGGACGAATCATGATTTGATGATGCGTCGTGGAGGCCCGAAGAGTATGCCCCAAAGCGGGGGCGTCAATGTGGATTTCGGGGTGGCGGGCTGGACAAAGGACGGCAGGATGCGCCACGCATGAAACCCCCTGCGATCCATCAACTCATTCTTACCCTGCGCGGCGAGCGTGTGATCCTCGACAGTGATCTGGCCGCCCTCTACGGCGTGCCGACGAAGCGCCTCAATGAGCAGGTCAAACGCAATGCCGACCGTTTCCCGGAGGATTTCGCCTTTCGGCTCACAGGGGCGGAGAAACTCGAGGTGGTCGCAAATTGCGACCACCTCTCACGGCTCAAATTCTCCGCCCAGCCGCCGATGGCATTCACGGAGCACGGGGCGATCATGGCCGCGACCGTGCTGAACAGCCCGGAAGCGGTGGCGATGAGCGTCTTTGTAGTGCGGGCGTTCATCCAGATGCGGGAGCAACTGGCCATCGGTGCCAAGGTGCTGCAACGTTTGGCGGAGATTGATCACACGTTGCTGAAACATGATCAGGCGCTGAACCTGATCTGGCAGCAACTGCAACCCCTGCTGGCCCCACCACCCGCACCGCCCAAACGCAAGATCGGCTTCCAGCCCTGACTCATGAAACGATTTTTCGCCTCCTTCGTCTTGCTGGCCGGTGCTTTGGCCGTTGCGGCAGAGCAGCCCGTTTTTATCCCCAAATCCTTCGCCTATGTGCTTCAAGCGGATCGTCTGGCCGCAAACCGCGAAACAGCGGTGCAAAAGCTCGCCTCCTGTGATCGCGACCTCGTGGTGCTTGATGTCGCCTTTGACGCTGATGGTGACTGGACGCCTGCGGAGATCGAAACCATCCGCCGTGGCAAAAGCGGTCGCCGTGTCGTTGCCTATGTCTCCATCGGCGAGGCCGAAGACTATCGCTCCTATTGGTATAAGAGCTGGGACGCCGACAAAGACGGCAAGCCTGACGCCGCCGCGCCCAAATTCCTCCACACCGAGAACCCCGACTGGAAGGGCAACTACCGCGTGCGCTACTGGCAGCCCGAGTGGCAGCAGCTCATGCTCCCCGCCGTGGACAAGGTCGTGGCGCATGGCTTTGACGGCATCTACCTCGATATCGTCGATGCCTTTGAGTTCTACGAATACGATGAAGCTACAAAGGACTGGCTCGACGACCGTCCCAATCCCGCCACCGGTCAAACCTATCGCCGCGACATGGTCGCATGGGTCACGGCCATCGCGAAACGTGCGCGTGACAAGCATCCAGGCTTCCTCGTGATCCCGCAAAACGCCGCGCAGTTGCTGGAGCATGCTGATTACCGCGAACTCATCAGCGCCATCGGTGTGGAGGACTTGTTCATCGCCAGTAAGAAGCTGCGCAGCGAAAAACAATCCCGTTACGTCATCAGCTTCCTCGAACTCCTCAAACCCACCGGCAAGCCAGTGCTGGTGATCGATTACCCTAAATCAGAGGCGATCAAGGCAGGCGCATTTGAGTTGGCGACCAAGCACGGCTTCGCTCTGCTGCTCACGGATCGTGAACTGACCACACTGGGCGAATCCAGATAGTCGCGAAGATCATGTGACAGGCGGCGTGAGGCCCGATTAATCTGCGCCGAAGCATCTTCCGGCCCATGAACACGCATCACCTCATCATCCTCGCCAGTTGGCTCCTCACATCGGCGCTCTGTGCACAGGACGAAACGCAGGTCACTAAACTGCTCAAGGAACTGCAAAGCCTGGAGATCGACACACGGCAGGCGGCGATGTTTGAACTGCAAACCTCCCTCGATCCGCGCATTCCGGAGGCCTGTCTGCCCGTGTTGCAGATGGAGGGTGATTCCATCCGCCGACTCGCGGCACGGGCAATCGGCAGCCGCTGGCATCAGATTCCGAAGGACCGTGTCCCGGCCTTTACGGCTGCTTTGAAAGCGCAGTTGCAGAGTGAGCATGAAGGACTCGTGAACATGGCTCGTCGTGGCATCGCCCTGCTCAACCGCAACTATGGAGACGCGATGCTCAGCCGCAGTAAAAGCAAACGCTGGGTGATTTACGAGCGCTTTGGTCTGCCCTGCCTGATCGACACGGACAACCGCACTGAAGAACTGCTCGGCTTTCCCAGTGAGGCCAAGCTCAGCGCCGCCTGGAGCAACCAGGAAGTCGCACCAGACGCCATCTGGCATCCCAAGCAGGACCAGGTCGCGCTCGACATGCTGATGGGGCGCAAGTTCTCGACGTTGTGGGTTTGGATGCATGGCAAGAGACTGCGGCAGTTCATGTACGCTGAAATCACACAGGCCCTCGGCTACAAAGAGGAGGACATCGCCGGCGGGGCGGGTTTTTACACAGAGATCGACGGCTGGAAGGGCGACAGCCTCAACCTCAGCCTGAGTTTCGCGGTGATAAAGGATGACGACTATATCGACCATGAAGCGAAACTGAGCTGGAACGCGGCCACAGACAAGCTGACGGTGCTTGCGGACAAGGTGGTGCAGTGATCACGGTGCGGGCGCTTGTTGAGTGGATGAAGGAGCGAATCGCGGAATAAGCGGCGTGAGCGTGTTCGTTTGGAACCGGATGCGATTCGTTATCATCTTCCTCTTTTCTCTGTCTGCGGCAGCTCATGCCGCCCGGCCCAATGTCGTCTGCATCCTCGTCGATGACTTCGGCTGGGCAGATCCATCCTGCTTCGGCGGCAAGGTGCCGACGCCGAACATCGACCGATTGGCGCAGGAAGGAATGCAGTTCCGGCAGTTCTATGTGGCCTCGCCGATTTGTTCGCCATCTCGTTGCGGTGTGATCACGGGGCAGTTTCCAGCGCGATGGAAGATCACGAGCTATCTGCAAACGAAGGCAGGCAATCGCGAGTGCGAGCAGGCGGACTTCCTCGATCCCAAGGCACCGTCGCTGCCACGCGCCTTTAAGGAGGCTGGCTATGCGACAGCACACATTGGCAAATGGCACCTCGGTGGCGGGCGTGATGTCACTGAGGCACCGAAGTTCGCCGCGTATGGTTATGATCTCGGCCTCGGCACTTATGAAAGTCCCGAGCCTGCCGCAGCGCTCGGTTTGAAGTCGCAGCCGTGGGCGCAAGAGATCGAACCGCAGCAGGTGCAGCGCCATGAACGCACGCGTTGGATGGTCGATGAATCGATCAAGTTCATGCAACAACACACAGACAAGCCCTGCTTCGTGAATCTGTGGCTCGATGACACGCACACACCGTTTCGTCCTCAGGAAGGCGAAGACGCCCGCGAAGTGAAAGCGAAGTTTCGCGACGTGTTGACGACGATGGACATGCAGATCGGCCGTCTCATTGACGCTTTGCCAAAGAACACACTCATCATTCTCTGTGGCGACAACGGCCCTGAGCCCAGCTTCGCCCGCGCACGCAGCGGCGGCCTGCGCGGCATGAAGTGGAGCCTCTATGAAGGCGGCATCCGCACGCCGCTCATCGTGCGCTGGCCCGGCGTGGTGCCTGCGAGCGTCGTGAATGAGGTCACCGTGGTCAGCAGCGTCGATTTTTTGCCAACGCTGTGCGCTCTGGCACAAATCAAAGCACCGGCGGCTGATTTCGACGGCGTGGACATGAGCGCAGCGTTTCGCGGTGAGAAGATCATGCGCCAGAAGCCGCTGCTGTGGGAATATGGGCGCAAACCGGGTGCCGCTGGCAAGGTGAAGGGCGGATTTCCCTACCCGAACGAGCCTGGCTCGAAATCACCCAATGTCGCGATTCGTGACGGCGACTGGAAGCTGCTGGTGAACTCCGACGGCACACAGACCGAGCTTTACCATCTCTCCCGTGATCCGAACGAGTCGAAAAACCTCGCTGAGACCGAATTCGCGACGGTGGAGCGCCTGCGGAAAGCTGCTTTGGCGTGGATGGCAGCCATGCCATGAAATTCCCCTCGCCAGCCGAAAATATGCCGCTAGGATGCGCGCCCCTTTCCCCCCGACCATGCCCGAACCGAAGAACATCCTCCGCCTTGGAC
>JAYVIO010000048.1:0-48945 GCA_043770175.1 Verrucomicrobiales bacterium | reverse complement strand
CTGCTGCTGGTTGTAGCCGCCATCGGCACCTTGGCCGAGTGTGCCAACGCCGTTGCTGTTGTTGCTCGTTTGTTGGAGCGCATTCGCGATGGCGTTGTTGAGATCGTTGATCGTCGCCCGCTGCTGGATGTCGGCGTTGAGCGAGGTGAGTTGGCTGCGCATCTCTGCCGATGAGTTCGGCGAGTTGGTCGCGGGTTTGGTGGGATCGAAGGGCATAAAGTAGTTTCGAGCTTTAGCTCGTGTTGAAGTTGGAAGTAACCGGGGCATTTCTGCCCCGGTTCAGAGTGGCGGGCCAGGAATGGCCCGATTACGGGCTTACAGTCACCTTCACCACATCCGTCCAGTCGCCGTTCGGGGTGCCTTTGTCCCAGACTCTCATGCGGTATTCGCGCACTTCGGGTGTGCCAGCGACCAACAACGGGCGCTCGTCGATGTAGGGGCTTTCGGTGTCGATGGCGAGGAACTCCCAGGCTCCGGTGCCACGACGGCCTTCGATATACACGCCCATGTGGTTGTATTTGTAGAAGGTGTGCTTCACGCATTGGCAACCTGCGCCTTGCAGCATCTCCGTGATGAATTTTGGCACGGCCATCTCGGTCGCTTCGGAGCCGACGATGCCAAGATCGGTGGCGATGGCCTCCGTCATGGCGGAGGAGAGTTTCATCTTGGCGATGAGGGCGAAGATGCGGTTCAGCGTGCCGGGCAGCACAGCGGTGACACCAGCGGGCAGAGCGGGTGCGGTGAAGGTCGGTAGCACCATCGCCACGGTGCCTGCGCCGGTGAGCACATCATCCACAGCATCCGTCGTCGATGGCGAGAAGTTACGCACGGCACTGAGCCAGGTGCCGAGGACGTAGTTGCCATATTTTGCGTCGTTCGCGCTGGCGGTGATGTCAGCGGCGATGGCGCCGAGCGTGGGGCCGTGAATGGGGAGTTTCACGGCGTAGTCGTCGAGCCAGTTCACTTGGTCGCCGATACGGCTGGGGTAGTAGTTGGTGCGTTTCATTTTGGATTTAGGTTTGGTTTGAGGTTGAAAGTATTCGGACGGCGTTTGCTGGTCATAGAAGCCGCTTTCCCAGGTGGATTGGTCCCAGTTCATGGCTCTACGCTTTGGGGTGGATTGTTGCTCACTTTGGGGTGCCCGCTCGCGGCGGCGGGGTGCTTACTGGTGCAGCCGGGGTGATCCATGCTTGCGGCGGAGTCCTCCATGAATGCGCAGGGGTGTTCCCTCCGGGAAATGGGGAGCCGCCCCAAACGGCGGATGGACGACCCCGATCCCACTCCTCGCAACCTCTTTGACTCATTCATTCTCAAACCGCAGAAAACCATCCATCTTCGGTCGTATCTGAGTGCCATTCGATTCCGTCCCCACTTCCCCACACGCTACTCCTCCACCTCGATGTTATACACCTGATGGCGGCCTTTCTGGTAGTTGAGTGAGGCCACTGACTTCCTACCATTGGTCGTTTGCAGCTCTTCGCCGGGGCGCAGGATCTTCACCGGCACCCAATCCCGCTGCGTGGCTCTGAACATCCGGTGATTCCCTGTCACATGCAGTGTCTCGCCATCACTCATCGCCAGCGTGCGCACGTCGTCATTGGCATGCGAAATCGTTGCCTTCACCACGCGGCCATTTCCAGGCTCAATCAAAGGACAAGCCTTCTCGCGAAGCACCTCCACCCATCCTCTCGCGAAATCAGCACCGAAATCGACCCAGACTTGATTTTGACCCTCCATCTTGCGCGAATGCGCCGCCAGCCAACCGGCAGGACGCAGCAGACTGATTTCAAACACATCCCAGCCCGTACGCTCATCGTGGATGCGCACATCGATTTGTCGCCACGTCGCAGAATCGACCTCGGTGGCGGAGCCGTCGGAGCCCAGAGTTCCGCTCAGGAAACGGGGTTAGGCGACATGAATACGAAGAAGAAAGAGTGTTTTGAGCGTGCTCGGCCGTAGGAAGGGGCGATTTGGTATAGTGGTGGCACCATGAAAACATCGTCCCATACACTACCGCCCATTGTCACCGAAGCCGCCACCTTTATCGGCATCGACTACCACAAAAAGTACAGCGTCTGGCACGCTGTTGACGCCGCAGGCAGCGACCTCGGCAAAGGCCGCATCGAGCATCACTCGCCGCATGACTTTGCCACGCTGTTGAAGCGCTGGCCCAACCCGCGCGTGGTGTTTGAAGCCTCCATGAACTGGCATTGGCTCTATGAGCTGTTGGAGCAGTCCATGCCGGCGCAACATCTTACGCTGGCCAACCCCTTCAAGAGCCGCATCATCGCCGAGGCACAAGTGAAGACCGACAAGATCGACGCCCGCATCCTCGCCCTGCTGCTGCGTGCGGGTCTCGTCAGCAGCGTGCACATTCCCTGCAAGGAGACACGCCAGCGCAAAGAGGTCTTGCGGCAGCGCTGCTTCTTCGTGCGACAGCGCACCATGCTGCGCAACCGCATTCACCGCCTGCTCGGCGCACAGCACGATGTGAAGCTGCCGCAGGCTTGCTGCTCAAGCAGCAGTTGGAGGTGCTCAAAAACGTGCAGCAGCGCATCAAGGAGGATGAGCAGGCGCTGGAGCAAATGATGCGCACCACTGCGGCGCAAAAGCATGTGCTGAGCATCAAGGGCATGGGACCGATCCTTGCAGCGGTGGTGGTGCAAACTATTGACAAAGAGGCGCGTCTGACCGGGTGATTTGAGATCATCAGCAATGGCATGCGGGTTAGTTTTTGCTGAACCATGCCGATAATCGTCAGTGATGGTCTGAACCATTGTGTCATCGGGCGTGACCGTGTTCAACGGCGGTGAACCGGCGACTGTGCAGACGAGCTTCGATGGAAGCGTGGTGCGCCTGCTTGAGCTGATCATGGCTCTGAGAATGTGGTGGGCAGGCGCCTGCCTTGCCGGCATTTAAGACGCGGTCTTCACTTCGGCAGGTGCTTCTCGATGAACTCGATCATCTGGTCGGTGGTGGCCGGTTTGGCGAGGAAGGGGAAGCCGCTGATGATGCCGCCGTGGGCGTGCAGCTCGGCCTCGCGCACGGTGGCGGTGTGGAAGACGACGGCGATGTGCTTGAGGCGCGCATCGTTCTTCAGGCGGTAGATGATGTCGGCGCCGTCGAGGTCGGGCATCATGACATCAAGCACCACGAGGTCGGGGACGAAATCCATGATCGTTTCGAGCGCCTTGAGGGAGTCGTTCTGCTCACGGACCTCGTAGCGGCCGGAATCCTCGAGATTCATGGCCATGAGGCTGGTGATGAAGGGCTCGTCATCGATAAGCAGGATTTTTTTCTTCGCGGAATCGGGAGAGTCGCTCATGGAAGTGATTGGGAATCAAGGTTGGAAAGCCCGGCGGCAGATTTCAAAGTCAGGACGGCAAGAACGCCACCTTCAGGTCGGTTGCTTATTTCTAGTCGTCCATGGTGCAAATCAACGACCTTTTTGGCGACGGTGAGGCCCAGACCTGCGCCTTTGCCGGCGGTCTTGGTGGTGTAGAACGCCTCGAAGATGAGAGGCATCTGGCTCTTATGGATGCCATGCCCGGTGTCGGCGATCTCGATGACGACAGCGTGGTCGCCGGCGCGAAACCAGGACTGGCGCTGCCAGCCTTCACGCTCGCTGCTGGTGAAGACTTTGGCGGAGGTGGTGATGGTGAGCGTGCCGCCGCCGGGCTGCATGGCATCGATGGCGTTGGCACAGATGCCTGCAATGGCTTCGGTCATGTGCTGTTTATCGATCAGGATGGTGGACAGGTTTGACGCGAAATGTTTTGCCACCCGAATGTTAGCGTTCACTGTGAGGGTGGCGAGGGCGGCCTCGACGATGGCATTGGCATCCGCAGCAACCATGCTGGTTTCGATCGGCGCGCAGGTCTGCAGCATGCTTTTCATCGCCTTGTCAATGCGATCAGACCCCTGACGCAGGAAGGTGACGATTTTTTTGCGGAAGTCGTCCGTCATCGGACGCGGCCCGGCAAGCAGGTCGGTCGCCAGCACGATCTGGCTGAGCGGATTGCACACTTCATGGGCAATGCTTGAGGCAAATTGCGAGAGCGCACCACCTTCTTCAAGTTGTTGCAGGGTGGATTGGGCCGGAGGAGGGCAGTCGGGTGGAACGCTGTTCATGATGCGGGTTTATGACAGGAAGACGGGTTCGCCCGTTGCATGATCCAGGAATCTTCTGGCAGTGGCAACGACACCGTCCAGTCGGGTGTTGGGACGGATGAAGCGGCGGCTCAGAACATACGAGTCGCTGATGTGCGCGCCGCTGGCGATGATGCAATCTTCACCGATGACAGCGTTGGGGCCGATCGTGGCGCCGCTGATGGTGCAGCCGCTGCCGACCCAGCAGGGAGCGTTGAAGACCGTGTCCTTCGAGATGCTGCAATGATGGCCGATGATGACACCCGGAGCGATTTGCGTCTCTAGTTCGGGCAGCTGCGTGCCGAACTTTTGCTGTTCGGCCAGCCATTTTTTGACCATGGCAAACCAGGTCTTGGTAGTGGGCTGATCGGGCAGCAGGGAGATGATAGTGCTGCCGCGTTGAAGCTGGATGGCACCTTCGGCATCGACAAAAGTGCAGAAGTCGGTCGCTGCTTCGGGAATGCCGCTTTTGACATCGACGCGTTTGCACAGGGGGAATGTGTCGCGAATGACGGCGGCCAGCGGCTCATCATCTTTCTCCAGCCACAGGGTCATGGTCGCGTTGCTGCGGAAGAGATGGTCCATCCAGTGCTCAATGACACGGCGCTGGCCGATTTCCCAGAGAAGGAACGGCTCGTCATTGAGAGTCTGGCGGGGCTGGTCGTGAAGTATGGCGTCGCAGTTCATCGTTGGGAAAGAGGTTCAGTTGCCGCCGCGGTTTTTGAGCGCGATCGGCACGGTCAAGAGCAGGATTTTGAGATCGAGCCACAAACTCTGCTTTGCGGCATATTTCAAGTCGAGGCCAATGGCTTCGTCGTGCGTGATGCTGTTGCGGTTGCTGATCTGCCACAGGCCGGTGAGGCCGGGCTTGATCTTATGCCGCAGCAGATCACGCGGTGTGAACTCCGCCACCTCCCACATCGCAAACGGGCGCGGGCCGACGAGGCTCATGTCGCCGGAGACGATGTGGAAGAGTTGCGGCAGCTCATCGACGGAGAATTTGCGCATGAATTTGCCGCAGGGCAGGATGCGCGGGTCGTTGGGGTATTTTTCCGCGCTGGAAAACTTCAACAGGGCATGACGCAGCTTCATGACGGACTCGTGCTCGGGATCGACGAAGTGCTGGGCGGTCTGGCTGATCTTGTGCTCCTGGATTTTCTTTTCGATGGCCTCCGCATCACGGCGCATGGTGCGGAACTTCATCATGGGGAAGAGACGGCAGAACTTGCCGACACGTTTGCCGGCGAAGGTGACGGGCCTGCCATCCATGATGATGATCATGAGCGCGGCGGTGATGAGAAGGGGGGAGAGCAGCAGCACCATGGTGAGGCCGACGGCGAGATCGAGACCGCGCTTGGCGCCTTTACGCAGGCCGTGACGCAGATGATGGCGGATGAACAGGACATACGCGGCGAGATGCTGCCACAGGCTGGTTTGGGTGGTCTGGCTCATGCGGATCGTGGGTTGGAGAAGTGGGGTTTAAGCGTCAAGAAGCGGCGGGAGCTTTCGATTTGCGCAGCATTGGCAGCAACTTGCGCACATCTTTGAGCGAGCGACGTGTGCCTGGAATCAAGAGCAGCACGAGCAAAAAGACGCTGCCGGTGATGGCGGTGGCGATGATGACTCCTGTCAGGGGATTGATCCATGGCAGAGCTGCATAAGACGAGTGCCGGAAACCGAACAAAGCCGCCAGGGCCAGGAGTGAGGCGAGAATGAATGGCAAGGCGATCCGATAAATCTCCAGCGTGCGCACCGGCCCGGAGCGACCCACATACCACAGCACAATCGGCGTGCGGATGAGCAGGCTGGAGATGGCGAAACAGATGGCGACCATCTTGGTGCTGTACATGACCCCGATGACGATGGCGGTGATGAGGAAGATGCTGGAAACCAGCTCCGCGATGAACATCTCCTTCGTCCGGCCCTGCGAGATGAACAGATAGCTGGTGGTGTAGCGCACCGGTTCGGCGAAGGCCATGATGCCCAGCCACATGAAGATGTCTGCCGCAGCGATCCATTGCCTGCCCAGCACGACTTCGATCACCCAGTCGGCGGCGCCGACGGTCACCACGACGACCGGCAGCGTGAGCAGCAGCACCATCTGCAGCACCTTGCCATAGGCATCACGGTAACGCTGCACTTCGACCGTCATGCGGCTGAGCGCGGGGATGGTGACTTCGCCGATGGGCAGGTTGATCTGCGAGAGCGGCATCACGAGAAGTTGATACGCGCGCATGTAGTAGCCGAGAGACTGCGTACCCCAGAAGCGCCCGATGAGCACGTTGTCCACGTTTTGAATCCAGTAGCTGACCATGCGGAACGCAGCCAGCCAGCCGCCAAGGCCAAGCATATCGCGCACGCCACACTCGCGATGCCAGCCGCCGGGCCGCCAGCCGCAGGCGATCCATGATGAGACCGTCGTCACGGTCATGAGCACCAACTGCAGCCACACCAGCGCCCAATAGCCGTAACCGAGCCAGCCGGTGACCACCGCTGTCATAGTGCCGCAGCCGAGCGCCAGCAGATCAATCTTCATGATCGTGCCGAAGTGCATCTGCCGCCGCAGCAGCGCCTGATGCTGCACCGAGAGGCCGGAGATGACAAAACCCGCCGCCAGCGTACAGGTGACGATGAACAGCCGTGGTTCGTGATAAAACGAAGTCACCAGCGGTGCCGCCGCCAGCGTGAGCGCCGCCAGCAGCAGACCAAAGCCGGTGTTCACCCAAAACAGGGTGCTGACCTGCGCATGGGTGATTTCAGGACGCTGAATCGTCGCCGCAGAAAGACCGAGGTCTTTGAAGATGGTCAAAAATCCAACCAGGCTCGTGACCATGCCGACGAGGCCGAAATCATCCGGCGAGAGCAACCGGGCGAGCACGGCCATGTTGATGATCTGGAACCCAAACTTGCCCACTTGGGCCAGCATCGTAATGACTCCGCCGCGCACGGCACGTCCGCCGAGATCCTGCTGGAGGTGCTCCGTGCGCAGAAAGCGCTCGGGGCCTTGGTCGGGTGATGCGGTGCTCATGGTTGCGGTCGATCAAAAGTAGCGTGTAAGCTGCACGCCGACCTGCGTGCGCATGACGTCGGCATTCGGAATGTCGTTGCGGAGACGCTCGTGCCACTGAAGGAACAGTTCGATGTTGGTGCGGTTGTGCAGCTTGTCATTGTCGTCCCGATAACCGAGGACAATGCGCACCGTCGGTTCCCAGTCACGTCGGCCGCTGTCGTACTGCCGTCTGGTGACGGTGGTTTCCATCGTGGTGTAATAATGCACGCCGAAATCATGCGTGAGGTCGGACCCAAAACGCACCGCCCGGTAGAGCGATCCCTGCGCGATAACCGAGGGCTCATTGTACACCCGCAGCCGCAGATTGATGCGCGTTTTCTCCGTGGCCTGCCAGTAGAGGGCGGAATTGGTCACGAAGCTCGTCATCAGTCCGCGAGGCACCACCTGGGTGAACTCGCGCCATTCCATGCCGGTGAACGTGGTCAGTCCCAGTTTGGCCGTGGGCTTCCAATCGATGGAAACCAGCGCCTGCTGATACCGCTGCGATCCGAGCGCCCGTTGCTCAGACATGATGTGGCCGACCTCGGCGTTGATACCGACTTTGGTTTTCGGTGAAATCTCACGCACCAGCCCCGCCTCGCCGATCCACGTTTCGCGGCCTGACGTGCCCCGGGTCAGGGAAATGCTGCGGCGGCTGGCCTTACCGCGCAACGTGGTGAGCGGCGTGATGCGGTACTCCGTCAGCGCGGAGGCGTCCAGCAGCGTGTAGTTTTCCTCCGGCGAGGTGTTTTCCGACGATGCGAGGAGGCGCTCGTCATAGTCCACGCGCAGCACGGAGCGGGACACCTCGTTCACCCGGCCGATCTCGCCAAGAAAATGCTGCGCGTAGTCGTCGATGTCCTCGCTCAGATGGTAGAAAAACGTCGGCACATAAAGCAGGCTGGCGTAATACTCCGACTGCTTGGATCCCGCTCCGCTGATCCCGCCCTGCGGGTCGCCGAGATCAAGTTTGATGATCGGGGAGACTTCGAACATGGCCTGGCCCGTCGTGCGGCCAGGGGTCTGAAAGTACAGATTGTCGGTGTAAAAGAACGTGGACTGCACCCCCAGCGCGAGACGTGCAGTGACATCACCCGACCAACCCCAGGTGTAAGGCTGCATCCCGGCGGCGGACGCCACGGTCTGCCAGCGGCGCAGTTGCACTGTCGGGTCCACATCGGGATTCGCGGCACGACGCGAGGATGCGGAGCGCGTGACAGCCATGGCCGGGGCCTCACCATTCGGCAGTGGCAGCAGCGTTACCGGTTCCTGCTGAATCTGCCGCAATGCGTTGGGCAGCGGGGTGATGGCGTCGTCATTTTTCGGCGGCAGCATCGCCGACATCGCGGGAAACACCGGCTTCTGAACGGGGGGGGCTAGCGCGCTGAGGCCTGTGCTGGTCAGCACAGAAACGGTCAGGCTGATTGTCAGCAGAAATGCAGCAAGGTATTCCACAAATCATTAAGTGTAGATCAGCAGAGACCGTCAAGACTTTTCACGATCCTTTGTATTGACACTCTCAATTCAATCCATTAACCACGAGTCCATGAAGCTTCCGTCCACGTCATTTCTGCTGGGTCTGGCACTCTGTTTGCTGCTCACTTCATGTGCGACGAAACACGGTTCCGAACTGTCGCCGCCACCACCACCACCGCTTTCTGCCGGTCATTACAGCATTCAGCCGGGAGATCTGCTGAACATCACTTTTGCAGGGGAACCTGACCTTGCCCAGCAGGTGCGCGTGGATTGGAATGGCATGATCAATGTGCCGACGCTGTCCTCCGAAGGCAATGCCGAGATCCGGGCCGCTGGCTCAAGCCCTTCGAAGCTCGCGGCGAAGCTGAACGCATACGCCGTGGAAAACCGCATTCTGGTCAAGGCTCGCGCTCAGGTGCAGGTGATCGAATACGTCAGCTTGGCCTATTCGGTGCTCGGCCAAGTCACCCAGCCAGGGCGCTATAATTTCCCTCGCGGCGTGCAGCCCCGCCTCACGATTGAGGAGGCTGTCGCCCTTGCGGGTGGTTACACGCGTCTCGCACGGCAGTCACGCGTGCTGTTGAAACGCGGGAGCCAGGTTTATGCCGTCGATTTGAAAAAACATGCCACGCTGCCAGGACAGCCGCCGATCATCATCATCCCTGGCGATGTCATCACGGTGACGGAACGCACTTTTTAATTTCCGTCCATCACTCCATGAGCGCCGCCGAACCTAGAGCCACCTTTGTCAGCATTCTGGAGTCCGAGCTGAAGCAGCAGCAGGTCGCGCCGGAAATCCGCGAGTACAAGGCCGGCGAGGTCATCTTCGAGGAGGGTGATCCCGGTGATGGCCTGTATGCCATCCTCGACGGCCTCGTTCGCATTTCCGCGTTCGTCAGTCAGTCGAACAAGCATGCGCTGCGCGAGTTCGCGGCGGGTGATTTCTTTGGCGAGATGGCCATCATCAACAACGCACCGCGTTCCGCGTCGGCGACAGCGCAGCAGGACTCACGCCTGCTGTTTGTGTCGCGCGATCAGGTCACGGATCTGATGGAACAATCGCCGCAGCTCGTCTTTGCCCTGCTGCATGCCTTCAGCCATCGCATGCGCGAGACGAACAGCCATTTCGTGCAGGAAATGCTCGAAGCGGAGCGCCTCTCGCTCATGGGGCGCTTTGCACGTTCTATCGTGCATGACTTGAAGAATCCGCTCAGCGTCATTGTCCTTGCTGGTGATGCCGCTGCCTCCGAGCGTGCCAGCCCGGAACTGCGACAGAAGGCGAAGAAACGCATCCAGCAGCAGGTGGAGCGCCTCACGCACATGCTCAACGAGCTGCTGCGTGTCAGCGAGGGATCCACTCAGCACGCACTGGAACCCACGAACTTCGCCGCTTACTTCGCCGAGGTGATTGATCAGACCCGCGACGAGCTGGAGAACAAAAAAGTCGTCGTCGAGGTGCAAACTGAAGTGCCCGCCGTGGTGATGCCGCTCAACATCCGCCGTCTCGATCACGTCTTCTTCAATCTCTTCAACAATGCCGCCGATTTCATGCCGGATGGCGGGCGCATCATGGTGCGCTTTGAGGAACGGCCGCGTGAAATTTATGCCGAGGTCGAGGACACCGGCCGCGGCTTCAAGCCCGGCATCGTGGACAAACTGTTCACGCCCTTCTTCACCGACGGCAAGCCCACCGGCACCGGCCTCGGCCTTTCCATCTGCAAAAACATCGTCGAAGACCACGGCGGCCGCATCTGGCCGAAGGAAGTGGCCGGATGCGGCGGTGTGTTCTGCTTCACGCTGCCGTTGAAGGCGTGACGTGGCTTATTTGTTCAGTGCCAGGCGCAGCGTGCCGTTGTGGATTTCCAGTGACTTGATGCCCGCGAGAAACTTTTGCAGTGCAGGGTCGCTCTCCACGTTTTCAGCCACGAGATCGACGCCCTTGATGTCGCCGATCCAACTGTTCGGCAGCGAGATGCCGCCAAGGCTCAGATCGTCGAGTTTGAGCGACAGCTTGTGCTCCGGTGTCAGGCTGGTGCCAAAAGTGAAGCGCAGGCGGATCTTTTGGTTCGGGAACACCGGAAAGTCTTCGGGAGCCGTAAAGATGACGGCGGCGGAGACAGTGCCTTCACCAAACTTTACCTGCACGCTTTCACCGAGTTGCTGCTGAGCGAGGTAGGCGTTTACTTCGCGCTCATTGATGACGAGCGTTCGATTGGCTTCGTCCACAGGCACGGCGGCAGGATCGTTCAAGGACTGCAGTTTGCTGTCAAACTCAGCCTTCTCCGTGGCGGTGAGGCTCACCGGCGTGATTGGCGAGGGATAGAACGTGTGCTTGACCCAGAGGCCGCCGGTGGCGGCGGCGATGCCCGCGCAGCCGAGAATGACGGCGAGGGTGATGAGAACGACTTTTTTGGTGGAACGCTCACGCGGTGCGGCGGGCGCTGCGGATTCAGGGATGGTTTGCATAGCGATGGGTTTGGATGGTTTCGGGGCAAGAGTATTCATTCGCGGCGAAAAACGCCACCTACATGTTGCCCGGCTGTTTGTAAGCCATTGACTCCGGCACGCGCACTTGGGAACATCACGATTAACCATGAAATACATCCTCGCACTCGACCAGGGCACCACCAGCTCACGCGCCATTCTGTTCAACCACGACGGCGGCATCGTGGCGACGGCGCAGAAGGAGTTCCGGCAGATTTTCCCCAAACCGGGCTGGGTTGAGCACGATGCACAGGAAATCTGGGCCACGCAGGCTGGAGTGGCGGCTGAAGTGCTGCAAACGGCAAGCGCTCAGGCATCGGACATCGCCGCCATCGGCATTACGAATCAACGTGAGACGACCGTGGTGTGGGATCGGAAGACCGGGAAGCCCGTTTGCAACGCCATCGTCTGGCAGGACCGCCGCACGGCCTCGATCTGCGACAAGCTGCGCGCACAGAAGCTCGACAAGCTCATCCAGCGCAAGACCGGCCTCGTGGTCGATGCCTACTTCTCCGCCACCAAGGTGCAGTGGATGCTGCAAAACGTGAAGGGTCTCAAAGCGCGTGCCGCGAAGGGCGAGCTCGCCTTTGGCACCATCGACACCTGGTTGCTATGGAATCTCACTGGTGGCAAGGTGCATGCCACCGATGCCAGCAATGCCTCACGCACGATGCTCTACGACATCCGCAAAGGCGATTGGGATGACGAGTTGCTGAAGATCTTCGGCGTGCCGCGCTCCATGCTGCCGGAAGTGCGGGATTCGAGCGGCGTGTTTGGTGAAACTTCGTTGCTTGGCGGCAGAATTCCCGTTGCGGGCATCGCCGGGGATCAGCAGTCGGCCTTGTTCGGCCAGGTCTGCACGAAACCGGGCATGGTGAAGAACACTTATGGCACCGGCTGCTTCATGCTGATGAACACCGGCACCCAACCGATCGCCTCGAAAAACAAACTGCTCACCACCGTGGCCTGGCGCATCGACGGACGCACCGAATACGCGCTGGAAGGCAGCGTGTTCATCGCCGGTGCGGCGATTCAATGGCTGCGTGATGGTTTGGGCATCATCAAGCGCTCCGCCGATGTCGAGGCGCTCGCCGCGAGCGTGCCGGACACCGGTGGCGTCTATCTGGTGCCAGCGTTTGCCGGTTTGGGTGCGCCGCATTGGGATGCGTATGCGCGTGGCACGCTGGTGGGCATGACGCGCGGCACCACGGCGGCGCACATCGCGCGCGCGGCGTTGGAAGGCATCGCCTTGCAGGTCATGGACATCTTGAAGGCCATGGAGGCCGACGCGGGCATCAAGCTGAAGGAACTCCGCGTCGATGGTGGCGCCTGCGTGAACAACCTGCTCATGCAGATGCAGTGCGACCTGCTCGGCGTGCCCGTCGTGCGTCCGAAAGTGAACGAAACCACCGCGCTAGGCGCTGCCTGCCTCGCGGGACTCGCCGTCGGCTTTTGGAAGAATGTGGCTGACATCGCGAAGCACTGGCAGATGGATCGCAAATTCAAACCGGCCATGAAAGCCGCCACACGCGCCAAAATCACCCAGGGCTGGAATCGTGCGCTGGGCCGTGCGAAGGGCTGGGAGTTGAAGCAGGAAGGATGATGTGCCAGACTCCTGTCATGAACGCCCTGCTTTCACTCCCGAAGGTCAAAAACCAGACGGTCTTCAACATCAACCGCTGGGAGGCGATCGGCCGCGACCCGCTGGTTCGCAACTGGCCCGGCAGGGTGGAAACCGACCGCTACGGCAACACGATTATGATGTGCTACACCGAATTCTCCCATGGCGGCAAACAAGCGGATCTCGTCGAACTGCTGCACAAACACGCTCCCGCTGGCAAGGTCACCGTCGAGTGTCCCATCTCCACTAGCGAGGGCATCAAGGTCGCTGATGTGGTCTGGCTTTCGAAAAAGCGGCTCGTGCAGGTGGGCGGACGCGTGGCGCTCAAGGGCGCGCCGGAGATCTGCGTCGAGGTTATCTCGCCCGGCAACAAGCGCGGCGAGATTGAGGAAAAGCGGCGGCTGTACTTCGAGGCGGGTGCGAAGGAAGTGTGGGTCTGCGATCGTCGTGGACGGCTCTCCTTCTTCCTCAAAGATGACCCGGAGACTGTCGCCGCCTCGTTGCTCTGCCCGAAGATGCCCCGCACCGTGGATGCTGACTGACCATGCGACACGCCGCGTGGATCAATCCGCCCTGTCCGTTGCTGCCGGAGGAGAACCGGCACTATGATCACAAGGACGTCGAGGCACTGAACCACGAGCGTGGTCCGCTGTTCTATGAAACGGCGCTGCATTATGCGCAGAGCCTCTGGCGTGAGGGTTTTCCGGCCAAAAGCATTCTTCTCATCAACCGGGCGCTTTCGCTGCCGTTGCAGGCGGGCGAGCCGATTCTCGCGCAATGGCCGTTGCCGTATCAGGCGCTCGTGTGGATCATGCAGAACCGGGTAGAAGGCCAGTTCATCGGCAACCCGCGCCGCCACTGGCAGCATCTCGCCACGCGCATGGTTGAGCCGAACAAGGAGCTGCGCACCTGGCGCGCCTGGGCTTGCTGGTACCTCGCGAAGACGATCCTGCCGGAGATGGAATTTCCCGCTGATCCCAAGCAAATCCGCGAGGAGCAGCTCGTGAAGCCCACGCGCGATCAGATCGCCGCCAACTTGCAGCGCCTCTCACCGGCCAATGACCTCGAAGTCTGGCAGCAGACGTTGCAGACCATTCAAGATGCCATCCAGCCGCTTGCCGCGCGCATCCGCCGTATTGGTGCCGATGAACTGCCCATGGTGCAGCAGCTCGGGCATGCCATCTGGTTCGCGTATTACCCCGGCATCATCAGCGACGCGCAGATCCGCTACATGCTCTCCATCTGGTATCAGCCTGGCAACATGGCGCATGAGATGCAGGCACGGGACGTGTGGTACGCGCTCGTCGAGGCCGAGGGACGCGGCGCTGTTGGCTACATCTCGTTTGAAAAGCTCGCCATGGAGCCCGTGCTCTTCATCAACAAGCTCTACCTCCTGCCCGAGGTGCATGGTCACGGCCTCGGCGGCCTCACCCTGCGCTGGGCCGAGGACCGCGCCCGCGACCTGCGCTGCAAAACGGTGCGCCTCCGCGTGAACAAACGCAACGCCCCCGCCATCCGCGCCTATCTCCGCCACGGCTTCCACTTCACCGAAGACGTGTGCAGCGACATCGGCAGCGGGTTTGTGATGGATGATTATGTGATGGAGAAGGCGGTGGTGTCGAACGTGTGAAGTAAAACAGAAACTCTCATGAAAAAGTTCGTAAAGTTCACCATCCATGAACCAAATCCCAAAGGGACACCGATTATGCAGATAAATGAAATCTGTGGGCGCACGCTGCCATCAGAGGACATGAAGCAGCTAAGAGAGCGTTGGCCCCAATTCTTCCCACCCGACCTGGTAGGTTTCCATTTGGAAGCTGAACTGGGCGATCCGGTAATTGAAGAAGTTATCTCCTATCTCCGCACGACTGGCAGGGAGCCTTATTGGAAAAGGTTTCCTACCTTGCCATGGGAGCATCCGACCTTTTATCAGATCAAAGGCGAGCGTGTTTGGGAGCTGTCCGATTTCGATAACGCCTCCTACTTTTGTTGGGTGTTCGGGCTCCAAGCAGGCTCAGGAAGAAAGCTGCCACCTGATGGCAGGTTCGAGGTCGAGCACTTTCGAAACAAACCCATAGGACGCATGGATATCAGCATGAATCCCTTCTGCACCTCGGAGTTTAGACAGGAGCTGGAGTCGCAAAACTTCGCAGGGTTGTCGTTTCGTCCGGTCAAAGTCTCGTTCCGAACGCGAGAAAAGAATTACTCACTTTGGCAGGTTTGGAGCACCATCACCTTGCCTCCCGTGCTGGACCATGTCGTCGGATCGAATGGTGAGCCATTCGATCCCGCAACGAGCACATATTGCGGTATTGATGATCTCTATTCTCCACGGAATTACCGGTTTCCGGCTTCCGAAGTGGCCAAGCTTGAACCTTTCGATATCGCATTGACTACCGAGTTTTGGGGCAATGCGCCAACACACCGCCGCGAGGCTGACATCATCGTGTCTCGGCGCTTCCGCGACTGGTTCATGACGCAGAATGTCGATGTCGAGTGGTGGCCGGTGGCATTGGAGTAGGTCGCCAACCTCTCCGCCATATTCGCGCATGCAGCGCGTTTGTTCGGGAAGGAGCGCACGCGTCTCGCGTGCTGCCTTCAGCGTCCGCGCTGAAGGCCGTTCCAAGATGTGGTAGCATCCTAAAACGTAGAATCAGGTGTCGCGGACCCTCGGACGGTTTCCCGCGAGGACGCGGGAAACAGCACGCGGGACGCGTGCGCTCCCTTCAATCCAGCCAGTTCTCGACGCGCAGGCCGGGGATGTTTTGGAAGTCCGCCACATTGCGGGTGAGCAGTGTGGCGTCATGCGCGAGGCAGATGGCGGCGATCTTGAGGTCCATGGTGCCGGTGCGGGGCTGCACACTTTTCAAGCGGTGGAAGGTGTCGGCGGCTTCACGGTCGAAGGGCAGGATGTCGAACTTCTGGAAGGCGGTGATGGTCTTTTGAAAACTCGCGTAGCCAGTGATCTGATCCCGGCCGGCGTGGGTGCTGTTGATCAGCGCCAGCCAGCCGCCGACAGCCTCTTGAATGGTGATGATGCTCAGAAAGACCTCCGCGCCTGCCAGGGCGGCTCTACGATCAAGGTTGGCAGCCAGGGCGGTGGCCTCCGCCACTTCGCGAAAGTGATTGGTGTCGAGCACCACAAACATGGTGCTAGCGGCCCTCCCGATTGGCCTGCTCCCGCCACTCTGCGCCGAGTCTCATCGCTTCACGAAAGAGTTTGTCATCTTTGGCGAAACCGATCACGTCACGCCAGCTTCCTTTGGACACAGGTGGCATTTTCGCTTCCAGCGTTTCCACACGCTGCTGCAGTTCCACGATTTTTTGTTCCAGCATCTCCGTGCTCATGGACTGAGTGTAAAGCACCGGCCAAAACCTGACCACTGAAACTTTGCTGCGCGGTTGCTCGGAAAGGAGCGCACGCGCCTCGCCTGCTGCCTTCAGCGTCCACGCTGAAGGCCGTTCCAAGACGTGGTAACATCGCAGAGCGTGGAATCAGGAGTCGCTGATCCTCGGACGGTTTCCCGCGAGGACGCGGGAAACAGCACGCGGGACGCGTGCGCTTCTGTTGACACGCTCACTCACGCATTCCATCTCACATGGTGATTCCACTCGACCTGTCTCTCGCCGATGTTCCCAGCCTGCCTGCGCATGCGGCGCGGTTGTTGGCGAAGGAGGGAGTCAAGACGGTGGCGGATGTGGTGTGGCATCTGCCGTTTCGGCATGAGGACCGGCGGCAGATGCAGGCGCTGGCGTTTCAGGCGGGGCCGCTGCCGTCGTGCCATCATGTTTTGATCACGAAAACGGGGAACAAGTTCTTTGGTGGCCGATCCGGCGTGTTTGAGGCGGTGGTGCGACATGCGACGGGGCTGCTGGGCCAGCAGCTCACGCTGAAGTGGTGGAACATGCCGTTCATGAGCCGGGTTTTGGCCGAAGGGCAGGAATTGATCGTCTATGGCGTGATCAAGGACTCGAAGGGCCGCCTGAGCATGTCGCACCTGGAGTATGAGATCGTCAAAGGCGGTGCGGATGACGATGCTGAGCAGATTCACACCGGGCGCATCACGCCGATCTACCGCCTGAAGGGGGCGATGACGCAGAAAGCGCTGCGCGTGGCGGCGTGGCATGTGTGTCAGGCGCTGCCGGGGGCGTTTTGCGAGGATCTGCTGCCGACGCCGAGCGTGGAAGGCGAGTTTGCAGGACTGACGCGCTCGCTGGCGCTGCGGGAGGTGCATTTTCCTTCGAGCATGGAGAAACTGGAGCAGGCGCGGCGCTATCTCGCGCTGGAGGAATTTTATGGCTACCAACTTCGTGTGGCGCGGCGGAAGCGGCGCGTGATTGAATCCGGGGGGCGCAAACAAACCGGCACAGGCGAGCTGCTGCGCGATTTTTTCAACGAGCTGCCGTTCCAGCTCACGACGGCACAGCAGCGCTGCTTGGAGGAGATTCACCGCGACATGGCTTCCGGTGCGCCGATGAACCGTCTGCTGCATGGCGATGTGGGCAGCGGCAAAACGGTGGTGGCTTTCGCGGCGATGCTGCGGGCGGTTGAATCCGGTCGTCAGGCCGTGCTGATGGCTCCGACGCAGATTCTGGCCGAACAGCATGCCCGCAATGCGCGCAAGTGGCTGGAGCCGCTGGGATTGCGCGTGGCGCTGCGCACGGGATCAAAGCGGGAGGATGGGGATGGCGTGGAGCTGTTTGAGAGGAGCGCACGCGTCCCGCGTGCTGTTTCCCGCGTCTCGCGGGAAACTCACCCAGCGCCCCCGCAAGAAACCCGCTACTCCCGCAGACGACTGCCTCACTTTGAGCGTCCCTGGGCGAAGTATTTCATCACGTTCAGCACAGCGGCGCGACGCAAGCTGCCTGAAGCCGCACGGAAGATTGTTCTCGATGCGGTTCGTCACTTTCACGGCAATCGCTACCACCTCTATGCTGCGTGCGTGATGCCAGATCATGTTCACATGCTCATCGAACCAGCGATTGGTGAACGTGAGCCTGGATCAGAGGCTCCGGTGTTTCACAAGCTCACGGACATCCTGCATTCGCTTAAATCGTTCACAGCGCATGAGATTGTGAAGGCGGGATGGCCGGATCAGCGGGTGTGGGAGAAGGAGTCGTTTGACCGGTTGATTCGTTCGGAGGCGGACTTGCGGGAGAAGTTTGAGTGCATCGTGGGGAATCCGCAGGAGGCGGGGCTGGTGGGGACGGAGGAGGTATATCCTTGGGTGTGGGTGCCTGGGGACGGTGCTCCGCGGGACGCGGAGCACGGCACGCGGGACGCGTGCGCTCCAACTTTGCGTGGTCCTGAAATCGTCATCGGCACGCATGCGCTGCTGCATGACGCGGAGCTGATGCATAACACGGGGATCGTGGTCATCGACGAGCAGCACAAGTTTGGCGTGGCGCAGCGGGCGAAGCTGATCCGCAAGGGTGACACGCCGGATGTGTTGGTGATGACGGCCACGCCGATCCCGCGCACGCTGACGCTGACGATTTACGGCGATCTGGAAGTCTCGACGATCGACCAGAAGCCACGCGATGGCGTGAAGATCGTCACGAAGGTGCGACCGAAGACGAAGCTGAAGGATGCGGCGAAGTTTTTGCGCGAGCAGATCGAGGAGGGACGCCAGGGCTACATCGTGTATGCGCTGATCGATGAATCGGAGAAGCTGGAAGCGGGCGCGGCGACGAAAGGCCATGAGGAGTGGTCCAAACTGCTCGCTCCTTGCGAAGTCGGGCTGCTGCATGGTCGCATGAGTGCGGAGGAGAAGGAGGACGTGATGAAACGCTTCCGTGCGGGCAAGCTGGACGCATTGGTTTCGACGACGGTGATCGAGGTGGGCATCGACGTGCCTAACGCGACGGTGATGTTCATTCACGATGCGGGTCGTTTCGGTCTGGCGCAGCTTCATCAGCTCCGTGGGCGCATCGGACGTGGGGCGCACACGAGCTACTGCGTGCTGTTTGTGGATGACAAGGACGCGGACAACCGCCAGCGGCTGGCGATCATGGAGGAGACGAGCGACGGCTTCCAAATTGCCGAGGAAGATCTGCGGCGGCGTGGTCCGGGCGATGTTCTGGGCCATGCGCAGAGCGGGCAGGCGCCGCTGCTTTTCGGCGAACTGCTGGCTGACACGCGTCTGGTGCGCTTGGCGCGGCAACTTGCCGAACGGACGCTGGATGATGATCCGAACCTGCTTCGTCCGGCATTGGTGGCGTTCCGCGATGAGCCGGTGGCGGCGGAAAAGGAGCAGGGAATGATGCAATGAGCGGCCGACTCCGAGGCATGACTTATTTAAGATAACTTGACGTCTTGTGCTTTTAACTGGTCAGTACCGCGTGTCATGCATCCCTACGCCCCCATGCACCCGCCCGAGGCGGTTTTAAATCAGTCCAACGTCCGCCGCAAACGGCGGACGCGGGGAAAAGCGCGTCTCACCGGGGTGATGCGGTTCGTCGTGATTATTGCCGCCAGCGCATTTGTCACAGCATTTGTGTTGTGGTTGAAAAATGAATCTCCGCACCTGCAGGCGGTCGAAGCGACGCGTGAGTCACCGCTGGCCGAGGCACGCAGTCTCAAGCCGCTGCTGGAGACGGCGCAGTCAGCTCCACTGGCATCTTATGCCATGAAGAAGGTGAATACGGAACCGCTGCCGGAGAAAATCCAACCAACTCAGTACAGGGTCACAACCACGAACAGCATTTTACCCGTGTGGCTGGTGGCGGACGCCGCCGAGTCGGCGGAACTGCTGAAGCAAAGCCTGCGGGAACGCGGTGCGCGGCAGATGGGGCCAGCGGTACGTTTTGCGATGCTGAACGTGGCGGAGTTGATGGCCCTGGATGCCAAAACGTGGAGCGCGGGCCAGGCGACCCTGGCCGCGACTGAGAACAAGGCCTCGGCACTGCTGCTCACCTTTTATTTGTATTATCTGGATCGTGCCGGAGATGGGGCGGGCGTGACCGCCTTTCTGCGTGCGGTGGACAATCAGGTGCCACAGGACCAGGCAGCGCGGGATTTCATCCTCGCTGGCCGGAGCATGGCGGAGTTTGAGGGCGAGATGGGGCGCTTGTTTCAGAGTGTTGGGATCGAACTGCAGTTTGTGCGGCGCGGGGGCGCGGTGTTCAAGCCGTGATGAAATCGGGGAGATTCCTTTTGCCCGACCGGTCTTTTGATTTTATCCCCTGAGCATCTTGCATGAAAACTTCCTGGCCCATCCGCCTTGTGCGCGCGCTGTTCTTCGCCTTCTCCGTTTTCATCGGCATGGCGATCGCCATCGGGTTGCAGCAGGATGCCTGGATCGGTGCGGTGAGCGGCGCAGTATTCATGGGACTGCTGATGGTTTTGGATGCCATCTTCGCACGTTTCACGCTGCGTGATTTTTCTCATGCCACGCTGGGATTGGCGGTGGGTTTGTTCTGTGCGTGGCTGATCACGCGCATCGGGGTGTTCCAGCTCGCGTACTTCCAGAATCATGCCGATGGCGTGATGATCCAAAACATCGTGGAGATCTGCATCTACGGCACGCTGGCGTTTTTTGGCGTCACCTTCGCGCTGCGCAGCGACCGCGATCAGTTCGCCTTCCTGATTCCCTATGTGCGCTTTCGTCGTGATGGTTCGGAAGGCGAGCCAATGCTGCTGGACACAAATGTGATCATCGATGGCCGACTGCCGGGCGTCTTTGCCACGGGCTTTCTCAGCGGCGCGGTGGTGGTGCCGCGTTTCGTGCTGGATGAGCTGCAGCGCCTCGCAGATTCCTCTGAGCCGGCGAAGGTTTTACGTGGCAAACGCGGCCTGGAGATGATGGAGCGGCTGCGCACGCTGCCCGAGATGAATGTCTCCATCCATGAGGATGCTGCAGATGCCGCCGCCGCTGCGGTGGACACCAGGCTGGTCACGCTGGCGCGTGAATTGAACGCACGGCTGCTGACGAATGATGACAATCTCGCCAAGGTGGCGCGGCTGCGCGGCATCGCAGTGCTGAGCTTTCGCGAACTGGCCGCCGCATTGCATCCTGAACTCAGTGTGGGCGATGAACTGCGCCTGCCGCTCAGCAAGCCAGGCAAGGACAAGAACCAGGCCGTGGGTTACCTGCCGGATGGCACGATGATTGTGGTGAACAATGCCGCAGCACAGATCGGGCAAACCGTAGAAGTGGTCGTTTCCGGCACGCTGCCGACCAGCGGGGGACGGCTGATCTTTGCCGAGATCAAACCAGCGGCGTGATGCGCCGGCGCTGCGTCACCGCACCAACTGCGGCGAGCAGCACCAGCAGTGCCGAATGCGGCTCTGGAACCACGGCGATGCTCATGATGGTGGCTGAGTTGGTCGAAATACGGGAGGCGTACATGCTGGAGGGGTTATCCAGCGGCAGATTGGGCACGAACGTCCAACCAAAGGAATCGGAGCCCTGATAGAGACCACCACGGTCAAATAAGGCGGCGTCGAAGTCGGAACCGTCACCCACGGTGTTGTTCGTGTCGAAGCGGCCGTCGATGCTGTAATTCACGCCTGCCAGCTTCCAGATGCCGCCGTCATTAACGAACAAACCGCCGCCGGAATCGCCATTGGACAGCGTGGACTCTTCCGCAGTGCCGCTGGCGCTGAAGTCTGCTGTCAGCAAATCGCCCAGCACACTGGCAAAGGTGCCGCCAACGGTGTTGCTGCCCCATCGGGCAACGCCGTCCGACGCATTGTGTTTCCATCCGTGCAAAGTCGAATCAACCAGCACCTCGACACCCCGCGGTCCGCCCCGGCCATGGGTCACCATTGTGAGTCCGACTTCCGCTGCGCCGGTGTACAGCGGTGCAAATGTGCTGAAGTATTCGTTGATTTTGAAGATGCGCAGGTCGGTTCCAGCAATGTCCCAGTAGCCGGTGCCACTGTTGGCGGCGGTGTCGATGTTATAGGTAACATCAGAACCGCCATTAAAAATGCCGCTTTGGGTGAAGGTGCTGCCCTGCGTGCCGAAGTGCTGCGCCGTGATAAAATACTGTGGCGCAATCATCGTGCCCAGATACGCGCCATAGAGTCCCTCATACTGCCAGCCTGAATCTTGGAAAATGCCCGTCGGCGCCACGGTGTTATGCATCGAGTCACCCGTGTCGTAAAACAAGATAGCCCGACATGGCGTGGCGCTCAGGCACAGTGCGGCCAGTGCCGCAGCGATGAAGCCCGGCCGCAGTGGCGTTGATGTTTTACCATGCATGAACATTAGGTACACTCCCATCACACCTTAGGTTTGCCAATAATCATTGCGCCAGCAGTGCAGAAACCTACGTTTTACGTGGGAGAAACCGGCGAGCATGCCGGCACGGCCTCCGCTTAGCGAAATACATGCTCGACACACCGGTCATTTTTGTTATGAATGGCGCGCCTGTGACTCAAAAATGAAAAATAAATGGTTCAGCATGTTGGGTGCCTGCGTGCTCCCGCCGCTCGTCGGCGTAGGAGTTTGCGGCGGACTCATCCACCTGTTGAAGGACCATGAGTTGTTTCGGCCAGAAGGGGTGACGCTGCCCACTGCAGCGAACACCAAAGTGCGCCCAGGCAAACTGAGTGAGATTCGTGCCGCACTGCCAGCTGATGCGACCTTTACACCGGCGATGCCTAAGTTCGCGCCATCCACCGCCGAAAAAGACGCGCTCAAAAGTGCCGCCGAACCGGCGAAGCCCGCCGTGGTCATGCCGGTAAAGCCATCCAACGCAGAGCCTGCCACAGTTGCGACGTCAAAGCCGAAACACGTTCCGGTCGTCGCCGTCAAACCGCAGGCCTGGCGTCCGATCATTGATCCCATCAGCGAACACTGGACACGCCTGATGCCGCGCACTGATGCGCTGCCGCAGGCATACCAGGCAGTGCTCAATGATGACCCTGCACACCTTGCCAGAATGATCGCGCTCGGCGTTTCGCCGCATGAGATGACACTCGGCGGTGACACACCGCTCTGCGCCGCCGTACGCATGGGACGTGCGGAGTGCGTGCGCGTGCTGTTCCTTTCCGGCGTGGACATGAGCCTGCCCGCGCATGAAAAACAACCTCCCATCGCGATTGCATCCATGCGCAGAAACACGGAAGTGCTGCAGGCGTTGCTGGATGCCGGGGTTGATCCCAACACGCGGTTCAAAACGCCTGTGTCCAAGCAGTTCATCGACCGCTGCGCCATCAAGGATCTGCGCAATGCCATGGAAAGCGACCGCGGCATCACCCCGTTGATCTGCTGTTCGGCACGCGGTGATGTGGAGGGTGCCGTCACTTTGATGCGGGCAGGCGCGAAGCCCGGTCTCGGCACCACACGCTATCATCGTTACCCGATCAATTTCGCCGCCACGCAGGGCTATCTGTTCCTTATGCGCGTGCTGCTGGGCCGCGATCCTGACTCCGAGCCGGACACGCTCGTCACCGTCGATCTTTCCAGCCAGCGCGCCTGGGTGATGAAAAATGGCAGCATTATCAACAGCACCGCCGTTTCCACTGGCCGCCAAGGCTACGGCACACCAGCGGGACGTTACGTCATCACCGACAAGCACACTTCCCACGTCTCGACCTTGTATCACGTCGCCATGCCTTGGTTCATGCGCTTGAACTGCGGCGCCATCGGCCTGCACAGTGGCTACGTCACTGGTCGTCCGGCCTCCCATGGCTGCATTCGCCTGCCGTATGAGAAGGCGAAGCAGTTTTTCAGCCAGGTGCGCGTGGGCGACGAGGTGCAGATCGTTTATTGAGAGGGAAAGTTTCCGGTTGTTGACGGTGGTTTACAGTCGTTGGCGATTGTTTTTCAGAACAGCGGCAAAGCCGCTTCTTCGGTCAAAGGCTCCCGCCTACAGTGTCTGCAGCAGCTTGTCGTGGATGCCGTCAAAGCCGCCGTTGCTGAACACGACAATCACATCGCCGGTGCGCGTTTCTTTCTTCAAGCGGTTCACAATCGCGTCGGTGTTCGCCTCAAACCAGCACGGTTTGCCACGTGAGGTCACGGCCAGCGCCACTTTGGCCGTGTCCAATCGTTGATCCGCCGCCACTTTCTCAGGATTTGCCACGGCGGCGATCACGGAGCCATCGGCTTCCGTCAAAGCCTCGATCAATTCGTTTTGCAGCACATTGCGGCGGCTTGTGTTCGAGCGTGGCTCAAACAACGCCCACAGGCGGCGGCCATTGTAGCGCTGGCGCAGGCCGCGCAGGGTTTCGCGAATTGCCGTCGGATGATGGCCGAAGTCATCGATGATTGTGATGCCGTGCGTCGTGCCGCGCTCCTGCTGGCGGCGGCGGATGCCACGGAAGGTGCTCAGACCCTCGCGAATCTGTTCATCGGTCAAACCACCGAAACGTGCCGCGCAGACGCACATCGCCGCGTTGCGCACGTTGAACTCGCCCATCATCGGCACGGCAAACGGTGCGCCATTGATCTCAAATGCGGTGCTCTCCGGCGTCGAACCGGTGAGTTTAATGCGGAAGTCGCAGGTTGGGCCGAGACCCACGGTTTTCAACGGCGCAGGGCACTTTGCGCGCAGCGTGAGGCAGTTTGGATCGTCACCGTTGATCAGCACGAGGCCATTGCGCGGTACCGTGTTCAGCATGCGCTGAAACGAGAGCAGAATGGCATCCAGATTCTCAAAGATGTCCGCGTGGTCGAACTCGATGTTGTTCACGATCGCGCATTCCGGCAGGTAGTGCAGGAATTTGGAGCGCTTGTCGAAATAAGCCGTGTCGTACTCGTCACCCTCGATGATGAAGATCTCTGAATTCGTGAAGCGTGCGCCACTGGTGAAATTTTCCGGTACGCCGCCGATCATGAAGCCGGGATTCTTGCCCGCGTGCTCAAAGATCCACGCCAGCATCGTCGTCGTCGTCGTTTTGCCATGCGTGCCGCTCACCACGAAGCTGCGTTTGCCCTGGATGACCTCCTGCTTCAGCAGTTCTGCCATTGAAACATACGGGAGTTTCTTTTCCAGCACCGCCTCCAGCTCCGCATTGCCGCGAGAGATCGCATTGCCCACGACATACACATCCGCCGTGGCAGGAAGATTCTGCGGTCCATAACCTTCGGAAAGCGTGATACCTGCGCCGCGCAGCACATCGCTCATCGGCGGATAAACCTGCGCGTCCGAGCCGCTGATCGTGTGACCGAGAGCGCGCAACGCGACCGCAGTAGAACCCATCGCGGTGCCGCAGATGCCGATGAAATGAATGTGCTTGGGGGATGCCATGAACCTGACGCGAGGTCAGGTGCCGCGCGGAAGGGAACTAAAGCAGGGCTTTCCATGCCTTGGCAAAAAAATAATGCATTCCGCAGGAATAAACCGCTGGGCGGTCTTCAAATCTCACGTTGGCTCCAAACCCTGATGTCCGTCATAAACTCAAAAATGTCGCCTCAGGACGGTTCGGGTCGCCGCCCGTGCCTCCCCCGTGCTCACCGCCCTTCAAACCGGTCACGGCCCTTCGCCAGTGCCTCGATCTTGCGGTCGGCGATGCTGCGTTTGAGCATCCAGAAGCCGCAGTCGGGGTGGATGAACTTCACGCGGCCTGCGCCGAGCTTTTTCTCAGCCGCTTCGATGCGGCGGGCGATTTCGTCGGCGGATTCGATGTGGTTGACCTTGATGTCCACGACGCCGAGACCGACGCCGATTTTTGGGTCGAGTTCCTTTAAAGCGTCGAGATCAGCGGCGGGACGATGGGCAAGTTCGAGGACGAGGTGGTCGGCACGCAGGGAGTTCAAAAACGTGATAAGCGCGGCCCATTCGCCTTTTTGAATCGTCTGGCCGCCGTAGTTGCCGAAGCAGAAATGGACGGCTTTCTGGCCTTTGACCGCATCGAGCACTCGATTGATGCCTGCGGCGGCGATGGGAGCATCGGCGGGATTACCGGGGATGTTGGCTTCATCGACTTGAACGCAGTCGCAGACCAGATCAGATGTTTGCGCGGCCAAAGCGTCGGCGATGGCCATGTTGAGCGCGGCGAAGTCGTTGTAGTGCGTGTCCAGCAGCGTGCGGGCGAGCATGTAGGGACTGGTGAGGGTGAATTTGAACGGTCCACCGGCCACCTTGCCCGCACGGGTGCAGTCTTCGGCCAGATTGAGCACGCCTTCGGTGATGGGACCGCGCACGACGGCGGCAGGCTTGCTGCGGAAGGCCATTTCATGCTTGGCGCGGAAGGCGGCGGTGTCGGCACGGCCCACACGGCTGTCAATGCCGCCGAGCTTGTGGACGAAGTACTCGATCATGCCATTCGTGTCGGGGTGATTGACATCGAAGCGATACAATTCGCCATCCGTCGGCAGATCGATCCCTGACTGACGCTGGGTGTCGAAAACGACGCGGGTGGCATCAATGACGGCTGCTTCGCTGGGCAGAGCGCTGAGCCATTCGGGGACGGGATAGGAGCCGACGGTGGTGGTCTGGATGGTGGCCATGAGGCAGACTAGTCAGCAACGTCTGCGGTTGGAAGCCGTGAGTGCCAAAATCCAAAGGCAGGCAGGCATCCAACAAAGCTACTTTGCCTTCTTCGGACCTTTGCCACGCACGCTCATCTTAAAAGGGACGCCGGGGGCGCTCCACTCGTCGCGGATGACTTTTTCGAGGTAGCGCAGGTAGCTGTCGGTGAGTTTGGCAGCGCGATTGGCAAAGAGGACGAAGTGCGGCACGGGGATGGCGAAGCCTTCGGCTTCATTGACCTGCGTGGCGTAGAGCAGCTTGAAGCTGTGGGTGCTGCGGCCGAGGGCGCCGGGGGTGTTTTCGATGGCGTTGCTGAGCAGGCGGTTCAAAGCGCCAGTGCCGATGCGGTTCTGCGAGCCGTTGCGCACTTTTTCGATCTGCACAAACAGCTTGCCGACGTGCTCCTTGTTCTTGGCCGAGATGGCGACGAGCGGGGCGTAGTTCAGGAAGAAGAACTCGCGGCGCATCAGTTCATCGAGGAATTCGATGCGGTCCTTCTGTGCTGCGTCGGGATGGAAAAGGTCCCACTTGTTCATGACGAGGATGCAGGGCTTGCGCTCTTCCAAGATGATCTGGGCGATCTTGCGGTCCTGCATCTTCGCTCCTGCGGCGCAGTCGATGACCAGCAGGCACAAGTCAGCACGTTTGATGCTCTGCAGGCTGCGATCCACACTGGAGATTTCGACCACGGTGTCGAGATGAGCACGGCGGCGGATGCCGGCGGTGTCGATGAGCTGGTATTTTTTACCATTCCAAGTGGCCTGGATGTCGAGCGCGTCACGCGTGGTGCCGGGGATTTCGCTGACGATGGCACGCTCCTGGCCGAGGATGGCGTTCACGAGCGAGGATTTGCCGGCGTTTGGCCTGCCAACGATGGCGAGTTTTAGCGGACGGACGGACTGGCCGGCCTTGGCGTCTTCGGTTTCGTTCGATTCCTTCAAATCAAGACGCTCAGCGACGAGAGCGACGAGGTCATCGATGCCGAGACCATGCGCGGCGCTGACTTCGACGGAGTCCGCGAAGCCGAACTTGGAGAACTCACCGGCGTTGAGCTTGCGCTTGGGAGAATCGGCCTTGTTGATGACGAGAATGACCGGCTTGCTGGTGCGGCGCAGTTCACGGGCGAGGCTTTGGTCGATGGTGGTGATGCCATCGACCACATCGACGACGAACATGAGCAAATCAGCCACTTCGAGAGCGATGGCGGCCTCGACTTGCACTTGATCGGTCAAAACGTCCTCGGTGCTGGCGCCGATGCCGCCAGTGTCCATGATCTCGAACCACGCCGGGCCACGGCGGCACTGCGCGGTGATGCGATCCCGCGTCACCCCGGCCTGATCGTGGACGATCGAGATGGTTTTGCCGGCAAGGCGGTTAAAGAGCGCGGACTTGCCCACATTCGGGCGTCCGACGATGGCGACGGTTTTAAGCATTGTTCAAGGAGCACGTTGCACCGCCCGCGTCAATCGGCCCCGGCGGCTTTCAACTGCCGTACGCCATCGACCAGGTTGATGAAACCGGACAAAGCGGTGAACAGCGCGGCAAAGAGCGTGGGCCAAATAAGCGCTGAAGGTGCGAGGTCGAGGAGTATCCACAAAATGGCGGCCATCTGGGCAAAGGTGGCCACTTTGCCGGTCCAGTGTGTGTGGATGGTGAATTTGCCCGCGAAGTAGTCGATAAAAAAAGCGCCGCCGATGGACAGCAGATCACGGCCGATGACCAGCACCGGGAACCACAGTGGGAAATGCTGCCGCCAGGAGGTGAAGCTGAGCAGGATGATGGCGGCGAGCATGAGCAGTTTGTCCGCCAGCGGATCAAGGATGGCCCCCAGGCGGGTGCGCTGGTTGAAACGGCGGGCGATCCAGCCGTCGAGCGCATCACTGAGGGACGCGATGCCGAACACGGCAGCGGCCCACAGGCGCAGGGATTCGTTGGCGCTGCCCTCGCGCACGCTATCGCCATAGTAGATCACCAGTCCGATGAAGACTGGGATGAGCAGGATACGGACGATGGTGATCTGTGTGGCGAGGTTCATCGCTGTCAGTTTAAGGTTTCAGGTTTAAAGTTCAAAGTTTCAATCGCCCCGCTTGAAACTTTAAACCTGAAACTTGAAACTCTCTCATGCCGCGAATCGAGCCTGTGGATCTGCTGAACGCCTACTGCGAGGGCGCCTTCCCGATGGGGGAGGACGACGGCTCCATCTCATGGTATCGGCCCAAGATGCGCGGCATCCTGCCGGTGGCGGAGTTTCATGTGCCGCGCCGGTTTGAGCGCTACCTGAAGCAGCATCCGTTTGAGCTGCGCTGGGACACGGCGTTTGGGGATGTGATTCGTGGCTGTGCGGATCGTGAGGAGACCTGGATCACGGACACGATCATGGACACCTATGAGGAACTGCATCGTCTAGGCTTCGCGCACAGTGCGGAAGTCTGGCGTGATGGCAAACTGCGCGGCGGCGTCTATGGCGTGAGCATCGGCGGGGCGTTTTTTGGCGAATCGATGTTCAGCCGCGAGCCGCAGGCGTCCAAAGTGGCGCTGACGCACCTGCAATGGCGTCTGCATGCACGCGGCTACCTGCTGCATGACACGCAATGGACCACGCCGCATCTCGCGATGTTCGGCGGTCATGAGATTCCCTGTGCGCAGTATCTGGAACTGCTGCAGCGGGCGATTATGCGGAAGGCGACGTTTGCATGATGCGAAGGGCGTAGGGCAGAGGGCGTAGAGTTGGTTTGCGGCATGCGAAAACCAAACCGCGACTCTTTGCCCTTCGCCCTATGCTCTACGCTTTGCCTCAGCTTTCGAAATACGTGTAGCCGCGCAGGCCAGCCTCGAAGCTCTCCATGATCTCACGGCGCTCGGTGGCGGTGATGCGTTTGGAGACGACGGCGCTTTCGGCAAGATTGCGGAAGCGGGTCAGCATGTCTTTGGGGTCGTATTCGACGTAAGTGAGCACTTCGGAGACGCTGTCGCCCTCCATCTCGCTGTATTTGACTTTGCCGCCTTCGATGTGGACGGAGACAACATTGGTGTCGCCGAGGAGGTTGTGCAGATCGCCGAGGGTTTCCTGATAGGCACCGACGAGGAAGACGCCGAGCATGTATTCCTCGCCTTTTTCGATTTCGGGGTCGTGCAGTGGCAGGCTGTTGCGGATGCCGTCGGAGAGCGCGAATTTGTCGATCTTGCCGTCGCTGTCGCAGGTGATGTCGGAGAGCACGGCGTTGCGCGTGGGCTTCTCCTTGAGGCGATGGATCGGCATCACGGGGAAGATCTGATCGATGGCCCAAAGATCGGGGAGACTCTGGAACACGCTGAAGTTGCCGTAGTAGTAGTCAGTGAGGATGGCATCGAGGCGCTCCATTTGAGAGCCGTCGTGGTCACATTTTTCACGCATGCCAGCGATCCAGGTGAGGATGTCCCAGTAGAGCTCCTCGCCATGCGCACGTTCGCGCAGGTTCACTTTGCCGTAGTTGAACTCGGTGCGCAGCTTGTCGCGGTAATAGACGGCGTCGTTGTAGATCTCTTGAAGACGGTCACGGCTGGTCTTGGCGGCGTTGCGTGTGGATTCGACCCGCAGCTCATGCAGATTGCGCAGCAGGGCAGGGGATTCTTTGTCGATCTCGATGTCGCTGATGGTTTTGCGCGGCTCAAAGCGGTTGATGTCGAGGATGTTGATGACCAGCACGCTGTAGTAGGCCACGATGGCGCGGCCGGACTCGGTGATGATGTCAGGGTGCGGCACACCGGCCTCGGCGGTGACTTCCGAGATTGCTTCGATAATGTCGGCGCAGTATTCCTTGGTGCCGTAGTTGCTGCTGGCGGCAGAGGCGCCTTTTTGACCGTCGTAACTGATGGCCAGGCCGCCACCGAGGTCGAGGATGCCCATGCGGGCGCCTTCCTGCACGAGGCCGACATACACGCGCGATGCTTCATTCACCGCCTGGCGGATGGCGCGGATGTTGGGGATCTGCGAGCCTTGGTGATAATGCAGCATGCGCAGGCAGTCGAGCATGCCTTCTTCACGCAGGTGATCCACGACACGCATGAGCTGGGAAATATTGAGGCCAAAGACGCTCGCGTCACCGCCGCTGCCGCTCCAATGCCCGGCGCTTTCGGTGCCGAGACGGAAGCGCACGCCGAGCGTGGGCCGCAGGCCCATTTTTTTGCAGCGCTGGAGGATGAGATCGAGCTCCGTCGGCATTTCGAGCACAAGGATGACCTGCAGGCCCATTTTCTGCGCGTTGAGCGCGAGGTCGATGAACTCCTCATCCTTGTAGCCATTGCACACGATGTAGGCCTGCGGGTCGTGCATGTAGGCCAGCGCGGCGATCAGCTCCGGCTTGCTGCCCGCTTCGAGACCGTAGTGATACTTGCGGCCGTAGCGCGTGATCTCTTCAATGACTTCCTGCTGCTGATTGACCTTGATGGGATACACGCCGCGATAGACGCCCTGATATTTGCCTTCCCTGATCGCAGACGCGAAGCCTTCATTCAGTTCGTCGATGCGTCCACGCAGCAGATCACCGAAGCGCATGAGCACCGGAAGCTGCGTGCCGCGTTCGCGCAAACCTTTGACGATCGATGCGAGCGAGACGGGCTTGGTCTTCTTGCCGTCCTTCAAATTTACCACGACCTCACCCGCCTTCGAGACGTCGAAGTATTCATGTCCCCATTCGCGGATGCCATACAGCTCGGCGCTGTCTTCTGTGGACCATGGAGGTGCTTTCATTGCGGTTTGCGTGGAGTGGGGTTTCAAGGGCCGCGATTATGCGGGCAAATCGGGAAATGAAAAGCGACATCTCGGACGAGGCCACGGTCAAGGGGTCAAGGCGTGGTCAAGCAGGCCGAGGTGCGGGTTTGCGGAAGGCGAAGGGCAGGTAGAGCGCGGAATAGAAAACGACGCCGAGGCCGATGGTTTCGAAGTTGTACCACGGCCAAGGATGCAACTGGTCAAACAGGGTCGCAGTCACCGGCTTCGCACACTGGAAGGCGTAGTTGGTGCCCAGCATGACATTGACCACGGCCGTTGTGGCATACCAGGAGACGGAGAACAGCATCATGCGCAGCACCGCGCCGGGAGCCGGACGGTGCCGCATGCCGGTGACGACATAAACCGCCGCAATCGTCACCCCGCTGTGCAGCACGAAGAAAGCGAGGAACCGTGGATCAGGAAAATCGTAGATCAGCGCCGGCGTGATGAGGCCCTGGGATGTTCCCGCGATGCCGAAGAAGTACACGATTTCGCAGAAAAACTGCCGCCGCGTCCACAAAGCGATGCCGCCGGCGAGACAGGCGATGTCGCAGTATTGCAGCGGCAGCAGGGTTTGCGCATTGAGCGTGCCGACCCATGCGTGGCCTATGAGCGTGGCGGGATAAACCAGCAGCAGCAAGGTGCCGAGTGTTTTTTCCGCCGCGTTCGCGAAGCGCGTCCGCGCGATGACCAGCATCAGCCCCAGCAGCACGGCAGTGAGAGCGAGCACGACCTGGTGCGAGGTGCCGAAGGGGTGAAACTGTGGAGGCATCGCGCATCATGGCACGAGATGGTTGCAGATGTCAGCCAGTTTGTGCAAAGCTGTGCCCATGCTGAAATCGAATCGACTTCCCGCCAATGCCGTGCGTCCCGTGAAACAACTGGGCGGCGGCTGCGCCACGCTGTTTGGCCTGCCGTTCATCGTCGCGGGGTTGGCGATCGGCTGGTTTTTGTATTTCCCGGTTATCAGCACCTGGTGGTCGGCGCGCAGTTGGGAGGAGGTGCCGTGCTGGATTGAAAAGGCGGAGATGAAAAGCTCACGCGGCAGCAAAGGCGGCACCACCTACAACACGGTGGCTAGCTATCGTTACCAGTATCACGGACACACCTATCACAGCGAGGTGGTGAGCCTCACCGGTGGCTCCGACAACATCGGCGACTTCCAGCAGAAGGCGCACGCGCAGATCCGGGCCTTCGCAGGCAAGGACCGGCCGTTCCGCTGCTATGTGGACCCAATGAAGCCGGAGCAAGCCGTGCTGTTTCGCGAACTGCGCTGGGGCTTGATGCTGATGATGTCCGTCTTCCCCATGGTCTTCCCGCTCGTGGGCTGCCTCGTCTCGGGCGGTGGCCTTTTCGCGGCACGGCAAGCCGCGCAGGGGAGACAACTTCAGACACAGCATCCGGGAGAGCCATGGCGCTGGCGCTCGGAATGGAGCGGCGAGAGGATTCAGGAGTCAAAGAACGGCCTGCCAGTCTTTCTCATCGCCGCAGGCTGGATTTTGCTGGTGCAGGGGCCGTTGGCCCTCGCCATCATCGTCAGCGGCGAGTTGTCGCGGGCACCGCTGTCCGCGCTTGCCTTGCTGCCATCGCTGGTGGCTTTGATCCCCTTGTCCGTGGCATGGCGGCGCTACAAAACGCGGCTGGCGTTCGGCAAACCAGCGCTGTGGCTCAAGCAGACGCCGATCCGGCCCGGCGGCACGCTGGAGGGCGAGCTGCGCTTTGATCGCGTGCTTTCGCCACGTGAGGTCATTCAGGCGAAGCTGCTCTGCCAGCGCAAAACCACACGTCATGCTGGCAAAGGCACCGCCACCTCGACGGAGACGATTTGGGAGCACACTGAGACCATTTCCGCCGGTGAGGCACGACGTGAGATGACGGGAGTGGCGGTGCCGCTGCGCATTGAAATTCCGCGTGGATTGCCTTGTCCGGTCGTGGAGGACGCATCCCTCGCTACTGTGGGCAACGAACAGCATGTGTGGAGTCTCGAACTCACGCCGAGCAACGGTGGCAAGTCCGCCGTGCTGCCGCTGCCGGTGTTTGTGACTGACGAAGAGGCCAAGTACGCCGAATCCGAAGCCAGCTACGAGGTTGAGGCCATCGCGCCGAGCACGGAGCAGTTGGTGGAGCGGCTCAAACTGCGCGGCGTGCAGGCCGAGTTCGATGCGGACGGCCTCCCGACGCTGATCGACTGCCCACCGGGTCGCTTTCGCGGCATGGGCATCTTCCTGCTCATCTTTGGCGTGGTCTGGTTCACGATTTTCCTCTTCATGGCAAACAAGGGCGCGCCGTGGATCTTCCGCATCATCTGGGGCATTACTTCGCCGCTCATCCTCGGCCTGGGCCTCTGGACGCTGCTGCATCGTCGCCGCGTGGAGATCACGGCGGATGAGCTGCGCATCCTGAACAGCATCGGTCCCTTCTACTCCTGGCACGAAACGTATGCGCCGCGCCACATCGTCGGCTTCACGCACGACACGAACATGCAGTCCGGGAACCAGTTCTACTACCGCGTGCGTGCCGAGACGACCTTCGGAAAAACCAAGACGCTCATCGACGGCATCACCGAATCCGTCACCGCCGATACACTGGCGAAGCGGCTGGACGATTGGCGGAAAAGTGGAGTCGGAGGTTAGGCTTCCAGCCTGATGATGGATCGAGGCGTCCCGCCTTTGACGTGAAAGGCTGGAAGCCTCATTCCGCTGACAGACCGGAGGCCTATCCTCCATCTCTGAGTGCCACCGCCGGATCCACGCGCGCCGCAAACCACGCCGGAACCAGCGCTGCCACGAGGCAGAGCGAGACGGCGGTGGCGCAGATGAAGAGCAGGTCGCTGAGATTGGTGTGCGCGGGGATGCTGGAGAGGAAGTAGATGTCCTGCGGGAAGATGTTGCGACCGTGAAGCCCTGCCAAACGGCAACAAATTCGTTGCGCGGGTGTGGGCGGCATTGATGATCGGTGCCAGATGTATGCAGTTCTTGACACCAGTGTCCTCATCTCTGCCCTGCGCTCCAGCGCTGGAGCAAGCCATGCGGTGCTCCAGGCCATTCGATCAAAGCGGATCAAGATCGCATTGTCAGTCGGGCTGGCGCTTGAGTATGAAGATGTCGCCACCAGACCGGGCATGGTGCCGTCGCTTGACGCGCGAAGCGTTGGCGTGGTCGTCGATGTCCTTTGCGCCCTGGCCGTGCAGCAGAAAGTCTATTTCACTTGGCGGCCTTATCTCGTTGATCCAGGAGATGACATGGTGCTGGAACTTGCCCTGGCCGCTCGCACGCCTTACATTATCACCAACAACATTCGCCACTTCAAAGGCTGTGATTCGCTCGGCATCCGAGCCATGACACCTGCGGAGGCATTAACTCTCATCCGGCCCTGATTTATGACCACGCTTTCCATCGAGATTCCTGACTCGCTGCATCATGGCATCAAAGAACTGACCACCAAGGATGGCTATTCACTGAACCAGTTCCTTGTTTGCGCGGCGGCAGAAAAGCTGTCCTCGTTTGCCACGGTGGATTATCTTCAAGAGCGTGCTGCACGAGCTGACTTCGCGGAGTTTGATCGCATCATGGCGCAGATCCCCAACTTGCCGCCTGATGCGGGCGACGAACTGCCGTGAGTCGCAAGCCAAGGTGAACGTTGTTATCCTCCATCCCGCAACGCCACCGCTGGATCAACACGCGCCGCAAACCACGCGGGGACCAACGCGGCCACAAGGCAGAGCGAGACGGCGGTGGCGCAGATGAAGAGCAGGTCGCTGAGATTGGTGTGGGCGGGGATGCTGGAGAGGAAGTAGATGTCCTGTGGGAAGATGTCGCGACCGGTGAGTCCGGCGATCTGCTCGCGCAGGACGTTGCGGATGCTGAGGAAGAAGAAGCCGCCTGCGAGTCCGGCGACAACACCGACGAGGGCGACGATGCCGGCCTGTGAGACGAAGATGGCGATGATCTGCCACGCACGTGTGCCCAAAGCGGTGAGGATGCCGATCTCGCGGCGTTTTTTTACGGTGACGGTGATGGTGGTGTTCATCACGCAGATGGCGGCGACGAGCATGATGAAGAGCAGCAGGAACCACATCATGGTGCGCTGGTTTTCGACGGATTCGAGCATCATGCCGTGCTGCTGGTCCCAGGTGCGGTAGCCCCAGCTTTCGGGCAGCACGCCTGACTTGTAGATGGCCTGCATGATGCCCTCGGCCGCGTCGGGCTGCTTCAATTCGAGTTCGATGCCGCTGACGCCGCTGTCGAGGTTGAAGAACTCCTGCGCGACATGCAGCGGCACATAGCCGCGCTGTCCGGCGGTGTCGGCACGCAGGGTGGCGACGAGTTTGAGGTCTTTGGACAAGACGGTGACGTTGTCGAGCGCTGCGGCGCGCTTTTTCTCTTCCTCGTCCTCGGGAATCTCGCGCACCTGCTGGATGAACTGGTTCACGCTGTCGGCGGCATGCACGACGAGCGTGTCGCCGATTTTCGCGCCGATCTCGCGGGCGAATTTGTCGGTCAGGATGATGGTGTCGCCCTTGAGGTCGAAGCTTCCTTCTTTGATGTGTTTGGTGAGCTTTTGCAGCAGGCCGTTGTCGGCGTCGTCCGTCATGCCGATGACGCTGACGCCTTGCAGATTGCCCTCGTTTTCGACGACGACGAGTCCTTCGGCCACCGGCACGGCGGAGAGGATGTCCGGATGCTGGGCGAGGGCCTTGCGCACATCACGCCAGTCGGCGGGCTTGACGTTGCCTGCGCTGGTTTCCAGCTCACGGGTGGAATACTGCTGCGCCATGACGTGCGGCTCGAACCCCATGAGCATCTTGCGGAATTCGACCTGCCAGCCGCTGAACACGGACATGACGAACACCAGCACGCCCACGCCGAGCATGACCCCGAGCATCGAGATGACGGTGATCACCGAGATAAAGGACCGCGTGGGCCGCAGGTAGCGCAGGGCGAGGAAGAGGGGGGCTGAGTTCAAGCGGGGGAGGGAATGTCGAATGACGAATGCAGAATGACGAAGGGTGGGTGAAATCGTCCTCGTTCTCGTGCTCCTACTCGTCCTCGATCATGTCGTTGGCGAAAGAAGTTAAGGGTGACGAGTTAGGAGAGGTGTGTTGGCGTGGGATCGGAAGGTGTGGGTGTTGGCGCTGCGGAAGAATCGAGGACGAGTAGGAGTAGGAGGACGAGTAGGATCAATCGCGCAAGGCCACCGCAGGATCGACGCGTGCGGCAAGCCACGCAGGCGGCAATGCGGCGAGCAGACACAGCGTGATGGAGCCAAGGCAGGTCAGCGTGATGAAGGCGGGGTCGATTTGCGCGGGAATGGTGGCGAGGAACATGCCGGAGGCGGAATCGGTGTTGCCGCCGCTGAGCACGGCGATGCCCATGCGGATGTCATCGCGCAGCCAGAGCACGAGACCGCTGAGGGCGAGGCCGATGACGGTGCCAAGCGTGCCAACCACAGCGGCCTGTGAGACAAAGATGCCGATGATCTGGCTTTGGCGCGACCCCAAGGCCGTGAGCACGCCGATCTCGCGGCGTTTCTGCGTGGTGACGGTGATGGTGGTGTTCATCACCGAGAACGCGGCCACGACGGCGATGATCATGAGTACGATCCACATCATGATGCGTTCATTGCTCATGGCGGCGAGTCGCGCATCGCCCGCATCCGTCCACAACGAGGCGCTCCAGCCTGCGGGGATCAGGCCGGCGGCGGTGAAGCGCTTCGTGATGTCTTTCACCTCGCCGGGCTGCTTCAATTCAATGAGCACACCGCTCACTTGATCGCCAAAGCCGAAGATTTGCTGGGCGGTTTTCAGCGTGGTGTAACCATAAGCCCCGGCGATTTCCGCCCGCGTGTAGCCGAGCAGGGTCAGCTCCTGCGGATGCAGTTTGATCTCTTTGTAGGCCACGTGGCGTTTGGCCTCGTCCTGTTCATCGGAGGCGATGCGGAAGCGTTTCACCGCGCTGGTGACGTTGCTGGAGGCATAGACGCTGATTTTGTCGTTTGCATGCGCGTTGAGCTGGGCGGCGACGAAATCGGCGCACACCACGCCGCCGTCGCGCAGCTCCAAGCTGCCTTCGAGCCGATGTTTGGCGATCTTGCCCATGTAAAACCGTGCGCCGTCCTCTGGCAGGCCGAACACATCCATGCCCGACTGCGAGCCCTCACGCTCCGCGTACATGACGCTGCTGACGTAGCTGCTCGCCGCGAGCACCTCGGGCTGTGCCCGCAATTTAACGAGCGCTGCCTCGACCGGTTGGACCGCCGTCGGTTTGCGATCCTGTGGATGCAGCAGGATGTGCGGCTCCGAACCGATGAGCACCTTGCGAAACTCGCCTTCAAAACCCTGCATCACCGAACTGACCACGATCATCATCAACACACCCACCGCGACACCGAGGATCGAGATCACCGTGATCACCGAGACAAACGAGCGCTTCGCACGCAGGTAGCGGCGGGCGAGGAAGAAAGTGGCGTTCGAAAGCATGCGGGCGCATCAAAGCGATGCGCGGCGGAGATTCGAGGGGAAAGTGAGGAATGACATCATCGGATGATCCCGGAGGGATCAACGGAAGGTAGCCAGGGGCAAGTCTGCGCAGCAGACGCCGCCCCTGGACCTCGAAACAAACTTCGTCCTCCCAAGGGCGCATGCCGGAGGTATGCGAGAAATGTGTGCGGACCCAACGTGAACGAGGAGCCGTCGGTCGCTTCTTGCACCCCTGCCGGGGTGCGCCCTTGAGCTTGGGGTCGTTTGTATTCGTGTCCGGGGGTGCTCGTTCGTTCCTCGCTCGACCCCCGGCTACCATCTTTGATCCCTTCGGGATCTAATCATCGAGGCTCGCGCTCTTGAACCAGGCAAGTCACATGGCTCAGTGCGGCACGAATGTCGTCCATTTCCAGATAAGGGTAGAGAGCGAGCAGTTCATCCTCACGACAGCCGGAGGCAAGCATGCCGGTGATCATGCCCACGGTGACACGCATGCCGCGGATGCAGGGTTTTCCGCCCATGACTTGCGGGTCCAGGGTGATGCGTTCGATCTGCGGAAATGTCATGCGGAGAAGATAGCAGAAGGGATTGTTTTGGCAATCACCTCACTTTTTGACCTCTGCCGCGATGCCAAACAGCGGCAGCGATTTTTTCACGGACTGGGTGACGCCCCAGAGGAGCGGGGTGGAGACGATGATCCAGATGAGGACGGCTTTCATGGCGTGAAATCAGGCGGAGGGCGATTCTTTGACGTGATATTTGGCATCGACCGGGCGGACGAGCAGATTGGCGATGAGACCGATGCCTAGCAGGCCGCACATGAGGTAGAAGGTGCCGTTGTAAGCCTGCGCCTTCGGCACACCGGCGGCAACGCGGCTGTCGTAGAAGCCGTTGATGAGCGAGGGGCCGATGACGGCGGCCATGCTCCAGGCGGTGATGAGACGGCCGTGAATCGCGCCGACTTGATAAGTGCCGAACATGTCCTTCAAGTAAGCGGGGATGGTCGCGAAGCCGCCGCCATACATGCTGATGATGAGGGCGGTGCAGATGACGAAGAGCGTGCGGTTTTGTGTCTCCTGCGTGTAAGGCAGGATCGCGTAAAGCACGGCGCCGAGGATGAAATAAACGCAATAAACCGCCTTGCGGCCGATGAGGTCAGAGGTGGAGGACCAGACGAAGCGGCCCCCCATGTTGAAGATGCTCAACAGACCGGTAAAACCCGCGCCGATGGCAACACCGACGCCGAACATGTCCATGCACATGTCCGCCGCACGGCCAAGAATGCCGATGCCAGCGCTCACATTCATGCACAGCACCGTCCACAGCAGCCAGAACTGTGGCGTCTTCCATGCCGTATCGACCGAGACGCTGGCAGTAGTGATCATGCCGTGGGAGGCGGCTGCCTTGGGCTCGTAACCTGCCGGTTTCCAACCAGGGGCGGGAACGCGAACGATGAAGGCTCCGAACAGCATGAAGCAGGCATAAATCCCCGCCATGGTGATGAGCGCCTGCATCGCGCCTGAGGTCGTGCCGGCCGCCAAGGCATTGAGCGGCTCCTTCAGCGGTGCGATGAGACTGGCGAACAGGCGCTGATCAAAACTGGGGGCGATGGCGATGGCTGCATCTGCTCCTGCGGTGAACAACTTCATCAATTCCTGCGCCAGTGGCGAGCCGATGAGCGCCCCGCCGCCGAAGCCCATGATCGCCATCCCAGTGGCCATGCCGGGGCGGTCCGGAAACCACTTCACCAGCGTCGAGACGGGCGAGATGTAGCCGAGGCCCAGACCGATGCCGCCGATGAAGCCGTAGCCAAACCAAATCAACCAGAGCATTTTCAGCTTCACCCCGAGCGCGGCGAGCAGCAGGCCGCCGCAGAAGCAGCAGCATGAGGCCAGCATGGTCTTGCGCGGGCCGCTGCGCTCCACCCATTTGCCGAAAGTGGCCGCGGAAAGGCCCAGCATGACCAGTGCGATCATGTAGGCCACATTTACCTGCGATACCGTCGCGCCGAGTTCTGCGCTGAGCGGCTTGTTGAACACGCTGAAGGCATACACCTGCCCGATGCACATATGCACGGCGACGGCGGCGGGCGGGACGAGCCAGCGACTGAATCCGGGCTGGGCGACGGTGGCTTCACGGGAGAGAAAACTCATGGTTGGGGCGAGGGTGGTGGTAGCGCGCGTGTTTTAGCGGTTCGGCGGGCGCTGTGGCAAGGAAAAGATAAGGATCGACAAGAAACGCCCGGTTTCATACGTTCGTGCTGTGATCTGGCCATTTGGCCGGATCTAAACCACAAACTAAACTCAATCGATGAAAACTCTGCTCACCGTCGCCTTGCTCTCCTTCTCCTCCGCAGCTTTCGCGGCCGACAAATGCCCCATCAGTGGCAAGCCTGCTGATCCCAGCATCACCAGCACCGGCAAAGACGGCAAAACCGTCGCTTTCTGCTGCGAGAAGTGCAAAGCCAAGTTCGACGCCAAGAACAAGTAAAGATCACTGCGCTGACACCCTCAGCGTTTAAAAAGCGGAACCTGGAAACGGGTTCCGCTTTTTTGCGCCTCAGCGCTTTTTGCCTTCACGCTCACGCATCTTGCGCTCGTAGCCGGCATTGACGAAATCTTTGTCACGGGCGCGCAGCAGCGCGTCCTCAAGTGAGATGAAGCCGTGGATGGCTAGGTGCGTGATGCTGTCATCAATCGTGTGCATGCCGTCACCGGCGCCGATCTGGATCAAGCTGGGCAACTGCGGGAGCCGCCGTGAGCGAATGCAGGAGGCGATGCCTTGGTTGTTCACCATGATCTCCGAGGCCATCACGCGTCCGTCCTGGTCCTGGCGCCGCATCAGGCTCTGGCAGATGACCCCTTGCAGGCAGTTCGCGAGCTGCGAAGCGACGAAGTCCTGCTGATCTTCCGGGAAGGCATCCAGCACGCGCATGATGGTCGAGGGCGCGTCCTGCGTGTGCAGGGTGCTGATGACGAGGTGGCCGGTTTCAGCGGCGGTCAAAGCGGTGCGGATCGTTTCCAGGTCACGCAACTCGCTCACGACGATCACATTCGCGTCCTGGCGCAAAGCGCTGCGAAGAGCTTGTGCGAAGGAATGCGTGTCACTGCCCACCTGCCGCTGCCGCACGAGGCTGCGCGAATGCTTGAACACATACTCAATGGGATCCTCGATGCTGACGATGTTCACCTGGCGCTCGCGTGAGATGTGCTGCGTCATCGAGCTGAGCGTGGTGGTTTTGCCGGAATTGCTGGTGCCGGTGACCAGAATGAGTCCATCGCGCAGGCTGCAGAGCGTTTCGACGGTCGGGCCGTGACCTAGGTCACGCAGCTCAGGGATCTGCTCGGGAATAAAGCGGAATGATGCCTCGACGCGACCGACCACGTAGCAGGCGTTGCCACGGAAACGCCCGAGGTTTTCCACCTGGATGGCGAAGTCCAGCTCCCAGTCTTGCTCCAGTTTCGCACGTTGCGTTTCTTTAAGCACCCCGAAGACGAGGTCGCGGATATCGCCGTCATCGAGGATTTCATCCGTCAGCGGCTGGAGCTGGCCAAAAATACGCCCGGTGGGCGCTGCACCCACGCTGAGGTGCAGGTCTGAGCCTCCCTGATCCGTGACCATGGCGAGGTATTCGATGAGATCGTGGGAGCGCATAATGAATTGAGGTGGGATCAGGAAATGCCGCGGGCGGCGCGGCGGAATTCGGCCTCGTTGCCAGTGGCGCCGATGGCCTCGGTCTCGGAAATGAGCCCTCCTTGATAGGCGGTGACAATGGATTGCAGGAAGGTGCGGGTATTGGGATCACTGCCTCGGTTCATGTAATCCGTGATGTTGGAGACGCTGCGCTTCGCAATCCAGTCCCGCACCGCACCACCGTTTTCCAAGTGTTCGGCCATCAGGATGAGTTTGCCATGCACATTCTGTACGAGTTTCTGACACTGCACACCGATGAGCTGATGCGATAGCAGGTGCAGACCGATGCCGATCTGGTCGGGTGGAAACATGTTCACGAAACGCTCCATCGTGTCGGAGACCGTGGCCGAGTGCATCGAGGCGAGCACGAGGTGGCCGGTTTCACAGGCTTGGAGCGCAGTGAAGGCCGTTTCATGATCGCGGATTTCTCCCACGAAGATCACGTCCGGTGCCTGCCGCATCGCGCTGCGCAGTCCACGGGCAAAAGTGGGCGTGTCGCGGCCCACTTCGCGCTGGGTGAAGAGGCAGCGGTTGTTGGAGAAGATGTACTCGACGGGGTCTTCGATCGTCACCACATGGCGGGCGATGTTTTCGTTCATCCATTGCAGCAGCGCGGCCAGGGTCGTTGATTTGCCCTGGCCGGTGGAACCGGTGACGAGGATCATGCCGTTTTGCTTCTGCGCCCAGCGCTGCAGCAGCCAGTCCGGCGCACCGAGGGAACTCAATGCCGGAATGTCCGTGCGGATACGGCGCAGCACGGCGGCCATGCGGCCCAGCACCTTGTGCAGGTTCACGCGGAAGCGTGTGCGCGTGCGTGAGATCAGACCGGAGTCACGGTCTGTGTCATTGAGGGTGTCCCCACCACACGCCTGCCACAGACCGGCTATCGCCGGCAGCAACAGCGGCTCGTCGCCGAAGATCATGAGCTGCTCGTTGATCTTCATGCGCGGCACTTCGCCTTCCTGGAGGAAAATGTCGCTCGCCTGATGGTCTTCGGCTGCTTGCAGGATGTCGTCGAGGGAGATGGCCATGGGTGAAAACGCTAGCGGTGGCTTGCATGCGGCTCAACCCCGCAGTGCGTTTTTCGTTACGTGCAAACTTGGCTGTGACAGTCAAGCCGTCGTCAAAGGGTCAAGGCGTGGTCAAGTGTCGTGCGGCGTCTTGCTTGACCACGCTTTGACGATCTTGACCGGCGCAGCCTTGACCTTGCAACCACTCACTCACCCGCCAGAAGCTCGCTACAATACCACAGCATGCGCGGCAGGTGGAACGGCCCCTTCCACATGTTGCCCTTCAGTTGGACGGACGGTGTGCCATCGCGGTGCAAATAGCCGAACCACTCGCCGTGCTCCGCGTCTGGGAAGTGTGCAAAGCTCCAGTCATGCACCAGCTTGTGCCACTGCGCATACTTCGCATCACCCGTGACGTGCCAGGCCAGCAGCGTGGCGATGATCGCCTCATTGTGCGGCCACCAGAACTTCATGTCGTGCCAGTATTCCTGCACCGGCTTGCCATACACATCGCGGAAATAGAAGATCCCGCCGCGCTCCGCATCCCAGCCGCGCTGCCACATGCAGTCGAGGATTTGCAGCCCTAGCTTTGTGTAGCTCATCTCCCCACGCCAGCGGCCCTCATGCAGGATGAACCACGCACACTCCAGCGCATGCCCCGGATTCAGCGTGCGCCCATCAAAGTGGTCGATGATCGACCCATCGGGCGAAACGATCTCCATCAGCGCCCCGAGGTCCGGTTTGAAGAAAAACTGCTGAATCTCCAAAATGAAGCGGTCCACCCACTCCGAGCACGAGTGACCGGAGATCTTCACGTCGCCAAGATTCACCCGCAGCTCCTGCGCCGTCGCGATCCCGATCATCAGCGCACCGATGCCCATCATCGGCCGCGTATTCGGCTCGATCTTCGGCTGCATCAGCCCCTTCTCGAACGAATGCTTCAAATACGTCGCAAAATCCCGCCGCGCCCGCTCCGCATAGCTCTCATCCCCCGTCGCCTTCGCATACGCCGCATGCGCGATCGCCGCGAAGGCCTCGCTAAAAACATACCGCCGCATCCGCAGCGGCCGCCCCTCCCGCGTCACCGTGAAGAACAGCTTCCCATCCGTCGCATACCCATGCTTCTCCAAAAACGCCAGGCACGACCCCGCCGCATCCAGCCACTCACTTCGCTTCTCCACCGTGTTATACAGCGTCGCAAACATCCACGCCGCCCGCCCCTGAAACCAAATGCTCTTGTCCGTGTCCAAGATCGACCCATCGCGGTCCAGCGACGTGATGATGCCGTCAAACTCACGATCCATCCCATGCCTCAACCAAAACGGCATCACATCATGCAGCAACGTGTCGCGGTAGAGCGACTTCAGTTTCTCGCGATGGACGGGGTCAGAAAGAGTGTCATGCATGCGCCCACGATGGCCGCTTCACCTCAAACGTCACGCGTTCCTTCATCACATACCGCTATGAATCACCGCTCGTTCCAGCAAGAATACCAACCTTACTGACGATAGGAGGTGGCCGTGCTCGTTAACCACACAGATCTCAATCTCATGAACTCGAATATCTTCCGTAAAATCATCTGGACGTTGATGGTTTGCGCAACGCTTACGACACCTGCTCTTGCCCGCTTGGGAGAGACTCAGGCCGAAATCAGCAAGCGCTTTGGCAAAGGCAAGCCCTACCGCTCACGTGGCGGCCTGGAACAACGTGAGTATCCCAAAAATGGCATGACCACGTATGTTGTGTTTGGTAACAACAAGTCCATTTGGGAGCTGACCAAGCGCAACGACAAAGTCATCACCGACGCGGATATCCAAACCCTGCTGAATGACGCCGCCACGGGCGGGCATACCTTTGTGTGGCAAGCCGCCGAGAAATATTACCTGAGAGATGATGGGAAGGTGAAAGCACTGCGGCAGCCACGGCATGCGGACTTCTTTTCGATCATGGACATCGCGGCCATTGAGGCGCTGGAGGATGTGTCCCGCTTTGGCTGCCTGGGCATGACCCCTGCCGATGTGGCCCGGCAGTATGGGCAGGGAACGCCCTATCGTCCGCGTGAAGGCATGGAGCAGCGCGAGTATGGCAAGAATGGCTATACGATTCAGGTCGTCTTCAAGAACGGGCACGCGGTATGGGAATTCTTTAAGCGCGAAGACATCGACATCACCGATGCCAACATTCAGAACATTTTGACCGCCGTGGGCGGCGGCGGCTTCACCTGGGATGCCCAAGCGAAGTGTTTTATCCATGCGGGCAAAATGCTCAAGGCCGGCCGCGATCCTGGCCATTCAGATTTCCTCTTCATCAAAGACGAAGCCGCCCTAAATCCGGCAAAGCCGTGAACTAGCCGCTGGATTTTCAGGAATGCGCCCACGATGGCAGCTCTGCTTCAAACGTCACGCGTTCCTTCGTCAAAGGATGCGTGAATGCGATCCGCAGGGCATGCAGGCAGAGCGGCGAATCGCCGACGGCGAGGGTTTGGGTTTCTCCGACGAGTCCATTGGCCAGATAGGCGGCGTCGCCGAGGATGGGGAAACCCAGATGCCAGAGATGGATGCGAATCTGATTGGTGCGGCCGGTGAGGGGGCGGGCTTCGAGCAGAGCGGTGCCGTCGGCATGGCGCTGAAGCACGCGGAACTCGGTTTTGGCCTCCAATCCGGCTTCATCGACATTGCGACCGCCCAGCTTGCCCGCCTCCGCACTCACCGGCGCGTCACAGGTGAATTCATCCTGCGGCGGATGTCCCTTCACACGGGCGAGGTACACTTTTTCCACCTCGCCACGCTCAAACTGCGGCTGCACGAGGCGGGCGAAGTGCCGCGTCTTGCACAGGACCATCACGCCCGTCGTGTTCGCGTCCAGCCGATGCACGCTGCGCGGCTTGAGCGGATGCCAGACGGTGTTGAGGATGAATTGCAGGGTGTTGCGATTGAACCGACCGCCGACATGCACGGGCAGCGGCGCGGGTTTGTTCAGCACGATGATGGCTTCGTCTTCAAACAGCACGCGGATGTCCGCATTCACGTCCGGTTCACGCTGCGCGGGCTTCAGGTGCAGGTAACGCTCGCCTGCGCGCACCATTTGATGCGCTGGGACGGGTGTCTGGTCATCGGTGACGATGCGGCCGGCCTCGCACACGGCGAGCCATTGCTCTCGCTGGATGTGGGGCATGACGTGGCAGAGGCAGTCGAGGATGGTGCCGTGATCGCAGGCTTCGGGCACGTTCAGCGGGCGTGCCTGATCATACGGCACGCTGCCGGGCAGCGGCGTGACGGCGGCACGGATGGCGGCGTGGCGTTGGTCGAGCTGCTCACGCTGTTGCTCTTCCGTCGTCTTGAAGCAGTAGGGGCAAGAAACATGCTCCACGTAGCGCGGATCGGCCTGCTCCTCGGCGGTGAGCGGCGTCTGGCAGACGAAACACTGCGATGAGGCGGTCTCATGCAGTCCGGGATCGACGCCGACGCGTTGGTCGAAGACAAACAGCTCGCCGTCGTAATGCGCGCTGCCGCATTCCTCGAAGTACTTCAAGATGCCGCCCTCAAGCTGCCACACATGCTCAAAGCCCTCGCGCTCCATGAACGGTGCCGCCTTCTCGCAGCGGATGCCGCCCGTGCAGAAGGACACGACCTGCGCGTGCTTCATCTCCGGCGGTAATTTGGCCACGGCTGCCGGGAAATCGCGGAAGGAGTCAATGCCCGCGACCACCGCGCCTTTGAAGGTGCCGAGCTTCACCTCGTAGTCGTTGCGGGTGTCGTAGAGGATGACGGGGCGGCCTTCGTCGAGCCATTGCTTCAGCACCTTCGGCTCCAGTCGCGGCGAGGTGTACTTCGCGGGCTCGATGCCCTCGACCCCAAAGGCGATGATCTCTTTCTTGATGCGCACCAGCATGCGCCGGAACGGCTGCTCGGCGCTCTCGCTATACTTGGGCTTGAGGCCCTCGAGCCCCGGAATGGCGTGCAATTCCGCGACGAGCGCATCGACATGCTCGCGGACGCCAGCGATGAACAGGTTGATGCCCTCAGTGCTCAGCAAGATCGTTCCTTTGAGTCCGCTAGCCTTGCATTGATCCAACAGACGCTGCCGCAGCGCCTTGAGCTCGGAGAGCGCGGCGAATTGGTAGCAGGAGATGTTGGTGATCGTGGCGGTGGCGGACATTGGGATGGGCAAAAAGCACACGTTTGGTGGACGTGCGAGGCGAAACGTGTGTGCGGTCGTTGTGAAAAGTCCCCATGGAATTGTTCCGTCATTGCAGCATCATGCCGCATGCCACGGAAGGAACTCAAGCATCCACACCAGATCACAGACTGGCTCCAGGAATGGGGAAGTCAGCTGCAGGAACCTGCGGCAATGAACCGCGTGACCAGCAACATGCCGCGCTGGCCCGAGAAGTAGGTCTGTTATGAACGATCCGGCTACCATTGCCTCCACCACACGCTGGCCGCTCCTGATACACGATCAAGCCCGGCTGGAATACACGCGTCTATTGTGGAAACGCCCCGCCGCCCGCGCACGTCTGCTGCGGCATTGGACGGACGCCCGGCATCCATATGCGCCACGCTTCCAAGAGGAACACCGCTCCGATGTGGAGCGCGTGCTGGCTGCCAGCCCCACTGAGGACGACGCGCTCGACGCCGAGCTACGCGCCTCTGGCCGCAGCCTCCGCACCGTGGTCAGGGAGATTCCACCGGTGTTTGGCTCGTTCTATTGAGCCGGCATGGAACCGTGGGTCCACAATCCTCGTCGTGCAGGGCAGGCTTCACGCCTATAAGATTCATCTTTGCAGCGGCAACATCCTCATCGCCCCGCAGGACAAGTATCTGTGCATCGTGCCCGCCCAAACGCAGGTGGACAAGGCGGGTGAGAAGCTGTTCCTGCCCTTTGAGGGCGACCGCGTGCTGAGTGTGATCCTAAGCAAGGCGTTCCTGCTGGCTGCTGATGACAAGATTATGGATGCGACGATTCTGCGGCAGTTGGCGTGATGGGACAGAATCATTGACGTAGCGCCTCCCAGTCGATACTTTCCCACCATGTCCGCTGCCTTGAAGCTCCTGCCGACTCCTGCGCCCGTCATCACCTGGGAGCAGTACTTGCAGCGCCTCGCCGCCAGCAAGGAGAAGCTCGAATACGTCAACGGTCAGATCTATGCGATGGCGGGAGCAACCGACGACCACAACCGTATTGCAGGTGATGCCTTCTTCGAACTCAGGCACGCGCTCAAAGGCAAGCCCTGCGAGCCGTTCATGGCCGACATGCTGCTGCGCATCGAGTCCGGTCTCGACCAGCTCGGCTACTTCCCTGATGTCATGGTGATTTGCGACAAGGCAGACCGCAACCCGCAGCACCGCACCGCGCCCAAGCTGCTGGTAGAAGTGCTCTCCAAATCCACCCGTCGCATCGACACGCGCGAGAAACTCACCGCTTACCAAGGTCTGCCCTCACTGGAGGTGTATATCACCCTCGAGCAGACGAGCATGAAGGCCACGATCTACCGCCGCTCCAACCAATGGTGGCCTGAAATCGTCGAAGGCCAGGAAGCTGTCATCACGCTTGATGAACTCGGCATCAAACTCGCCCTGCGCGATGTGTATGCGCGTGTCGAGTGGTCTGCGTTGGAGTCTGAGAGCGAGGCTTGAATGGCATCGCGGCAAAATTAAAGCGCAGATTTTTGCGTCTTCTGCGTTTCTTTGCTGCCATCCTAACCCTCACCATGCGCCTCATTCTCACTACTCTGCTCCTCGCCACTTTCATTCATGCTCAGCAACCCGCTGCGCCGAAACCGAAAGCGTTCACCGATCCGGCTCACACGGACAATGATTTTGCCATTCAGGGTGAGTACGCCGGCCAGCTCGATGGCAAGAGCTACGGCGTGCAGATTTGGGCGCAGGGCGGCGGTAAGTTTGAGGCGGTGAGTTATCAAGGTGGGTTGCCGGGGGCAGGCTGGGATGGTGATCGCGAAAAAGTGACCAAGACCAGCGGGCAGCGTGGTGAAGGGGAGAAAACAGCGGTTTTCACCGTCAAAGACGGCACCTTGAAGGCGGAGGTGAATGGCCAGAGCATCCTCGTGAACAACACCGCTGACGGCGTGCGTGTGATGGAACTCAACCGCACGGACCGCACCTCGCCCACGCTCGGGGCGCAGCCACCGGAAAGCGCCGTGGTGCTCTTCGATGGCAAAGGCGTGAACCGTTTTCCGAACTCACGGGTGGATGAACCCATCGGTGCTCTCATGGAAGGCATCACGAGCGAGGATACGTTCGGCGATTGCAGTCTGCATTTGGAGTTTATGCTGCCGTACATGCCGGACGCACGCGGTCAGGGCCGCGGCAACAGCGGACTCTACCTGCAAGGCCGTTACGAGGTGCAGATGCTCGACAGCTTCGCGCTCGAAGGGAAGGACAACGAATGCGGCGGCCTTTATAAGATTGCGGTGCCCAAGGTGAACATGTGCCTGCCGCCGTTGACGTGGCAGACCTATGATGTCGATTTCACCGCCGCGAAATACGATGCGGAAGGCAAGAAGACCACGAACGCGAAGATCACCGTCAAACACAACGGCGTCATCATTCACGAGAACCAGGAATTGCCCGGCTCCACCACTTCTGCACCGAAGAAGGAAGAGAACACGCCCGGCCCGATCTACCTGCAAAACCACGGCAATCCAGTGCGCTACCGGAACATCTGGGTCGTGCGGAAATGAACTGATTTAGTAACTATTCAGCACCCACAGTGTGGCAGGTGCTGGCCGCGCTTTTGGAGTGCGGCTGCGGCACCCTGAAAGGGTAAAGCTGCCGCTTTCGAGCGCGC
>JAYVIO010000047.1:0-2289 GCA_043770175.1 Verrucomicrobiales bacterium | reverse complement strand
GGAAGAAGGCGAACAGGGCGAGTTTGCAGCCTTCTTCACGCAAACCGACGCCGACGATGTAGTAGATGAGGTCGTGGGGGAAGGGCACTTCAGCGGTCATGCCTTGGGAAAACTCCTGGTAGGCGAGGATGGTGAGCGTGGGCCACACGCTGCACACGCCGGCCATGATGGCGACGATGGGTCGCGACCAGCGCCAGCGCTCATGGTCGCTGTGCTGCACAAGAATGAAATACCACAGCGCGGCGACAAAGAAGGCGAGCGCGAGCATGCCATACGGGATTTCATTGAGGCGATGGCGGATGAGGCCATGCCATTGCATCCACACATCACCGAGCAAGGCTCCGGCGTGATGTTGGAGCAGCGGATGGCATTGCTCGATCCAACCGGGTTGAGCGGCGATGGTGCTCAGGAGCTTGAGATCGCGCTGCGTGACGGCAAGGCGCACCGCCTCTTCACGCGCGGCTGTGGCATCGGCAAAGTGCAGGCCCTCGGCGTAAAATGCCTGCATGGCGGCAGGTGTGTTGCCACGGCGTTTTTGAATGCTGGCAAAAAATTCAGCAGCGAGCATGGCTGGCGGAGTGCCCTGGGCATTGGCTTCAAGACGCTGCAAGGCGGCATCATCCGCATCGAGTGCGGCGGCAAGGAAATCGCGGAACAACCCGGCGGGTGCATCGGTGGTGGCGTGCTGCTGGAGAAGCTGCGCCACATCGTAGCCGCCGAGCTTGCCATTTTGCGTGAAGCCTCGGAACGCTGCGGCTTCATCGCCTTCGACCAGCTTGGGGATTTGCGCGAGGAGCATGCGCAGCCAGGTGGCGAATTCGCGCGGCCGGGGCGTCGTTTCATGACGCAGGTGATGAAACTCCTCATGCAACCGGACTAGGGCAGGGGACACGCTGAACAGATGCGAGTCTTCTTCCTGGGTCGCATTGCCAATGACGATCGCGCTGGCGATGATCATGCCGATGGCAATGATCGCGGCGGCAGTGCGCAGGAGGAAGCGGCGGTTGCGCGTGAGATAGTGCGTGCGGGCACGCCAGCCGTGGAAATAGGAGCGTTCTTCACTCATGCGTGCATTAATCGTCCGCTTTTTTCCACCAGTCGGCGGATAGTTCCCACGGAGCTTTCGACTCTGGCTCTTCACGTGTTGTGGCGCGGTGTTGTTCGCGTTCGGCTTCGTCTTGGAGTTCCATGAGCAGTTTCACATGTGGCGCTGGCCTGGTGCTGCGCCGCCAGATGATCCAGGCCCACATGGCAAAAGCACCGAGCAGGAAGAACAGCGTGCCGAGTGTGAATAGCACGGCCCAGTCGGATGCCTCAAGCCACTTGCGTGGGATTTTGGCCGTGCCGCCTTCGGGCCGGGCGAGAAAGGCGAGAGGCGCGTACATGGCGGTGTGCGGTTATGCCGGGTCAAGGATGAGGCGCATCGGAATCATCTTGGAGAACTGGAACCCGTGCTGCTGGAAGAAGGACTGCGAGTCGGCGCTGATGCGGTCGGTGAGCAACGTGATGCGGCGGAAGTGTTTTTCTTTCGCGAACTCGATGGCGTGTTCGAGCAGACGACCGCCGTAACCCTGGCGGCGATGCTGCGGATGAACGATGACATCCTCCATGATGAGCACGAGCCCGCCTTCCGCCGTGCTGATGGTGAAGAGCAGGTTCACCATGCCGATGACCTTGTGATCCGTGCGCAGCACGAAGATGCGGCCACGATTTGGCTGCTCCAGGATCAAGCGCAAGCCGTGCTCCTGCTTGGCCCGGTCCGGTTTGAAATCCTCTTCCTCACTGAACAGTGAAACGAGCAGTTCCACGAGTTGCGGGAGGTCTTCGATGGTGGCCGGTTCGATATGCGGCTCTAGGTCGGGGGAGGACATGTGATCGCCAGAATAACGGGGGTGCGGGTAAAGGCAATGCGTTCGATGCAAAGGATGCGTCACGATTTTCAACCCAGGTCGCATACAAACCACCGGTGTGGTGGCGTTGAGGCGCTGAAACTCCTGCTCCTGATGGTGGTTTAACCTCCCGCATCCAACCTGAACCAGCACTTATTCTCATGAAACCCAGCACCAACCCAATCGTCTGGCTGTGCGGAGTCGTCGCTCTGAGCGTCGCGCCGTTGCAAGCCCAGGAAACGAAGCCTGCGGACAAACCAGCCGCTGAAACACCGAAAGCGGACACCCCGCCTGCACCACAGCGCCGCCCGCAGGACAATGCAGCGCCCAATCGTGATCAGCCGCGACGCGATCAGGCCAATGAGCGCCCTGACAACAATCTGCCACGCACTGAAAACTC
>JAYVIO010000046.1:0-6058 GCA_043770175.1 Verrucomicrobiales bacterium | reverse complement strand
CGCCAGCCCCCGATTGGGACACGGTGGCACCCGGCGGCTGCGCGATCTGACCCCGCTCAAGCGCCCTCCATCAAAAGGGCAAACGCGGCGTTCGGGTTTAACCAGGATCATGATCCGCCGTCACTTTTTCGCTACGACTGCCGCCACCGCTCTTTCCGCGCCGTTTGTTCGTGCACAGAGCAAAACATCGCTCAACGGAGCCATCATTGGGCATGGGGAGTATCGGTATCGGGTGGACTTGGAGTGGTGCCAGGCGAAGCGGGAGGTGCATCCGGTGAAGGACTGCCATGAGATGGTCATGGATGCGCAGAAGCGGCTGATCATGATCACGAACGAGGCGAAGAACAATGTGCTGATCTTCGACAAGGAAGGCACCGTGCTGGATGCGTGGACTTTGAATCTGAAATCGGGTCACGGGTTGAGTTTGGATGCGCGAGACGGCCAAGAGCATCTGCTGCTGTGTGATCCCGGTAGTGGGCGGGTGCTGAAGACGACGCTGAAGGGCGAGATCCTGTTAGAACTGCCGCATGCCAAGGACTGCGGCGCGTATGATGCGGTGACGAAGTATGCGCCGACCGAGGCGGTGGCGGCACCGAACGGCGATATCTATGTGGCGGACGGCTACGGCTCGCAGTTCATCCTGCACTTCGATGCGGGTGGAAAATTCATCCGTAAATTCGGCGGCATCAGCACGCAGGCAATGAATGCGGGCAAGTTCATGCAGGCGCATGGGGTGACGATTGATCAGCGTGGAGCGGAGCCACTGGTGCTGTGCACGGAGCGCATCCGGAATGAATTCCACTGGTACAAGCTCGACGGCACCTACGCTCACTCGGTTTACCTGCCGGGGGCCTTCATGAGCCGTCCGGTGATCGCGGGTGATCTGTTGCTCTCCGGCGTTTGCTTTGGCATGAAGCCGAATGATTTCCGCATGTGGCGTGAGCGCGGGTTCATCATCATCCTCGACAAGAACAACCGCGTCATTTCAGCGCCGGGAGGTCAGCCGCCGAAATATGAGAACGATCAAGTGGGGCTGCTGCTGCAGGATCAGCCGGTGTTTCGGAACGTGCATGATGTGTGCGTCGATGACGTGGGCGACCTCTACGGCTGCCAGTGGAACGCGGACCAGGTGTATCCGTACAAACTGCATCGCGTGTGATGAGAGTCCTCCATCCGGCTCATGCGTGCAGGTATGCCATCATGCCGTCATAACCGTGAGTGACCTCGATGGAGTGGTGCCCGATTTCTTCCAGAATCTCACGGGTAATATTAAGTTTGGCTTCGAGGAAGGTGTCATCGTGCATGGGGTCGTGGTGGGTCACGATCCAGCGGCGGATGCCTGCCAGCTTCATGAGCACACAGGCGTTGGCAACGCTGCAGTGCCCCCAGCCGATTTTTTGCGGATATTCTTCGGCGGTGTATTGCGCCTCATGAATGACGACATCCGCTCCGGCGAGAAACTCGATGACTTTGTCAAACGGGCGCACGAGACCGTGGTCACGCGTGAGGTTGTGAGGCGGGCCAATGTGGCCCTGAAGGAATTCATCATCGGGCATCCACACCAGAGAGCGCCCGGCGACCTCGATCTTGTAGCCGACGGTGGGCAGCGGATGGTGGGAGAACTCCCAGGTGATTTTGGCGCCGCCGATCTCCACCGGGGTGTCAGACAACAGACGAAACTGCAGGTTTGAGTGCATGTCCTCCAACTGCACGGGGAAGTAATCCCGGTCGAGTTGGCCGCGAAAGATGGCCTCCAGATCCTTGCCGAAGCCCTTGGAACCATAGACGATGATTTCGAAGCCGGGCACGTAGGCGGGGATGAAAAAGGGGAAGCCCTGAATGTGATCCCAATGCGTGTGGGTGATGAAGAGGTGCATCTTGCGAATTTTACCGCTCATGACCTCGATGCCCAGATCGCGAATGCCGCTGCCGGCATCGAAGATGATCAGTTCGTCACCGATGCTGAAGGACATGCATGAGGTGTTGCCACCATGCCGCTGAAAGCGCGCGCCGAGCGTCGGGGTGGAGCCGCGTGTGCCCCAGAGCCGGAACTGTGCGCGCCCGGTCTTGACCGTGGGGACCCAGGCTTCGCCGCGCGGCTGTTCCGGCGTGCTGCCGGGCGGCGTGGGCGGATGCAGGCCGAACACAGCCGTCACTTTCGCGACGAGCGCCCCGGTATCCGATGACTTGATGAAGTAATCCACCGCGCCGAGTTGCTTGGCGATTTCGCGCTCGGTCTTGAAGTCTTTGGCGCTGCAGACCACAACGGCGAGACTGCGGGTGCTGGCGTCTTCGCGGAGACGCTTGAGCACTTCGATGCCGTCCAGTTTTGGCATCATGATGTCGAGCAGCAACAGGTCGGGAGGATCGCTGCGGGCCATTTGCAGGCACTCCTCGCCATCTTTGGCGACCCGCACTTCATAGCCGGCCTGTTTCAGCGCGTGGGCCATGCTCATGGCGATGACGTTGACATCCTCGGCGAGAAGGATGCGGAGCTTGCGGGAGGTGGCGGGTGTGTTCATATCAGGATCCTTTGAGCGGTAGTTTCACGATATCCACGCCTACCACGCACATGTCGTCATCGAAGTTCCCGGTGGCGGCGGTTTGCCTGATGCTGGAGAGCAGTGCGTCGAAAAGCTCCGGTGTGGGCTGGTGGGAAAGTCCGGTTACGGCGGTGCGCAGCCCGTCTTTGTCAAAGATGCAGCCGTCGGTGCGCTCAACCTCGTAGAGACCGTCGGTGAAGATCATCACCATGTCCTGTGCTGACACGGGGCGGCGGGATTCCGTGAACTGGGCGGTGTCGAAAATACCAAGGGCGGGGCCGGCATCGGTGTCTGACATGATCGGTTCGGCGGAGCTGTCCGAGCGCCGCACGTGCAACGCGGAAGGATGCCCGGCGCTGGAAGAGCGCAGCTCTGACTGCTCCAGATCCACGACCAGGTAGAACGCGGTGGCGAACATCTGGGTGGGAGTCTGCTTGAGGATGGCGCAGAGGCTTCGATTGATTTCGGTGAGGAAACGCGCCGGCGTTTCGGCGATCGGCCTGAGTTCCTCCGTCAGTCCGCGCAGGATGGAGGCGACGAGGGCGGCCCTGACGCCATGCCCCATGACATCGCACACCAGCACGGCGGCCTTGGTGTCCGAGAGTGCGCGGATGTCAAAGAAGTCACCGCCGAGTTCGGTGGTGGTGGTATAACGATAACAGAACTGGAGGGCGCTCTGCTCCGGTGATGACCGTCCGGGAAACACCGGATAATGGCGGGGAATGAAGGCGGCCTGGAGTTCGCGGGCCATTTCGAGATCCGTCTCCATTTCGGTATTTTTTTCGCGCAGCAGTTCCGCCTGCTCTTCCAGTTTTTTCTTGGCCCGGCTAAGCTCGAGGTTTTTCTGCACCGCAGTCTCATACGTGGAGAGCAACAGGTCGATGGAGTGGATGCGTCCGGAGTGAAGCTGATATTTGCGGCCGGCAAAGTAGATCTCCGTCACCGGCTTTCCCTGAGAGGTGCGGCGGAGTTCGAGATTGGTCAGCACGTACTGGATGCGCGAGAGCAGGAACTCCTCGTCGTAAGGTTTGACGATGAAATTGTCCGCGCCGCATTCGAGACCGCGCAGGATGTCGCTGGGATCGGCGAGCGAGGTCAGGAGAATGACGGGGAGCGCTTGCAACTGCGGGTCATCTTTGATCCGCTGGCACAGCTCATAGCCGTCCATCTCCGGCATGTTGATGTCAGTGATGACGAGCGTGGGCACCTGCACAGCGAGCGAGGTGAGAGCTTCGCTGCCGTTGCGGGCGGCGGTGACCCGGTAACCGTGATGATCTAGCACGCGCGTGAGTTTCATCGCCTGCGTTGGACTGTCCTCAACGATGAGGATGCTTATGCCTTGTGTCGCGGATTGCTCAGTCGTGTTCATGGTGTGGCGGTGGAAAGCTGGCGTGGCACAGTGGCGGCGAGTGACTGCAGCAGTGCGGTGATGCGCTCCGGGTTGCCCACATGCACCGCCGCGCCCAGGCGGATGGCTTCTCCGGGCATGCCGTGGACGATGGAGCTCTCTTCATCCTGTGCAATGGTTACTGCGCCGCAGTCACGCATCAGTTTGAGTTCTTCCGCGCCATCGCGTCCCATGCCGGTGAGCAGCACTCCGACGGCTTGTGAGCCGTAGTTTTTGGCAATGGAGCGAAAAAGAAACGAAACGGAAGGCCGCAGGCCGTGCTCGGCGGGTTCCAGACCGAAGACAAGACGACCATCGGTCTCGACGCGCAACTGGCCGCCGTCCGGCGCGACATAAGCGGTGCCTGGCTGGACCAATTCACCATGCCGCGCGAGGCGGACTGGCATTCCGGTGGTAATTTGGAGCCAGTCCACGAGGCCTTGCACAAAGCCGGAGCTGATGTGCTGGACGATGACGATGGGCAGCGGAAACGGCTTGGACAAACCGGCGAGCACCGTGTGCAGCACAGGCGGGCCGCCAGTCGAGGCCCCGATCACTACCAGCCGCACCCCAGCACCCGTACGCGGCAGCACTGCGGTCTCCGTGGCCCGTGCCGCCATCCGCTGTTTCGTCCAGCGACGGACAACACGGACCTCAGCCATCGCCTTCACAATGTTGATGAGCTTGAGCACTTCTGCGGCGTGGTTGGGATGCCCGGCACCTGCCGGTTTTCCGATCGCCGCCACCGCTCCAGCCTCCATAGCGCGGAAGGTTTTTTCCACATCCACCGGATCGTAGCTGCCACTGACGATGATGATTGGCAGCGGCTGAGTTTCCATGATCTGCCGTGTAGCCTCGTAGCCGTCCATGCAGGGCATGTGGATGTCCATCGTCACCACGTCGGGCTTGTGCCGGCCGAGCGCAGCAATGGCTTCCACGCCGCTGTGGGCACCGCCAACGACTTCAAACGCGGGATCTGACTGTAGCAGGTGCGTGATGAAATCCCGGCTCACTGCGGAGTCGTCCACCACGAGAACTTTGATTTTTCGGTTTGCCAGGCTCATACAAGTTTGCGAATCACCTCCAGCAAGTTGCTCTGATCAAAACTGCTTTTTACGATGTAGGCGTTCGCTCCCACATCAATGCCGCGCTCCTGATGCGCGCGCGAACTGAGCGCAGTGACGAGCACGACCGGCAGTTCCGCGAGTTTTTTGTCCGCACGGATTTTTGCGGTGAGATCGAAGCCGTCCATGCGCGGCATTTCCACATCAGAGACCACAAGATCGAAATCGCAGCTTTTCAGTGCGGTGAGCGCGTCCACGCCGTCAACGGCGGTGGTCACTTGGTAGCCGGAGGATTCGAGGATGTTCTTCAACAACATGCGCGAAGTGACAGAATCATCGGTGACAAGGATATGCAGCGCATGGGGAGTATCGCCTGCTTGTGGTGCGCCCGCAGCAGGGCGGCGGCCTGTGACCGCCAGGCGCACGGCGGACTTAAGCAGGTCGGCCGCATTCAGGATGACCACGGGCACGCCCGAGCCCAAAACGGTGGCGCCGGCGACGTTGCGGACGCGCAGCAGCGGCTTGCCAATGTTTTTCACCAGCACCTCCTGCTCGTAGAACACTTCGTCCACCGCAAAGCCGATGCGTTTCTCTCCAGCGCCGAGCACCACCACCTCAATGAATCCGCCTTGCTCCGCCTGGACGCGCGGTGGCAGTTCCAGCACTTCATGGAGCCGCACGAAGCTCATGGCATGACCGTCGAGACTCATTGTTTCCGTGTTTTCCACGGTTTGGATATCGTCACGCCTGATGCGCTTGATGCGTTCAACATTCGTGGTGGGAATGACGAACGACTGCCCGCCCGCGCCTACCAGGATGCCTTTGAAGGTGGCGAGGGTGACCGGCAGCACGATGCGGAAGATCGTGCCCGTGCCGGGCACCGTCTCGATGGCAATCTGCCCTCCGAGCTTCTCCACTTTTTCACGGACAATCGCCATGCCCAGCCCGCGTCCCGAAATCTCGGTGATGATCGGGCTGGTCGAGACGCCCGAATCGAAAATATGAACGAGCGCGGCTTGCTCATCGAGCTGGAGCGCGTCATCCGCCGACAGCGTGCCGTTGCG
>JAYVIO010000045.1:0-18186 GCA_043770175.1 Verrucomicrobiales bacterium | reverse complement strand
TCGCATTGCTGGAGCACATTCCCGCGGCGCAGCGCCCGCAGATCAAGGCCGTGGCCATGGACATGTGGGAGGCGTATTTGAAGGCCTGCGGGCAGGTGCTGCCGGACGCTGACATCGTGCATGACCGCTATCACATCAGCGCGCATCTCAACGCGGCGGTGGATCGCGTGCGCAAGGATGAGCACAAGCGTCTGATGAGCGTGGGTGACGACACGCTCAAAGGCAGCAAATACCAATGGCTGCGCACCCATGCCGACAAGCGCAGCAGCGCGGCGGTGAGCTTTCGTGCCCTGCATGAGTTGGATCTCAAGACCAGCCGTGCCTGGCACTACAAGGAGGACTTCCGCCACTTCTGGAACTACCTGCAGCCTGCCGCCGCCGAACGCTTTTACGAGGCCTGGCGCAAGGCGGTGATGCGCAGCCGACTGGAGCCGCTCAAGCGGGTGGTGCGACTCATCGACGCTCACTGGCGCGAGATCTTCAACTACATCAGGCATCGCATCACCAATGCGGCGAGTGAAGGACTCAACAGCCGCATCCAGTCCATCAAAAGCGCAGCCAGAGGGTTCCGTTCATTTGCCAACTACCGCATCCGCATCCTCTTCCACTGCGGCAGACTCGATCTCAAGCCCTCCTTCATCCATTAAAACCCGCGTAGAACTCCAAAATCAAAGGTGTTTATACCTTCAAATCGTAGAACCGGAGCGCATTGCCGGACCACAGCTTGCGCTGCTCGCTGGCGGGGCGTGACGACACGATCTGTTTCAGCGCATCCACCCAACCACGCACGGGGCTGCCGAGGAGGCAGACGGGCCAGTCGCCGCCGAAGAAGACGCGGTCGGGGCCGAAGGCATCGAGGCAGTGATTGACGACAGGCGCGAGGTCTTCGGCCTGCCATTGGCCCGGTGGCACGAAGGCGACGATGCCGCTGATCTTGCACATGACGCCGGATTGCGTGGCGACGGCGTCGATGCCGCGTTTCCATTCGTCGTCGGTGCAACTACGCTTCAAACCGGGGCCAAGTTTGGGATTGAAGGCCTTCGGATCGCCGTTGCCGCAGTGGTCGAGCACGAAACGCGTGTCCGGGCATTGCTGGATGAGTTTCACGCCGTCCTTTAGCTCGGTGGGGCGCATGGTGAGTTCAAAATTGAGGCCGTGTTTGCCCAGCGTCCGCACGCCACGCACGAAATCCTGGCTCAAGCAGAATCCAGGAGGCGTGGAGCCGCCGTGCAGCACTTGGCGCAGGCCTTTGACGCTGCCATTGCCCGCGTAGCGCATCACATAGCTCTCGAAATCCGCCGACGCAGGCCGTCCACCAATCGTGGCGGCGATGGTCGGCGTGTTTCTAGCACGGCATTGCAGCACGATACCGTCCGCCTCCTTGACGTGATCACTCGGCGCGACATCGACCTCCATGTAGATCGCTTTCACGTTCAGCCCAGCGGTGGCCTTCAAGTAGTCGGCGGTGACATAATCATGCCGCAGCACCTCCGGCGCACCTGCGAGCCAAGGCAGGTTCAGCACGCGCCGATCCCACAGATGCTGATGAGTGTCGATGATCAGCGCATCGGGCGCACTGAAAGTCGTGCAGGATGCCAGCGTGCTGGCGGAGGCGGTTTGGAGAAAATGGCGACGATTCATGGTGGTGAAAGCTGTACGCGGACACCCCATGGCTTTTGTTCATCAAGCCGGCAGCCAGAAGAAAGTCAGACCGAGGATGGCATACACGGCCAGCAGCAGGACGCCTTCCATCCAGTTGGATTCGCCGTCCTGGGAGATCAAGGCGGTGACGGTGACGGAAACACCGACGGCGACGACTTCCATCGGCGTGAAGATGAGGTCCATCGGCTTGCCGAAGGCGTAGCTAGCGAAGACGAGCACGGGCGCGACGAAGAGGGCGACTTGCAGGCTGGAGCCGACGGCGATGTTTAAGGACAGGTTCATTTTGTTCTTCAAGGCCATCAGCACTGCTGTGGAGTGCTCAGCGGCGTTGCCAATGATGGCGACGAGGATGACACCGACGAACACCTCCGTGAGGCCGAGCGTGTGTGAGGCGGCTTCGACGGCACCGACGAGGAATTCGCTCATCAGCGCCACGAGCGCGGTCGCACCGAACAGTACGAGCATCGACTTGCCTTTGCTCCAGCCGTGCGTGCCCATGGCCTCTTCCTGGTCGGCATTAGGCTCGCCCACATAGAGATGCGAGTGCGTCTTCAGGCTGAAAATCAGGCTCAGGATATAGACGATGAACAGAACGACGGCGATCTCGAGACTCAGATCCAGTTCACGCACATGAGCCTGCTGGCCAGCGATGAAATGAAACACGGCAGGCAGCAGCAGCGCGATGCCGGAAAGCGCGAGCATCGTGGAGCCGATGGAGGCAGCGGTTTGATTGAACTTCTGCGTCTTGAACTTCAGCCCGCCGCAGAGAGAACTCAGGCCGAGCACGAGCAGGATGTTGCCGATGATGGATCCGGTGATGGACGCTTTCACCACGCCATGCAGGCCTTTGTTCATCGCCATCAAGGCGATGATCAATTCGGCCGCGTTGCCAAACGTCGCATTCAGCAGGCCGCCGATGCCTTCGCCGAGCCGCTCCGCGAGATGCTCGGTGGCGCGGCCCATCCATCCGGCGAGCGGGATGATGGCGATGGCGGAGGTGATAAAGATAGCGACAGGACTTGCGTGGGTGAATTCCAGATACCCGGCGATGGGGACGAAGATGAGGAACCAGTTGAGCAGGTTTCTGAGGGCAAAGAGATCACGCATGGCGAGCATGTTGGAGGTGGTTGCGGCATGGTCAAGTCTCAGCGGCAGGAGGAAACGAAACAACCGCGTCGCGGCATTTGCCGTCGGGACACTCCATGATATTCTCGACGCATGATGGATTCGTTCTTCCCGCCTCTTCTCGGTGTCAATTTCTTCGATTTCTCCTGGATCAACAGCCCGGAGGCCTGGATCGCCCTGCTCACGCTGACGGTGATGGAGATCGTGCTGGGCATCGACAATATCGTGTTCATCTCGATCCTCGTGGACAAGCTGCCGCCGCCGGAGCGGCCCCGAGCGCGCTTCCTGGGCCTCGCGTTCGCGATGATCACCCGCATCCTGTTGCTGCTGTCGATTTCGTGGGTAATGCAGCTCAAGAATCCGTTGTTCGCACTGTTCGGTCATGCCATTTCCGGCAAGGACTTGATCCTGATCCTGGGTGGACTGTTCCTGCTGTACAAAGCGACAGTCGAAATCCATCACAAGGTGGAAGGTCATGGTGAGGCGGAAATGACAACGACCGCCAAGGCTGCGCTGGGAGCCATCCTGGTGCAGATTGCCATCCTCGACATCGTCTTCTCGCTCGACTCCGTCATCACCGCCGTGGGCATGGCGGACGACATCATGGTCATGATCATCGCGGTGATGATCTCCGTCGGCTTCATGATGGTGTTTGCCGGTTCGGTGAGCGATTTCATCAGTCTGCATCCCACGGTGAAAATGCTGGCGCTGTCCTTCCTGCTGCTCATCGGCACCACGCTGATCGCCGAGGGCTTTCACGTTCACTTTGAGAAGGGCTACGTCTATTTTGCCATGGCCTTCTCCATCTTCGTCGAGATGCTGAACATCCGCATGAAGAAGCGGGCGGCGGGCAAGGCTGTGGCTGGGCCTTGAAACAAGCCGCCCGGCCCTTGATGGCCGGTTTGGCAAAAATGGCACACCAATGTGTCGTGACACGGCCATTTTTGGCACACTAAACCGCGTCTTGAAGAAGGAGGCAAAGAGTCGTGAGTGCGCTGGAAGCTCGTAAAATCAAGGCTTCCAGCTCCCCTGTCATGGTCTGGCACGGCTGATGCGGAGATAAGGAGCGGAACATCCTTCCAACCCCAAACTCAAAAGCAAACCCACCCAGACCATGAAACTCATCCGCACCAATCCATCCAGCCTCGGCCGTGTCTCCGACTTCGACGAGTGGTTCCGCCATCCGTTTGCCGGGCTGCCATCGCTCAGTCACTTCTTCAGCAACCTCGGCGAGGTTTTTCCCGGTGTGACCGGCGATAAACTGGCCGTCGATGTGCATGAAGACAAAGATAACTACTTCGCCAGCTTTGAAGTGCCCGGCGTGAAGAAAGAAGATGTGAAGCTCGAGCTGAACAACGGCCTGCTCACTGTCTCTGCCGAAAAACGTGAGAAGAACGGCGACAACGAAAGCTCCTACAGCCTCACCCGCTCCGTGTCCGTGCCGGATGGCGTCAACGTCGAAGCCATCGCCGCAAAACTCGAAGACGGCATCCTCACCGTGACGCTGCCGAAGGCCGAGCACCGCAAACCCCGCACCATCGCCCTGAACTGAACCATCCTGGAGTGATGGAGCGCTGGAGTACTGCTCCCGCCCATCACTCCACCATTCCAAAACTCCACCACTCCATCTTACACATCATGAACACCACCTGCTCCCCCCGTACCTCCACTCCCGCCACCTCGGGAGTCACCGAGTCACTGCGCAAGCCGCTCTACAACGTCAACGGCAACGCCGAGGCCTATGAAGTCCGCGTCGAACTGCCCGGCGTACCGAAAAGCGGCGTGAAGATCGACCTTGAGGACAACATTCTCACCGTCCGCGGCGAACGCACTTCCAATGTGCCGGAAGGCATGAAAGCCCTCCACCGCGAGCTTTCCCCGCTCAGCTACCTCCTCCGCCTGCGCCTCAACACGCCCGTGGAAGAGGACAAGATGACCGCGAAGCTCGAGGACGGCGTGCTCACGTTGCTCCTGCCGCTCAAAGTAGTCGCGAAGCCCCGCCAGATTCCAGTGCTGTAAATCAGCGCTGCTAAAACCTCCGTCGCCGCCCGCATCGCTCAAACGAGCGATGCGGGCTGCTGCTTTTTGCCTTCCCGCCCGGCACGATCTCGGCTAGTAGCGAGACATGCCTGAGACTCCTTCTTCACAGCCCGCACTCGCCCAGACCATCGGTGGCTGGCAGATCATGTTTTACGGCCTCGGCTCCATGCTCGGCGCCGGCATTTATGCGTTGATCGGCAAAGCCGCCGCAGGACTCGGCAATGCCGTCTGGCTCGCTTTCCTGATGGCGATGATCGGCGCGATGCTCACCGGTCTCTCGTATGCCTGCGTGGGCGGGCGTTATGCCAAGGCCGGCGGCGCGGCCTACGTTACACAGCGTGGCCTGCGCAAGCCGTTGCTCAGTTACGTCATCGGCATCGCCGTGATGATGAGCGGACTCACCAGCATGGCCACCGGCTCGCAGGCCATCATCGGGCAGCTCAAGGAACTCTTCGCCTGGAGCCTGGACCCCACCAGCATCAAGCTCATGTCCATCGGCGTCGTGTTTCTCGTCGGTTGCGTCATCTATCGCGGCATTCGCGAGAGCATGTGGCTGAACATCCTCTGCACCGTCATCGAAGCCACCGGCCTGTTATTCATCATCGCCGTCGGCGTGCGCTACTGGGGCAGCGTGGATTATTTCCAATCACCCGGCGACACAGCGGCCGGTGGCGTCGGTTCCGGCATCACCTTTGCGCTCATCATGCAGGGCGCGGTGCTCACCTTTTACTCCTTCATCGGCTTTGAGGACATCCTCAATGTGAGCGAGGAAGTGAAGAATCCGGCCAAGAACGTGCCCTTTGGCCTGATTGGCGCGATGATCCTCGCCACGTGCATTTACATGGCCGTCGCCATCACCGCCGTGTCTGTCGTGCCGTGGCAGGAACTGGCAAAAAGCGACGCCCCGCTCATGGAAGTGGCCCGCCGTGCCGCGCCTTGGTTCACCGGCATCAAGCCCGTCTATGGCGCCATCACCATCTTCGCCATCGGCAACACCGCGCTGCTGAATTACCTCATGGGATCGCGCCTGCTCTACGGCATGAGCCGCCAGGGCCTGCTGCCTGCGGTGCTCGGCACGGTGCATCCCGTGCGCAAATCACCGCACATCGCGGTCTTCGTGCTCTTTGGCATCGTCTCGCTGCTCATTCTCAGCGGCAGCGTGAAGCAGCTCGCCGAGTCCACCGTGCTGCTGCTGCTCATCGTCTTCACCGCCGTCAACATCTCCCTCGTCGTGCTCAAACGCCGCCCCGGCGAGCCACGCGGCGGCTTCGAGCCACCACTGCTCGTTCCCATCTTCGGCGCACTCGTCTGCGCCATGCTGATCATCGTCCGCGTGCAAACCGCCATCACCAGCGCGGATGTCGCCCAGCGCCCCGCCCCGCTCATCGCCGGAGCCATCATTTTGATCAGCGTGGTGCTGTACTTTGTGCTCAAGCCGAAGAATCCGGTGGTGGTTGAGGATTGAGCAAGGAGCGGCACTTGCCAAGTGCCGCCGGAATCGGAGGGACTTGGCAAGTCCCTCTCCATGTTGCACAGAACGTCTTTCCATGAGCCAGACCGCCAATCTCCACATCGCCTCCAACATCGCGCTGCCTGCACCGCGCAGTTTGGTGGCGGAAATCGCCCCCACGGAGGCACAAACCGCCTTCGTGGCCGAATCACGTCGTGAAATCCGCGACATCATCTTCGGCAATGACTCACGCTTTCTCATCGTGCTCGGCCCATGCTCGATTCATGATCCGGAAGCCGGTTTGGAATATGCGCGAAAGCTCGCCGCACTGGCGAAAGAGCTGAAAGACCGCCTCTGCATCGTGATGCGCGTCTATTTTGAAAAACCGCGCACCACCGTCGGCTGGAAGGGCCTCATCATGGACCCCGACCTCGACGGCACCTGCAACATCCCCGACGGCCTGCGCCTGGCACGGAAAATCCTGCGCGACGTGCTCGATCTCGGCCTGCCGACGGCCACGGAGCTGCTGGACCCCATCACGCCTCAGTACATCGCCGATTTGATCAGTTGGAGCGCCATCGGCGCACGCACCACGGAATCGCAGACGCATCGCCAGATGGCCTCCGGCCTCTCAATGCCGCTCGGATTCAAGAACGGCACATTTGGGCACATCACTCCCGCCATCAATGCCATTAAGGCCGCGATGCAGCCGCAGACTTTCCTCGGTGTGAGTGATGATGGGGTCGCCTCCGCTGTAACAACGAGCGGCAATCCCGACTGCCACATCATTCTGCGCGGCGGTGAAAACGGGCCGAACTATGGCGCTGACAACGTCTTGGAGACGATGGACGGCCTCACAGCCGCGAAGCTCAAACCCGCGATCATGATTGATGCCAGCCATGGCAACTGCGCTAAGGATCACCATCGCATGCCGGATGTTTTTCGCGAAATCGTGCGCCAGCGCACCGCCGGCCAGAAAGCCATCATCGGCGCGATGCTGGAGAGCAATCTCGTCGGCGGCAGCCAGAAATTTCCACAGCCACTCGATCAACTCACGCGCGGTCAGTCCATCACCGATGCCTGCATCGACTGGGACACCACAGAGAGCCTGCTACGCGAAACGCACGCGACACTGAAATGAGCTAGCCAAACGGTTACCCAGAGAAAGATGGTGTTTGTGGCAATTCCACTCTACTTCAGCTTTTCTTCGAGAACATAGGCGTCGCTTATTTGATGACTGGCAGCACAATTGCCATTCAGCCGATTAAACCTTGTCTTAAACAGACACTCTATTTATATAAACTTCATTTTCGAACTATTTATGAGCGCGCGCACTCCCTCCCACCTCGACTCGTTGCCTATTTGTGAGGCCAATGCCGCTTTCATCAAGCGGGCTGACAAACTCCTCATCGGCGGTGAGTGGGTGCCATCAGCCAGCGGCAAGACGTTTCCCACCTACAATCCAGCGACCGGCGAGGTGTTGACTCACTGTGCCGAGGGAGACGTTGAGGACATCAACCGGGCGGTCAAGGCGGCACGAAAGGCGTTCGAATCGGGGCCATGGAAAACGATGACGGCTTCAGAACGCGGGCGCATTGTGTGGAAGATCGGCGATCTGATGTTGCAGCACATTGATGAGCTGGCGGAGCTGGAGGCGCTGGACAATGGCAAGACGCTCACCGAAGCGCGTTACGTTGATCTGCCGCTGTCGGCGGATGCGTTTCATTACATGGCGGGCTGGGCCACCAAGATCACGGGGCAGACGATCAATGTGTCCGTGCCGTATGCGCCGGGGGCGAAGTTTCATGCGTATTCGCTGAAGGAACCGGTCGGCGTGGTGGGACAGATCATTCCGTGGAATTTTCCGCTGCTCATGGCGGCATGGAAGTTGGCACCGGCGCTGGCGGCGGGCTGCACGATCGTGTTGAAGCCGGCGGAACAGACACCTTTGACGGCGCTGCGGCTCGGTGAGTTGATGATCGAGGCCGGCGTGCCGGAAGGCGTGGTGAACATCGTGACCGGTTATGGCGAAACGGCAGGCGCGGCGATCGCGGCGCATCCAGATGTCGATAAAGTGGCCTTCACCGGTTCCACCGAAGTCGGGAAGCTGATTTTGCAGGCGGCGGCGGGGAATTTGAAAAAAGTGAGTCTCGAGCTCGGCGGCAAATCGCCTCAGGTGATCTTCAAGGACGCGCCGAGCATCGAAGCAGCGATCGCCGGTGCGGCGCAGGGCATCTTTTTCAATCAAGGCCAGTGCTGCGTGGCCGGGACGCGGTTGTTTGTGGAGCAGGACATCTTCGAAGAAGTCACGCAGGGCATCGCGACGGTGGCGAAGAACATCAAACTGGGTTTCGGCCTCGATGCAGGCACACAGATGGGGCCGCTAGTGTCGCAGGAGCAGCTCGCACGGGTCACGGGCTACCTTGAGTCCGGCAAACAAGACGGTGCGAACTTTCTCACCGGCGGTGCGCGGTATGGGGACAAGGGTTACTTCGTGGAGCCGACAATCATCACCAACACACGCCCGGAGATGAAGGTGGTGCGTGAGGAAATCTTCGGCCCCGTGATCGTGGCGGAACCGTTCAGTGACGAGGCGGACGTGATGCGTCGTGCCAACGACACCACCTATGGTCTCGCCGCAGGCGTGTGGACCAATGACGTGGCGCGCGCGCACCGTGTGGCCGCCGCCTTCCACGCGGGCACCGTGTGGGTGAACTGTTACTACGTTTTCGACTCGGCGCTGCCCTTCGGCGGCTACAAGCAGTCCGGCTGGGGGCGTGAGATGAGCGGCGAGGCCATGGAACTCTACACGAAAACCAAGGCGGTCATCATCGGTCTGTGATCTTGTGAAATGCGCGCAATGCAGCTCTGATAACCCGGCCGAGGCCAAATTTTGCACCCAATGCGGGGGCGAGTTGAAGCGTCGCTGCGCGCAGTGCCTGACGGAGATCAGCGCCAAGGCCAAGTTTTGCCATGAATGCGGCACGCCGGTGGGAGTGACTCCCAATCAAGTCGGTGCGACCGATTCTGTCCCGATCGTGGCACGCACGGTTCCCACGGTCACGCAGGAAATGGCCTCCGCCGCCATTGCGCCGGCGGATGGCACCACGGCGGAGCGCCGCCAGCTCACGGTGATCTTCAGCGATTTGGTGTCCTTCACGCAGTTGTCGCAAAAAATGGACCCGGAAGACCTCAACACCGTGGTGCATGACTACTACAACGTGTGCAAGGCCGTGTGCAAAAGCTACGAGGGCCACGTGGCCAACTACCTCGGCGACGGCGTGCTGATGTTCTTCGGCTATCCCGTGGCGCATGAAGACGATGCCAACCGCGCCGTGCGCACCGGCCTGGCGATCATTGAGGGCGTGTCCGCGCTCAATCAGCGCACGCACAACACCGGTGGCATCAAGCTCCAGGTGCGCGTGGGCGTGCATACCGGTCTCATGATCGTGGGCGATGATCGTGCGGGCAACTGGCAGCAGATGGCGCTGGGCGAAACGCTGAACATCGCCGCACGCGTGCAGGCGGTGGGGCAGCCGGACTCCGTGGTTGCCAGCGCGGTGACGCAGAAACTCATCGAGGGCTTTTTCGCCTGTCGCAGCCTTGGAATTCACACCCTGAAAGGTGTGGAGCGGCCGATGGAGGTGTTTGAAGTCTCCCATGAAACGACCGCGCGCAGCCGTCTCGAAGCTGCGGGCCGTGGAGGCCTCACGCCGCTCACCGGTCGCGAGAACGAGGTGCAGCAACTGCTCGAATGCTGGGAGGAAAATTATCAGGGCAAAGGACAGGCCGTGCTTCTAAGTGGTGAGGCCGGCATCGGCAAATCACGGCTGGTGCAGATGCTCAAGGAGCACGTCGCCAATGTGCCGGGCGCGTGGCTCACACCGTGCCAGTGCTCGCCGTATCACAAGAGCACGGCGTTCCATCATTACGCCGATCTGCTGGAGCGCGTGGTGCTGAAGTTTGACCGCAATGAACGTCCGCGTGACCGACTGCAAAAAGTGGAGGGACTGCTGCGCCAGTACGGCCTCGAGCTGGATGTGACGCTGCCTTCGCTTGCCGCGCTCCTGTCCATCCCGCCGGAGGCCGGCTACATGCCTGTGGAGGATCCGCAGCAGCAGAAGCGCGCGATCATCGAGAGCTATGTTCACATTTTGAAGGAGCGCTCACACAAACAGCCGCTGCTGCTCGTGGTGGAGGATTTGCAGTGGGCTGATCCGTCCTCGCTGGACATTTTGTGCGAGGTGGTGGCCGCTGTGGCGGACCACCGCATCCTGGCGCTGTTCACCTGCCGGCCGGATTTTGATTCACCGTGGAAAAACATGCCGGAGGTGAAGCACATCTCGCTGCAACGCCTCAATCCGCAACAGGTGCGCACGATCTGCCTGCGGGTGGCCCATGGCAAAGCGCTGCCGGAGGAGGTCATCGAGCAGATCATCAGCCGCACCGACGGTGTGCCGTTGTTCGTCGAGGAATTGACGAAAATGGTCATGGAGTCCGGCATGTTGAAGGAATTGGGCGATTCCTTCGCGCTGTCCGGGCCGCTGCCATCGCTGGCGATCCCCACTACGCTTCAAGACTCGTTGATGGCGCGTCTGGACCGGTTGCACGCGGTCAAAGAGATCGCCCAAGTCGGCTCGGTAATGGGGCGCGAATTCATTTTTGATCTGATGCGGCACGTGTATCCGCTGGAGAACTCGCTGCTGCGCGTCAGCCTTGCGCAACTCGTGGATGCTGAGCTGCTGTTTCAAACCACGGGTGACTCTGATGCCACTTACACCTTCAAGCATGCACTCGTGCAGGAGGCGGCCTACCAGTCGTTGGTAAAATCACGCCGCCAGCATTACCACCGCATCATCGCGCAGGCGCTAGAGGAGCATTTTCCGCACACCGCCGCCACGGACATGGAAGTGCTGGCGCATCATTACACCGAGGCCAATCTGCCCTGGCAGGCCGTGCCGTACCTGCTCAAAGCCGGTGCCAGCGCCGCGAACCGCTCCGCACATTCGGAAGCCATCACGCATCTCAACCGCGCCATCGAACTGCTCAAAAAACTGCCCGACAACTCCCAGCGCTGGCAGCACGAGATCCAGGCGCTCATCGCCCTCGGCGTCTCGCTCACCGCGACGAAGGGCTACGGCGTCAAGGAAGTCGAGCGCACCTACACCCGTGCGCAGGAGCTCAGCGAGCAGTGCGGCACCCCAGGGCAGCTCTTCCAGTCGCGCTACGGCCTGTGGCGGCTGCACATGCTGCGCGCGGAATACGGCATCGCCACGCAGCAGGGCGAGGAATTGCTCGAACTCGCCAACCGGCAGGACAACACGGCCTTCCACATCGCCGCGCATCGTGCGCTGGGCGCCACACTGTTTTATCGCGGTCAGTTCCAACGCTCCAACGAGCACGTTAACAGCGTGATCGCCGTCACCACCACCGAGGGCGACAGCGACACGCTCGTGCGCGACATTTACGACGTCGTCGATCCCCGCGTCACCTGCCGCTCCTATCTCTCGTGGATCTTGTGGATGCTCGGCCATGTCGGCCAGGCGCAGAAGGAAAGCCAGCGCGCCATCGCGCTCGCGGAGCAGTTGCAGCACCCGTTTTCCATCGCGCTGGCCCTTAGCTTTGCCACGTGGCTGGAGCAGTTTTGCGGCAATGTCGCACGCGTCAAAGAATTGGCTGCGCGCGCCATGGCGCATTGTAAAATGCACGGCTTCCCGTTCTGGATCGGCTGGAACCAGGTCATGCTCGGCTGGGCTGCCGCGCATGAAAAAGGCACCATCGGTGATGCAGTCTCCCTCATTCACAAAGGGCTCGCCTATTGGAATGAAAAAGGCTCCAACCTTGGTCGCGGCTACTTTCTTTGCCTGCTGGCCGAGACGCACATGCGCCGCGACGAATGGGCGCAGAGCATGGACGCGCTGTCCCAGGCCCAGGCCTTCGCCAATGAAACCGACGAGCGCTACTGGGAGGCCGAGCGTTTTCGCCTCAATGGCGAGTTGCTGATGCGCCAGGGGCAATCCTCCGAGCAGGCGGAGATTTTCTTCCAGCAGGCGCTGGCGAAGGCGCGTGAGCAGTCCTCCCGCTCGCTCGAACTGCGCGCCGCCACCAGCCTCGCGCAATTGGCGCGGAAGAATGGCCGTGCCGGTGAAGCCAAAGCCACCCTCGCTGCCGTGCTCACGACTTTTGCCGAAGAACAGGACACGCCGGACATGGCTGCGGCCCGCGCACTCCTCGCCGAGCTGGCCTGAACGATTTTCCCACACCACTCGCATGACCACAGACACCTATGACTACATCGTCGTCGGCGCAGGCTCCGCAGGCTGCGCCGCCGCCTCACGCCTCTCCGAAAATCCAGCCGTGCGCGTGCTGCTGCTCGAAGGCGGCGGCACGCATGATCACGCGAGCGTGCATGATCCGGTGCAATGGCCCACGCTGTTCTACGGCGACCTCTCCTGGAACTATGTGACTGCGCCGATGAAGTCCTGCCTCAACCGCATTGACCATGTGCCGCGTGCGAAGATGCTCGGCGGCTGCCACAGCCATAACGCGAACGCCTGGGTGCGCGGTCATCCCTCCGATTACGACCGCTGGGCCGCTGCGGGCAATGACGGCTGGAGCTGGCAGGATGTACTGCCCGTTTTCAAAAAAATCGAAGACTGGCAGGGCCCCGCCGATGACCTGCGTGGAACCGGCGGCCCGATGTACGTCACGCCGCCGGTGAATCCGAACCCGGTGGCCGCTGCGTTCGTCGAATCCGGCCCCGCCATCGGTTTGCCGAAGGTTTTCGACAACAACAGCACGTCCATGGAAGGCACGAGCTACTTCAACTTCACCGTGAAGGACGGCAAACGCTTCAGCGTCGTGCATGCCTACCTGCTGCCAGCGATGCAGCGCAATAACCTCACTGTCATCACGAATGCGGAGACGCATCGCGTCATCATCGAAGGCACACGCTGTGTTGGCGTCGAGTTTGCGCATGATGGGAAGCTGCAAACCGTCCGCGCTGACCAAGAAGTCGTGTTGAGCGCTGGCGTCATCGGCTCGCCATCCATCCTGCTGCGTTCCGGCATCGGTCCGGCGGCTGAACTGGCGAAACTCAGCATCAAAACCACGCTGGACCTCCCCGGCGTCGGCAAAAACCTCCAAGACCACGTTTTGTTCGCCGGCATCAACTACGAATGCAAAATCGACCTCCCCGCGCCGCACAACAATGGCGCGGAGAGCACGATGTGGTGGAAGTCCGATCCCAAACTCGCCTCACCCGACATCCAGCCCGTCATCATCGAGTTCCCCTTCGCCACGCCCGATCTCGCGCCGCCGCTGCCCAATCAAAACTGCTACGCCATCGCGCCGAGCATCGTGGCTCCGCAGAGCCGTGGTTCGCTCACCCTCGCCTCCGCCGATGCCAGCGTGGCTCCCATCATCGACGTGAACTACTACGAGTCCGACGCCGATGTGAACGCCATGCTGTTCTGCATCGAGCTGTGCCGCGAAATGGGCGCTTCATCTGCCTTTGACCACTTGCGCAAACGCGAAGTCATCCCTGGCAAGCTGGGACGCAGCGAAATGATCGAGACGCTGAAAAAAGGCGCGACGACCTACTTCCACCCCACCAGCACCTGCAAAATGGGCAATGATGACCTCGCCGTCGTCGATTCACGTCTGCGCGTGCGCGGCATCACCGGCCTGCGTGTCGCAGATGCCTCGATCATGCCCACGATCACCACCGGCAACACCAACGCGCCCTCAGTCATGATCGGCGAGCAGGCGGCAGCATTCATCTCTGGCTGCCCCTCATCATAAGGATCAACATGGCACTCGACCCACAAGCAAAAGCATTATTGGACGGACTTGCCGCGCAAGGCATGAAAGGCTTTGAAGAGATGAGCGTCGAGGAGGCGCGTCAAACGGGTTATGCCTTCATCGGACTGCAAGGCGATGCGGAGCCAGTGGGCAATTGCATCGACAAGGTTATCGCCGTCGCCGGTGGTGAGATTCCCTTGCGAATCTACCTTCCCGCAGGTGCCGGCCCGCATCCCATCGTCATGTATTTTCACGGTGGCGGATTTGTCTTCGGCGATCTCGAAGTGGTCGATAAAGTTGCGCGGAGCTTGAGCAATGCGGCCCATGCGGCTGTCGTGTCGGTTGGCTATCGACTCGCACCCGAACATCGCTTTCCCACCGCCACCGAGGACTGTTACGCCGCCACGCAATGGGCAGTGGTGAATGCATCGGCGCTAGGATTGGATGCGGCACGCATCGCCGTCAGTGGCGATAGCGCGGGCGGCAACCTGGCCACCGTCGTCGCGATGATGGCACGCGACCGACAAGGCCCAAAGATTGCGTATCAACTGCTGATCTATCCCGTCACCGACTGCCTGCCTGACAGCAGCAAGCGCTACCCATCACGCATCGACAATGGCTGCGGCTACCTGCTCACCAGCGCGGCGATGGAATGGTTTTTCTCCCACTATTTCAGCACCCCGGGCGATGCCGAAAATCCGCTCGCCTCGCCCATTCGCGGCGTGTTGTCCAAGCTGCCACCGGCCACGGTCATCACCGCTGGATTCGATCCCTTGCACGACGAAGGCAAGGCCTATGCCGATGCGCTGAGCGATGCAGGAGTCTCCGTAAAGCATCTGCCCAATCCCAGCATGATTCACGGTTTCATGTGGCTCATGGGTGCCATCGGCCACGCGCGCGGCGTGTTTGATGAAGCCGGTCGCCATCTGCGTGATGTCTTCGCACAGCCGCAATGAAATCGTTAGCCGCTCTCATTCATATGTCATTCACCACCACCCGCATGAACACCACCAGCATCAAACTCGGCACCGCGGACCGTCTCACGGTCCTCTATTCATATCCCAACATCACCGGCGACAAGAGCACAACGCTCGCAGCCACCATTGAGCATTGGTTTGGGCAAACACTCGTCCGCGATGGCTGTGCGGGTGCCAAGGCCAAGGTGCGCATCACCGGCGACACTTATTTTCTTGATCTCACCGGCCCCGATAGTGCGGCTGCGAGTTTTGCTGGCTATGCCAAGCGCTTGCCGCAGTTCCTCGCCAATGGCTGGGCTGCGTGGACCGATGTCGTGCCGATGCTGCAAAAAACCGGCAAATGGGATCCATGTCCTGACAAGCCGACGCCAGCCGCTCCCGCCCCCTACCTGCCGTGGCGCTTCTTCCTGCCGCACGGCATGCCCATGCTGAATCAAAAGGCTCTGCTGTTCTTCCATTACCCGCCGATTCGTCTGCTGGAAACCAATCAGAACTACCTCGACGACCCCGTGCCCGTGCGTTGCGAAGAATTGCTCGCCGCCAACGGCGTCACCTCGCTTCCAGGCGATCTCGCCAGCGGTGACATCATGCTCTTCAACACCGTCATGGACGCCACGCCCATCGGTGCCGAGGACGATCAAGGCTCCAAGAACCCCGATCAATGTGCCGCCGACGGCTGCCCCACCACCGCCTACGCCAAAGAATACGGCCTCATCCCCATTCAGTACTTCCCGGACTACCAAAAGGCGCAGGTCTCGCTCCTGCTCAATCCCTCGCCAAAAGCAGGCTACACCGTGCCCATCGTCATCTACGGTGCGCATCCGCTGGCGACGTTCAACAAGCTCTACGGCACAAGCTTGAAGGTGTACCAGACCACCGTTGTCACTGGCATTCTTCCCGGCCTGAAAACACCCGTGCTGGCCTCCTCGCACCCGTATGTGTTCTACGGCATGGCCCAGGGCTTTGGTCCTGGTCAAATCGGTGCCGGCAGCATTCTTCCACCCTTCAAGGATGATAAGGGGCAGATGCATTACCCGCTCAAGGACGCCACCGCGCAGATGATCAAAGACCTCGCCGTCGCCCGCTGGCTCAAGGTCATGTCTGACGATCCATCACAATCTGTCGCCGATGTCTGGGCCGCCGCACAGAAATTCTGGAACGATCTTGCGCAATCCAATACCGTCAGCGACCTCGTGCAGCATCAAGGCTCGCTTTGTTACTACAAACTCCCCGCCCTGGACTTTAGGTTCGATGTTGCGCTGCAATCCACCACGGCAGCAGCAAAGCCGGCCGCCATCGCATCGATGAAACCCGCTAAAGCAGCGAAGCCGCGCGTTTCAGCAGGCAGCGGCCTCCAGGTCATCGGCGACAACGGCACGCCTGTGGACTGGTGGTTCATCTACAAGGTCTCGGCGGAATCGCAGTCGCCAGGCAAACAGAAGGCCACCGGCCAGGAGTTCCTTTATTTCGACTCCGACATGGCCGCCAAGTCCGGCGCGAAGCCCATTCTCTCCAAGAACCTCATCGACAAAAGCGGTCCGCTGTTTGACACCTACAGCCAGTTGTTCACTCCTGCTGCCAAGGCCAACAAAGACCTCGGTTACTTCTGCTACAACGACGAAGACCGTCACGAGCCGGGCAGCGCCACCGCCGGCACCGGTCCCTCGCCCTGCGGCCATTGCAAAGGTGCGCTGGCCTTCGATCTCGCCAGTGATTCCGCCTTCTGGCTCATCCACTCCGTGCCGCTGCTGCCGATGAGCGCCGAGTTCGTCTATCCCGGCACCGGCCTCAAGATGGCGCAGACGATGCTCTGCATCCAGCTCCAGAATGCCGCCGCCACCAAGAACATCGCCCAGCTCATGCTGGATGCGCACGGCCCGAATGTGCATGTCTCCTCCGACCTGCTCACCAACGCCAACAACAAGGTGAACAACTTCACCAGCCCGCCCGTGACCAACGTCCCCGGCAAACTCCGTGCGCTCGACGCGAATGATCCGCGCCTAGCGCTGATGGCGAACAACATCCCCAACAACCATGACGGCTCCAAAATCAAGCCCTACAGCGGCCAGGTGCCGTTCAAATCCAAGGGCGGCCAGGCCTTCCTCGCCGTCGCCAAAAATCGCGCCTGGGGCGACCAAACGGACAAGCTCGACACCACCCTCAAAGACTTCTACGACGACCTCGTCAGCGTCGCGCTCAACGAGAACATCGAAGTCGAGACCTGGGAGAATGCCGGGACCGACAAAGCCACCGGCAAGCTCAAAATTCCGCCGCCCAATGAAAACGGCGAGAAGCATTCCGTGGAGAACATGCTCTCCGTGAACCTCGCCCCCATCGTCAGCCCTCCCGACATTCCCTGGTCCTGGGGTGAGGCCGTCGATCACGCCAAGCTCGCCATCTCCGACCACACCAATCCCGCCGGCACCGACCGCTGGGTCTGCGTCGGCGACATCAACTTCACCGATTCCATGGAAAAACGCGGCGGCGGCACCTGCGCCTTCATCTGCGAGCCGCTCTGGAACGCGCTGAGTCAGATCCTGCTCGCCACGCCTGAAGCCAGCACCAAGCTCACCAGCACTGCCTCTAACACATCGGCCAAGAAGCCCGCCATCAAGCCAGCAGCACCGACACCAACCGCAGCCAAGAAAGCAGCCTCACCGAGTGTCGCGTCGAAACCAGCCTCATCAGCAAAGCCTGCGGCGGTCAAGAAAGTGGCTGCGGCAAAGAAACCGATCAAAACAAAGGCTCCCTTGAAGAAGGCTGCGGTCAAGAAAGCCGCACCGAAAAAGCAGCCGGTTAAAAAAGCTGCGCCCAAGAAGAAGACGCCAGCCAAGGCGGCGTCGAAGAAAAAAACTCCAGCAGCCAAGAAGACCGTAAAGCCCAAGGTCACACCGAAGAAAAAAACAGCGGTGAAGAAGGCTCTAGCCAAGAAAACTACGCCCCAAAAGGCGGCACCGAAGAAAACCTCTAAAAAAGCAGCGTCTAAAAAACCTGCCGCCAAGGCCGTGAAAAAGAAAGCGGCCAAAAAAACCGGGAAGAAACGTTAGCAGAGCCGTGGACGACCTCGCTGAACGCATGCGTGCCGATCTGGCGGAGATCGGGCGCACGTTCATGCCGTTCGGCAAATAC
>JAYVIO010000044.1:0-18210 GCA_043770175.1 Verrucomicrobiales bacterium | reverse complement strand
CATGCGCACTTCAATGGCTGGGCTGGACTGCCCAAGGATGAAAAGAAGGCCGTCGGGCTGTGGGAGCAAGCGGCGGATCTCAACAATGCCAGGGCGCTAGGAATTTTGGGTGTTGCGCACCTCGAAGGTTGGGCGGGATTGCCCAAAGATGAAAAAAAAGCTGTGGAACTCTTGCAGCAAGCGTCTGATGCGGGCGATGCGAATGCCACGTCCCTCCTCGCGGAGGGCTATACTAACGGGAGGTTTGGCTTGCCGCTGGATGCGAAAAAAGGAGCCGAGCTGAAAATCAAAGCCCAGAAGGACGCCCGGTGATTGTTGTGTGCCACTGTTAGGTCAGTAGGATCTGTGGCTGATAACGCAGATGTTGCCCTCGACAAATTTGTTTCTGACCCAATAGTTCGACCAATCCTGAACTCAAACAACGCAGACCAATAGTATGTCTAAGTTACCATCAGCAATACCCACAATCTTCCAGTTTATTGACAACGAAGAAAGGCACGAAACACTCGTTCTAATCACGTTCGCTGTCCCACGAGTTGGAGAGTTAGTTTATCGACACGAAAGTGTTTTTGAAGTCGTTAAAGTAGCGCACACGATCAAGCCTGTATCCCCTTACGGGTTGCCCATGGCTGTGGCGAATGTCTGTTGTCGTTGGTGTGAACAGTTAAACATCGACGAATCAGTATCAGCGAAAGAGCTACATGATGTAGAAGACCTTCTTCGCCGGCTACCAAGCCAAGATACTTGAAAAAGTGTCATATATTTAGTCGTGGTCATGCATGATCTGGACCGCAAGGTGGTGCCGTTGCGTGCCTAACCAGCGCAAACGCAAATCTCCCGTCGGTTCGCCGCCAGTTGCGTGGCAAACACGGGAGCGGGTGCCCAATCGCGAATGGCGTCGATGAACTCGTGCGCACGGTCTTCGAGGGCGGGGGTGTTTAGTTTGATCGTGAGGATGAGGCGGCGGGCTTGGATTCCCTCCTGAATGCGTGCGATCTGCGGCAGCACCTCGGGTGGCGCGAGATTGATGTCGCAGAGCAGCAAAGCGACTTCCTGGGGCAGGGCGGTGAGATTGATCCGGCCTGCGGCGGTGCGCCAATGGTCGAAGCGGACGCCTTGGGTTTTGGCCAGTTGCAGAACGCGGGGGTCCATTTCGGCTGTATCAATGCCGAGGACGTTCATACCGCGTTGGAGGAGCGCATACGTGGCCCCACCGGGCGCACAGCCGATGTCGAGCGCAGTTTGGCCGCGCAGATCGAGTTGGTCCCAGCCACGCCACGCGAGCGCCTGCTCGAACTTCAACCACGCACGCGATGGCACGTCTGCGGGCAGGGTGATGCGTGGCAGGCCGCCGGGTTGGGTGTGAGAACTGGCTTGATGCTCGTGCAGGCCGAGAAAGAGCGGTTCGGCATCGGTTTCGCCGACGATGACATCGAGAATCAAATCGCCGACAGCGTAAGGCAGCCGGGTTTCGAGTTGGATGCCAGCCTCAAGGAGTGCGCGGGTGATTTCGGTTTCGAGAGCGTCGATGCGCTGCCAGACGGCGGCTTCCACACCGTCTTCGTTGGTGATTCGAGGGAAGACGTGAAGCCGCAGCGGTTGCTTGGCGATACCACGGGCCTGATCAACGACTTCAGCGATGGTTTTGCAGAGGCCAACAGACGTGCCGCTGACGCGCGCAAAGGTGCTGAGTGTTCGCGGCGGGCTGAAACCCGGACTGCGCACTTTCCAGGTGATGAACTGCGGTTTCATGAACGCCGGCGTGAGCTCACCGGCAAAGTGCGTGGCGATGTCTCGCTTGAGCACGGGTTCAGATCCGGCCCGGCAGGTGGTGAAGCGAAAGGGTGTGTTCATGAGAGGAAAAAAGAAAGGCGGAGCCATGGCTCCGCCTTCCGTGGTGAGATGTGGTGACGAGAAATTATTCGACGCCTTTCCAAGCACCGAAGTTCGCGCCTTCGGTGATCCACTTCTTGATCAGGTCGATGTTCGCGGCGCTGACGCGGTCGCCCTTGCCTTCTGGAGGCATGGCGAGGTCGTCGGTATCAGGCAGGGTGATGGACTTTACCAGCCAGCTTGCATCGGGCTTGCCAGCGACGACGTTTTCACTCGGATATTCTTTGCCGCCCTTCATGATGACCGCAGCGCCGTCGAGGCGAAGACCGCCCTTGGGCTTCTTCATCTTGCCGTTGTCTTCGTGCTCTTTCTCATGGCACTTGAAGCAGGTTTCCTTCAGGACAGGGAGGATCTGCTTTTCAAAGTCCACTTTGCCGGCGTCCTGTGCGCTGGTGGTGGAGGTGACTGAAGCGCCGAGGGCAAGCACGGCGGCGAGGGTGAGGGCGAGTGTGTTTTTCATGGAGGTGGTGTGACGTGGGGGCAGACGAAGATGGGCGCGGGAATTTCGCGGTCAAGTTGCATCCCAAGCTGGATCGAAGCCGAGCCACAAAAGTGAGGCAAGGTAAATATTTCGGTAGCCTTAAATAATTTCGTCTGCCAGAATCCAGCAATTATTGCCATGAGCCGTGTCGCCGCTGTTGCCCGCCCTCCTCGCGCCCGTTCTACGGACGAGAAGGAAAGTCCATGGAACGATGTATGGGGCATCCTCCTGCTGATGGTGGCGGCCATGCTGCTGCTGGCGCTGGTGTCCTATGATCCACGGGACATGCCGTCTTATTCGTTTTTGGCACTCTCCGAGTCGTCAGGCGAAGTAACGCATAATTTTGTGGGTCGCGTCGGAGCCTTCGTCGCCGGGCACATGCTGTGGCTGATGGGATATGCGACTTATCTGCTGCCCTTCAGCATGACTTGGTTCGGCGTATGCAAGTTGCACTCCAAAATGAAGATCACCCGTGCTGCCTGGCTGGGCGTGGTGGTGATGATCGTGAGCGGCGCGGCTTTACTCGAAGTGCAGAACCTCCTCAGTGAGCGTGATCATTTTACTCCGCTGGGCGGCTCGGGCGGGCTGGGCTTCGTGATTGGCGGTGGCCTGTTGAAGAATCTCCTGGGCAAGGTAGGCGCGACGCTGGTGCTCAGCGTAGTTTATCTCATTGGCCTGTTTCTCGTCACGGGCCAGCATCCGCTGACGGCGATCCGCAATATCCGAGCGGAACTGACAAAGTGGAAGGAGGAGCGCGAAGCGCAGCGATTGATCGATGAAAAGCTCACCGAAGAGGCCGCGCACACTATTCCTGGCACGCTGACGCCGGTCCCACTCGAACTGCGTCGCAAGAAAAAGGGCGCTGAACTGCGTGGTGACACCCCGGTGGCCACCAACATGGAGCTGCCGCTCAAGTTTGAACCGCCCACGCCGAAGATCATCGACTCGTCCATCCCGCGTGCGCATGATGAGAAGTCCGACAAGCCGCCGCTGGCCGAGGTGTGGGAGAAAAAGCGTGCGCAGAAGATCGAGCAGGCACCGCATGGCTCGCTGGGCAACCTCACCGTGCGTTTCAAAGACTACAAACTGCCGCCGATGGACTTGCTGAAATGGCCGGAGAACAGCAATCATGCCCCGACTGACAAGGGCGAGCTGCTCGGCATCCAGGCCACCATCGTCAAGGCACTCGCCAGCTTCGGCATCAGCGTCGAACCGGGCGACATCACCCGTGGGCCGGCTATCACACGTTATGAAGTGCGTCCCGTCGATGGTCTGCGCGTAAGCCGCATCGCGAGTCTCGATGCCGACCTCGCCCGCGCCACGCGTGCGGAGCGCATTAACATTCTTGCGCCGATTCCAGGCAAGGACACCGTTGGCATCGAACTCGCTAACAAAGAGAAGATCATTGTGCCACTGCGTGAGTTGCTGGAGGACGAAACTTTCGTCAATGGCAAGTCCAAGCTGCCAGTAGCTCTTGGCAAGGATGTGTATGGCAAAACCATCATCGGTGATCTCGCTGCCATGCCGCATTTGCTCGTCGCCGGTGCCACGGGCAGTGGTAAATCGGTCTGCATCAACAGCATCATCACCAGTCTGCTCTGCCGTTTCGCCCCTGATGAACTGCGCTTCATCATGATCGACCCGAAGGTCGTGGAAATGCAGAATTACGAAGAACTGCCGCATCTCGCCCTGCCCGTCGTCACTGATCCGAAGAAGGCGCTGCTCGCCTTGCGCTGGGTGGTCAAGGAGATGGAGAACCGCTATCAAATCTTCGCGCAGGAAGGCTGCCGCAACTTTGAAGCCTTCAATAACCGCAATCGCAAGCGCAAGGCCGAGGCGGACGCCGCTCGTGCAGCACGCAATGCTGCAGAAACACCGCCCATCAAGGCCGGTGTCGATGATGCCCGCGTCTCCGCTGCGTTTGCCGCCGAAGCCACCGCCCCAAAGACTGCCGAAGTCGGCACAGTCGATGGCGATACCGAATTCAGAGACGCCAGCGGCACTTGGCTGGGCGATTCGCAGCCACCACCGCCCCGCAAGCAGGAGGTGCTTATTCCCGATACGATGCCCTACATCGTCGTCATCGTCGATGAGCTGGCCGATTTGATGCAGACCGCGCCTGCTGACATCGAAGTCGCCATCGCTCGCATCACGCAGATGGCGCGTGCCGCAGGCATCCATCTCATCGTCGCCACACAGACGCCGCGTGCGGATGTTATCACCGGCGTCATCAAGGCGAACATCCCCACCCGCATCGCTTTCCAGGTTTCTTCCGCGCTCGACAGCCGCGTCATTCTCGACCGCAAAGGTGCCGAGAACCTTGTCGGCAAAGGCGACATGCTCTACGTGCCGCCCGGCGGTGCGCAGCCTGTGCGCAGCCAGGGCGCACTCGTCACCGACGATGAAATCCATGCGCTGGTCAGTCATTGTGTCGCGCAGGGCAAGCCCGTCTTCGATGTCAAAGTCGATGAAGACGGCGGTGGCTTCGGCGACGACGAAGATGGCGAGGACGGCATCAGTTCAGATGAATTGGAATGCCTGGAGAAGTGCCTCGAAGTCGTGCGTCAGGAGAAAAAAGCCAGCACCAGCCTGCTGCAACGCCGCCTGCGCCTCGGCTATGGCAAAGCCGCCCGCATGATCGACCTTCTCGAAGATCGTGGCATCATCGGCCCCGGCGAAGGTGCCAAGCCGCGTGAGATCCTCGTCCAGATGGATTGAGCCATGATTCCGGCCCTTTTTGCGCCCGATCTGCCTCCTGCCTGCCGTCAGGTGCTGCTCGTGACCTCTCCCAGCGAGAAATCCATTTCAGCCGAGCTGCACATGCTCGAACGTGATGCCTCCAACTCATGGAAACAGGTGGGCGAGACAATTCCAGTCACTCTCGGACGCAACGGCCTCGCCTGGGGCCTTGGCGAGCACACCGCCACACCTCCCGCAGGTTTTCGCCTCAAGCGTGAAGGCGATGGTTGCAGCCCTGCGGGCGTTTTTCGTCTGCCGCTGGCCTTTGGCGATGCGCCATCCTCTGATGGCAGACTTCGCTACGTTCCGATCACCGAATCACTCCTCGCCGTCGATGATCCGCAATCTCGATTCTACAATCAGATCGCCGATTCGGCTCAGGTGGCCAAGGATTGGAGCAGTACCGAATTCATGCAGCGTGAGGACGGACTGTATCGCCACGGCATCGTCGTCGCGCACAATCCGGCGAATCAACCCGGTACCGGTTCCTGCATTTTCATGCATCTCTGGCGTGGGCCGGGGCAGCCAACCGCTGGTTGCACCGCGATGAGCGAGGAAAACCTCCGGAGCATTCTTGCTTGGCTCGATTCGGCTTTGGAGCCGCGTTTGGTACAGTGGATCGCCTGAAAGGCGGACAACCACCTTGCGCAAGCAGGGCGGCTGGCGAGAATCGCGCCATGCCCGACCACGCCACCTTCCGCACCCTCTTCAAAGATCTCAAAACCGAGATGCAAAAAGCCATTGTTGGCTACGATGAACTGCTCAGTGATGTGCTGGTGGCGATTTTCTCCGGTGGGCATGTGCTGCTCGAAGGCGTGCCGGGTCTTGGCAAAACCTATCTCGTGCGCACGCTCTCGCAGGTCGTGGGTCTGGAGCCCGGCCGGGTGCAATGCACACCAGATTTGATGCCAGCGGACATTCTCGGCACGCACATCGTTGGCGAAGACGAAAAAGGCCACCGCACCCTGCGCTATGAAAAAGGCCCGGTGTTCAAGAACCTGCTGCTCGTCGATGAAATCAACCGCGCCACCCCGAAAACGCAGGCCGCGCTGCTCGAAGTCATGCAGGAACGCTGTGTCACCACCGGCGGCGAGCGTCATCTCGTGCCCGAGCCGTTTTTAGTGCTCGCTACGCAAAACCCGATGGAGATGGAGGGCACCTATCCACTGCCCGAAGCGCAGCTCGACCGTTTCATGTTCAAGATCAAGGTGCCGTTCCCCGATCTCGATTCACTCGTCGAAATCTCCCGCCGCACCACCGGTTTCACCGAGCCGAAGCTCGCGAACATGACCAATGGTCCGCAGTTGATGGAGCTGCAGCAAAAACTCTCGCAGATGCCTGTGGCTGATCCCGTGGCGCATTACGCCTCACGTCTCGTACTCAGCAGCCATCCCGAACAGCCTGATGCGATCCCCGAAGTGAAGCGTTACGTCAGCTACGGAGCCAGTCCGCGTGGTTTGCAGGCCCTCATCCGCGGTGCCCGCGTCTGGGCCGCCATCCATGGTGCCACCGCCGTCTCCACCGACGACATCCGTGCCATCGCCCACGTCTCCCTGCGTCACCGCATCATCCTCAACTTCGAAGGCGAGGCCGGACAGATCAAGGTGGACGACATCATCACCAAACTGCTCGATCAGGTCAAAACCCCGGCGCAGCAGGCGGCTTGATGGGAGGAATGATCGTCATCGTTTTTCAGCTCTTTGGCGGTAGAACGCCCGCCTTCTTCGCCATCGCCACAGGGCATTTCTCATCGCTTGGCAGACCATGAGAAACCAGATCAGCAGTCCTCCGACCACCATGGAGAGGCTGACCAAGAGGTTGGGGGACGCCCCGTCATTCAAAATCACAAAATTCTCAGCCAGCTTCATGTTCAGCTTGGCCAGTCTGGCCCGCATCAAAAGGTCGTAGAAGATGCCATAGCGAGTCAGCCCGGTGATGTCCTGCCACATAAACAGTTTGTCCGCCTGCTGTGCAGCGGTATCGACCTTCTTCTCCAATGTTCCGCCGGACCCGCTCAGATGCTGCAAGGCCGCCACCACGGCTTGATTGTCCGTTGAGAGCAGGATGTGAACCGGGACATCCGTGGATTCCCCGCTTGGCCGCACAGGAATAAAAACTTCAGAGACTTTTCCCAGCCGTGCCTTGTAGGCTGCTTCCACAAGACTCACCTGCGCCTCCTGCAGCGTCATCCACTCAGCATTCGGCTTCTTGGCAATGTAATCAGCCACCGTGATCTTCAGCGGTTCTGGATTCTTCAGCGCTACAAAGACGCCCTGACCGCCCACGATCAGCAGGACAATGACGGCCATGTAAACGATGCCGCCCAGGCTGATGAAGCCCGGTGGGCGATTGAGGGGACGGATTTTCATGCCGTCTCTCGACTATCGAAAAACCTTAACCGCAGCAACCTTGAATATTGCCATGTCTGCAAATACCTGCTGCAAATTATCGCTCTCTTGAATCCGTTGAGTATCTTTGCAGCAATCGCGAGCGTTTTGCACACATCTCGTTAAGATTGCCTGATCCGACACCTCGAATGCCCGATACTCTCGAACGCGAAGACCTTTTCGATGCCTCCTTTCTGGACCGGCTGCGGGTGCTGGCATTGCGTTTGAGAAAACGTCGCCAGTTGATGCGACGTGGCTCGCAATCGACTCCAGCGACGGGATTTACGCGTGAGTTCAAAGACTACCGCCACTACACGCCGCGTGAAGACTATCGCGCCATCGACTGGCGGTTGTATGCGCGGCTGGACAAGCTGTTCGTGCGTCTCTACGAAGAAACGCAGGAGCTGAACCTGCACATCCTGCTCGATACCAGCACGTCGATGGCCCAGCCGTTTCCCGAGAAGCGGCGGCAGGCGCTGCGCTTCGCCGTGGCGCTGGCCTATCTGGCGCTCAGTGCGCAGCAGCGTGTGAGTGTGTATTCGATGGGCGACAGCGTTCATCAAGAGCTACCGCCGCTGCGCGGGCAAGGGAACATCGAAAAGGTCATTCAAGTCGTGTCACGGCTCAAATTTGACGGCATCACCAACATGAAGCGCTCGTTTGAAGAATTCCGGCCCAGCAAGCAGCGCTACGGTATCATCTTCGTCATCAGTGACTTCTTTGGCCACGAAATCGGCAGCGCCACCGAGGCTGTAGCCCGCGTGTCTGCCTGGCCGGGGGAGAATCACTTCCTGCAAATCGTCCATCCCGAGGAGCGCCAGCCCGAGATCGAAGGCGAACTCGAACTCACCGAGGTCGAAACCGGTGAACGCCGTCGTTTCTGGCTCACGAAGCGCGATGTGCAGCGTTACGTCGAGACTTTCGACGCTTTCTCCGAAAACCTCTCCCGCGAGTGCGCCAGCCATCGCATCGACTTCATGCAAGTGAGCAGTGGCGAAGCCTTTGAGGAGCGTTTCCTCGATCTCCTGGTGCGCGGCTCTGCCCTCGCTGGCGGGGTGTGACCTTAAGCTCCCAAGCTGATATGAACTGGCCTGTGATTAAAGCCGTCGGACTGCTGGTAGCGTCGAACGTTTTCATGACGTTCGCATGGTACGCGCATCTGCGTGATCTGAGGGCGAAGCCATGGTTCATCGCCGCTTTCATTAGTTGGGGCATCGCGTTCTTTGAATACATGCTGCAGGTGCCAGCGAACCGCATCGGCAGCACGGCGTTGACGCTGCCGCAGCTCAAGATCATCCAGGAGGTCATCACGCTGATGGTGTTCGCGCCGTTTGTGCTCTTTTACATGAAAGAGCCACTCAAATGGGACTACCTCTGGGCCGCGCTGTGCCTTTGTGGAGCGGTGTATTTCATCTTTCGCAAATAGTAGGGAAACAGGCTGCCCGCCTGCTTCTCCCTGGCTTGGGCACCACCCGCTTATTCACATATTCACATTTTGGATTGTGAATATGCTTAACAAAGGTTAAATAACTCGGAAATCACATGTCCACCGCGAACCTGCGCCGACATCTCCACGAGACCCGCAACCGTCCTGCCGGCATCAACAACCGGCACGACGTGGCGAAGGATCATTATCTGCTGCTCACCAAGCACTGGATCGGGGTGGCCGTACTCGCTCCAGCCTGTCTGGTGACGGCGATCACGCTGATCATGATGCTCTGGCGAGCGGTGACGCGCATGGGCTTCCTGAAGTCCGAGGAATTCATCTTTTTCACCTTCGGCGGCGTGCTGTGGGGGTTGGCGTATCTGGCCGGGCTGCGCCCAGTGACGGCCTATGTCTTCGGCCACGAGTTCAGCCATCTCGTCACCGCCCGCATGTTTGGCGGACGCATCTTCGACTGGAAAGTTAGTGCGCAGGGCGGTTACGTCGAAACCGACAAATCGAACACGCTGATCACGCTGGCCCCCTACTTGATCCCGTTTTACACGCTCCTCATCATGCTGGTATTCGGCATCGCCGGGCTGGCGCTGGACATGCAGGAGGCGCATGCGGTGTCGATCTGGCACTGGACCGTGCATTTGAAGCCAACGCGGTTGCTTTATGCGCTGGTCGGGCTGACGTGGTTTTTCCACGCGACCTACACCGTTAAAACGGTCATCGCCGAGCAAGGTGACCTCAAACGCAACGGCGAGTTCTTTTCGATGATGCTCATCTTCCTCATCAACGCCTTCCTGCTCATCGCGCTGTTCCTAGCCGCATCACCTGCGCCAGGACTCGGCATCGCGGAGGTGGCACGCTGCTGGTGGTCGGTGGCTTCAGGGGTGATCGGCTGGCTCTGGCACCTGGTGTTCTGAGCTGCGGCTGGACTTTGCCTGCATCTGCGCCAAATGACGCACTCATGCCCGAAGATCATGATGTTCTCTCCGTCACCCAGCTCACGCGCGAGATTCGCGACGTGTTGGAGGGCCATATCGGCAGCGTCTGGGTCGAAGGTGAGATCAGCAACCACCGCCTGCAATCTTCCGGCCATCAGTACTTCACGCTGAAGGACGCCGGAGCGCAGCTCTCCTGCGTGTTTTTCCGTGGCGCTGCCGCCCGCAGCTCCACACGCCTGCAAGATGGCGTTCTCGTGCAGGTGCATGGCGAGATCAGCGTCTATGAGGCACGCGGCCAGTATCAAATGGTCGTCAAACAGGTGCAGGCGAAGGGCAAAGGTTCGCTGCAGGAACGGTTCGAAGCCCTGAAGCGCCAACTGCATGCTGAAGGTCTCTTTGATGAGGAAAACAAACGCCCCATCCCACGCTTCCCGCGTGTCGTGGCGTTGGTTACATCGCCCACGGGCGCTGCCATCCAGGACATGCTGAACATCCTCACGCGGCGGGCACCTTGGGTGCGCGTGCTCGTTTTTCCAGTGCGTGTGCAAGGGCAGGGGGCCGAACTCGAGATCGTGCGTGCGCTCGAAGTGCTCGGTGATGCCGCGCATTTCGGACTGCCGGTGCCGGACACGATTGTCGTCGGTCGCGGAGGCGGCAGTTTGGAAGACCTGTGGTGCTTCAATGAAGAGGTGCTCGCTCGTGCTATCGCGGCTTGCCCGATTCCGGTCATTTCTGCGGTCGGGCATGAAATTGATTTCACCATCGCCGACTTCGTGGCAGATCTACGTGCGCCGACGCCTAGCGCCGCCGCCGAATTGCTCGCGCCTGACAGCACCGAGCTGAAGCGCCACTTTGACAGCATCGGCCGCACGCTGAATGCACGCGTCGGCACGCTGCTGGATCATCATCAGCACGTCATCGACCTCACCGCCAAAGGCCCGCTGCTGCATGCGCCGGATCGCTTGCTTCAACAGGCTGAACAAAACGCCGACGAAATCGAATCTCGCCTGCGTGATGCTGTACGCGAGCAATTGCAGACTTGGGCCGACGACCTCACGCAGAAGCAGCACGTGCTCGCCGCGCATCATCCACGTGTGCAGCTCACCGAAGCCGTGCATCGCGCCGAACCCTGTGCCCAGCGTCTGCGCCAAAGCCTCATGCATCGCCTCGACCGTCTTTCCGACCGCGTGCAGTCACGTCACGAACTCATGCAGCACATCGGGCCCGACGCCGTTCTCGCCCGCGGCTTCTCTTACACCACGAATGCGGAAGGACGTGTGCTCACGGACGCGGCTGATGTTCAGGAAGGCGACGAATTGCTCACCCGTCTCGCCAAAGGCACCGTGCGCAGCGTGGCGAAGGCTTAGCGGGAAGAATGCGGCCTTTTTGCCCGTAGGTTAGGGCATAATGCTCCACACCCGCCGCTCCATCCTCCACCGCTCCTGCTACGGCATCGGCGGCATCGCTTTGGCGACGATCTTGAAGGAACAAAATCTCCTCGCCACCAGCGAGCAGGCGGCGACTCGTCATTTTGACCTGAAACCGAAAGCGCCGCACGGCTTCGGTCAGGCGAAGGCGATGATCTCGATGTTCATGCAGGGCGGACCGAGCCACATGGATCTGTTTGATCCCAAGCCCGAGCTTACCCGCCTCGATGGCAAAGACTTCCCTGGCGAAGTGAAATACGACGATGCCGCCGGTGCCAGCCGCGAGTGCATGGGCAGCCCATGGAAATTTAAAAAGCACGGCCAGTGCGGCATGGATGTCAGCGAACTGCTGCCGCATTTCGCCGGTATTACCGATGACGTTACGCTCATCCGCTCGATGCACACCGGCGTGAACAATCACGGCCAGTCCATCTACGCCTTGCTCAATGGCCAGGTCACGGGTGGCCGGCCCACGCTCGGCAGTTGGTTCACGTATGGCCTCGGCTCCGAAAATCAGGATCTGCCCGCCTACGTCGCCCTCACCGATCCACGCGGCCTGCCCGTGCTCGGTGTGGACAATTGGAGCAACGGCTGGCTGCCCTCGCTGTATCAAGGCACCGTCATTCGCCCCAAAGAACCACGCATCCCCAATCTTGATGCGCCGTTGAGCCTCAAAGGCGACGCGCAGGTGCGTTACCTCAATTTCGTCCAGCGCTTGAACAAAGAGCACCTCGAAGCCCGCCCCGGCGAGGCCGATCTCGAAGCGCGCATCCAGAGTTTTGAACTCGCCGCGCGCATGCAGACTGCGGCCAAGGAAGCTCTCGACATCAATCAAGAAAGCGCCGCCACCAAGAAGCTCTACGGCCTCGACAATCCCGCCGCCGCCGAGTTTGGCACGCGCTGTTTGATTGCACGACGTCTCGTCGAGCGCGGCGTGCGCTGCGTCTCGCTGTTCACCGGCAATCAAACTTGGGACAACCATCAAAACATCCGCACCGCGCTGCCCGCAGCCTGCACCTATGTCGATCAGGGTGCCGCCGCGCTTGTCATTGATTTGAAGCAACGCGGTCTGCTCGACACCACCATCGTGCATTGGGGCGGTGAAATGGGCCGCCTGCCCGTTATTCAGAACCGCAGCGGCTCCAAAGACCGCAGAAACGTCGGCCGCGATCACAACACCTACGGCTTCAGCATGTGGGTCGCCGGTGGCGGCTTCAAAGCCGGCCACATGCACGGCGAGACCGATGAATTCGGCCACAAAGCCGTCAAAGATGTCGTCAATCACTACGACTACCACGCCACGCTGCTGCATCTCTTCGGCCTCGATGCCAAGAAGCTCAGCTACAAGCGCAACGGCCTCGATCAGACGCTCGTGGAAAATCCGCAGGCACGGGTGGTGAGCGAAATCCTCGCTTGAGCCGGAAGTGTGATCTTCAATCGAAGATGGTGCGCGATACAGGGTTCGAACCCCCACCTGCAGCGCTTCGCGCAGCATTGCGGGCAGGTGTGACCCTTCAGCCGAGCCGTCGCTTGAGATAAGCCTTGCCAAATCCTGTTTTGAGCTGCTTCTCCCGCGCCACCGCTGCCGCCTCGGCAAGACATGCTTCATAATAAACCAGTGTGACTGGCAACCTGATGCGCGTGGTGGGGACATTGCCGCTTTGATGTTCCTTCATCCGAGCGCGGAGATCTTGCGTGTATCCGGTGTAGAGCCTGCCATCCGCACATCGCAGCACATAAGTGTAGAAGAACTTCATAGCAGAAGTCGCCGCTTGTTTGTTTCCCGGCTGGCCTGCCATCCTGACTACGCGAAGCGTTGTCGGATGGTGCGCGATACAGGGTTCGAACCTGTGACCCCTACCATGTCAAGGTAATGCTCTACCACTGAGCTAATCGCGCGATTCCGGGGCGCAGTGTATAAATGACCTGTGCCGGTTCGGCAAACGGTTTTTGCCTGCTGATTTAGCCGTTGTTCACCTGTTTTCGCACGGTGGTGCCGTGATTCATGAGGTCATCCCGTTCCAAGCCGGTGAGTTTAGTGATGGAGCGCAGCAGCCACAGCAGAAGCGCCAGCGTCACGCCCATGAGCGGGATGCCGATGATGAGGAAGCCGCTCCAGTTGAGCCGACCGATGGCCTTGATGTATTCTTGGCTGCCAGGGGCTTTGTCGCCGAGCAGCCAGAGCGCGAGGGCAAAATTGGCGGCGGAGGAGAGCAGCATCGTGCCCGCCATACCCCAGGAGGCGCGTTTGAGGAGACCAGCAAAGGTGTGATGCTTTTCGGGAGTATCGAGCGCTTGATGCAGTGCGGGCTGATTGATCACCTGCGGATTGAGCAGCATCTCGTTGATGAGCGGTTTGCCCCAACGATGGCTCAAGGGGAAGGCGATGCCGAGAAAGATGGGAAACATGGCTTCCTTGGCGGCAAACCAGATTGCATTGAGTTGCAGCAGGCCGAGGCTGCCAGTGATGATGACGGCGACGAGACCGAGTACGGAGAAGAAGTTCAAACCACGTTTCTGCGTGTAGCACCAGATGCCAAAGCCCAATGGCAGCAGCAGGGCGATGATCAAGGCCCACAACGGCCCGAGGCGCTCCGGGGTGCCGAGCTTTTCGAGCACGATGGACGGCAGAATGACGGTGAGTGCGAGGTCGAGGAGGGGATGGGGCTGTTTTTGGGTCACCGATGAATGTGGAATGTCGAATGCGGAATGTCGAATCGGTTCTCTGTTCGCAGTTCGCTGTTCTCCGTTCACAAACCACCACTGCTTGACCTCTTGACCATTTCTTGACTCCTTGACCAGTCAGTTGCTTCCGCCGTTCTCCACGTTACTGAATTCCATGCCCGCCACCGCCGCCCCCAGCCTCATCGAAGAAATCAAGCGCCTGAAACAGGAGCGCAACGCCGTGATTTTGGCGCACAACTACCAAGATCGTGCCATCCAGGAAATTGCTGACTTTGTGGGTGATTCGCTGGGACTCGCTTATAAGGCGAAGGAGACGCAAGCGGACGTGATTGTGTTCTGTGGTGTGCATTTCATGGCGGAGACGGCCAAGATCGTTAACCCAAGCAAGATCGTCGTGCTGCCGGACGCGAATGCCGGTTGCTCGTTGGAGCAGAGCTGCCCCGGACCGCAGCTTGAGGCGTTCCTAAAGGCCAACGCGGCCAAAAACTACTACGTCATCGCCTACATCAACTGCAGCGGCCATGTGAAGGCGCTGAGCGATTGCATCTGCACCAGCGGCAATGCCGACAAGATCGTCGCAGCCGCACCGAAGGACCGGCCGATTCTGTTCGTGCCGGATCAAAACCTCGGTTCATGGGTCATGGAGAAGACCGGCCGCAAAATGGATCTCTGGAAGGGCGCGTGCTACGTCCACGTCGAGTTCACCCGCGACAGCATTCAAAAGATCAAAGACGAATACCCAGATGCCAAGGTCGTCGCGCATCCTGAATGCACCTATGCCGTGCGCATGCTGGCCGATGAAGTGTGCAGCACCGAGAAGATGGTCGGTTATTGCCGCAACAGCCCGGCCAGCGCCTTCATCATCGTGACCGAAAGCGGCATGCTGCATCGCTTGGAACGCGAAGTGCCGGACAAGAAGTTCATTCCCGGCCCCACCGGCCACTGCGCCTGCGCTGACTGCCGCTACATGAAGCTCAACACGCTGCAAAAACTGCATGATTGTCTGCGCGATCTCACTCCCCGCGTCGAGATGCCCGAAGACCTGCGCAAACGTGCCGAGAAGCCGATTCTGCGGATGCTGGAGTTGAGCCGCTAGGCAATCGTAGCAGGTTGGGTGTGTGCTGCGGCAGGTTGCGTGATAACGTCCAAGACTCACTTCGCAGCACCGCCCGACTGCTTGGGCGTGTTGCGGCCATTGCGTGAGCGCTTATGGACGGGCGGGCTGTCGCCACACCCATCTTACGTTTCGCAAGCTACCGCCACCACGCAGGCAAATCCGTCATCGTCTCCTTGAGGATGGCTCGAATCGCCAGCCGTTCGGCCGAGGCAAGGTGCGAATGCTGCGCATCGGGCTGCTCGCGCAGGTAGAGGGCCATGTGGTAATAGACGCGTTCCTTCAGCTCCTTCGGCGCTGCTTTCCAGGTGTCAGTGTAAAGCATGAAACTGCAGCGGTGCTTGAACATGCGGGTCTTCATGTCCAGGTCCTTCAAGGACAGGCCCGCTTTGGTCATCTTGCGATCGCGCAAGAAATCCTTCACGTAGGCTGGATCGCCGATGATGCCTTTGCTGGGAAACTTCGCCTCATCCGCGAACACGATGTAGCGCGCCAGCTCCTGCGCCCGTTCTTCGATCTCCGCCTTCGCAGCGGCTCCCATCATGCCTTTGTTTTCGTGCTTGAGCTGCCGCACTGTGTAGATCGCATAGACCAGCCGGTTCTCGAAGCCCATCTGGTGCTCGTTGACGAGATTCGGCAGGATGTCGCTGGTCGGCAGCAGATGCAGGCTCAGATCCGAAAACTGCCCCGGATTCACCGAGGTGATTTCGTTTTTTCCGCCCTGAGGAATGCCCATCACGTTCGCCCGGTTGTTGGTGATGTTGTGCTCGCCGGTGAGATGCCAGCCACCAAAGCGGTTCTCCAGCGGGATCTGATGGCCCTGCTCATCGCGGCGGAAGGTTTCCAGGCTGGAGCCTGCTCGCGAAACCAGCAGCGACTCCGCGATCAATCCCGGCAACCGCCGCGTCGCATTGCCCGCATGGCAGTTCATGCACTTGGTCGAGCGACTGACGTTTGGCACCGGGCCACCGGGTCGTAGGCGGTCGAACACATAAAACATCGGCCCCATCTCAGGATCGGCGGCGATGATCTCGATGAGTCCACCCGGCACCCAGCCGATGTAGGTGTCCTCATTGAAGTACAGCGCGCGTGGATTGCGTGGATTGATGATCTCGCTTTGCAGCGAACTCGCGGAGAACACCATGATCTGCGAGGTGATCGGGATGTTCAGCGCCTCCAGCAGGCTGGTGAGGAAGGCTTTGTCGTTGGTGGTGTCGAGTTTTACCTCGCCTTTCAACGCCTTCTCCTGGAGTTCGGCAAAGCGGTCTTTTGGCTTCCATTCCAAGTAGGAGTGTGGGGCCGAGCGGAAATCGATCACCCGTGGCTCCTTCGTCTCCGCAGCTTGGGCGGCGGAGATCGTTAAAAACAACAGTATCGTCAGGAATCGGGAACGCATCGTGCTCTATACGCTTGCCAAGTTACCCAAATCGCAGCAGACAACCACTAAACATTCGTCATTCTGGTTTCGTCACCTCTCACCATGCCCACCATTCAGCCACGCCGCGCTGGCATTCTCATTCCCGTCTTCGCTCTTCGCACGCCCGATGATCTCGGCATCGGCGACATCGGCGGCGGGCGCCAGCTCATTGACTGGGCGGCGGAGAGCGGTCTCGGCTTCGTGCAATTTCTGCCCATCAACGCCACCGGCAGCGACAGCAGTCCCTACAACGCCATCAGCTCCGTCGCGCTCGATTATCTCACGCTCGAGCTCACGCCTGCCGCCGTCCCAGAGCTGGACGACAAATTCTACCAAACCATCACCGGCATCCTGCGTGCCGATCTGCTGCGCCACGGCTCGGTGAACTACCCCAAGGTGCGTCGGTTGAAAAACACGCTGCTGCGCCGTGCCTTTAGCCAGATCGAGTCGCAGCCGCAGCGCCTCGCGGCTTTTGAAGTCTTCTGTGAAAAGGAGGCCGGCTGGCTGGATGACTTCTGTCTCTTCAAAGTGCTCATGGACGAGCATGGACATGAAGATTGGACGAACTGGCGTGAAAACCTCAACACCGCCGCCAAAGCGCGTGCCTGGCGTGACGCGCAGGCAGACGAGATTGACCACCGCATCCTGTTTCATGCCTATGTGCAATGGCTCTGCTTCAGCCAGTGGCGCGAACTGCGCACCGACGCGAACGCGAAGGGGATCAAGCTCATGGGCGACATCCCCTTCGGCATCTCCTGGTGCAGCGCGGATGTGTTTTTCCAACCTGAGCAGTTTGATCTCGACTGGTGCGGTGGTGCTCCACCTGAAACGTACTTTAAGGACGACTACTTCGTGCAGCGCTGGGGCCAGAACTGGGGCATCCCGCATTATCGCTGGGATGTCATGGAGCGCGGCGGCTACCAGTGGTGGCGGCAGCGCACCCAGAAGCTCACGGAAATCTTCGACATCTTCCGCATCGACCACGTCCTCGGCTTCTATCGCATCTACAGCTTCCCCTGGCGGCCCACGCGCAATGCCGAATTCTGCTATCTCAGCGATGACGAAGCGAAAGCACTCACCGGCGGTCGCCTGCCGCATTTCATCGAGAACGACGACGACACGCCTGAACACAAGGCCGCCAATCTCGCCAATCTCGCCAATGGCGACAAATACCTGCGCATGATCCTCGATGCCGCTGGTGGCAAAACCGAAATCGTCGCTGAGGATCTCGGCACCGTGCCCGATTACGTGCGCCCGCATCTGCTCAGCCTCGACATCCCCGGCTTCAAGGTCAGCCATTGGGAGGATGATGGCCAGGGCCGCGTCGTCATGGGCAGCGCCTATGACAACTGCGCCTTCGCCACCTACGCCACGCACGATCATGAGCCGATGAAGACGCACTGGGAACATCGGCGCCGTGACTCACACAGCCCCGAGGAATCCGACCGCATTCTCGCCAACAAAGAACTCTGTGCTTTGGCCGACTTTTCCGGCCTGCGTTTCTCCGACGACGACTGGCCTGAATACGACACGCACATCCGTCGCGCCTTGGTCGAGGCCTTGCTCACTAGCAACGCCCGCTACGCCGCTTTCATGCTCACCGATCTCTTTGGTCTCGAAGATCGCTTCAACGTCCCCGGCATCGCCGCCGACAGCAATTGGAGCGCCCGCCTGCCCATGACCGTCGCCGA
>JAYVIO010000043.1:0-6098 GCA_043770175.1 Verrucomicrobiales bacterium | reverse complement strand
GTTCGAGACCGTGGTCGATGCTGTTTCGCACGAGATGAATCAGCGGGTCCTTCATCTCTTGAAGGATGCGTTTGTCGATCTCGACTTCGCGACCACGGAGGCTGATGTCGGCCTCTTTGCCTACGGTGCGGGCGAGATCGCGCACCAGCTTTGGCAGCAGATCGAGCAAGACGCTGCATGGCAGCATCACGAGACGCTTCGCATCCTCCAGGAGACCGTCCACGAGTGTGCTGATGCCGCGTTCGTCGCGCTCGGCCGTGCCCGTGAGCAAGGCCAGACGCTTGGCGAACGAGCGCATGTGGTTTTGGTTCCAATCCAAAAAATCACCCAGCTTTGTCAGCGCAGCCACGCTTTGGTCCCCGAGGATGGGACGTGCCAAATCGCGTACTTTTGCGCACTCTTTGTGCCAAGCTCCGAGCTCATCCTCCAGCCCGCGTAAATCCATCGCGTGCTGTCTGGTGATGAGTTTCACGGCGACCATTTCCTCCGCCTGACGCAGCAGAGAATCCATTTTTGCCATCGGGATACGGACGGTTTCGGAGAGGTGTGGGCCTTCGGAGGGCAGATCAGATGGAACAGGGCCGGCCGGATTCCCAAGATGGGACGAAATGGAATCAGGCGAGCTTGGTTCGTCAGATTTGCACACGCGCCCTTTTACCGGGACCGACTCCGGCGCGGGTGGCGGATCATGCAGTTCACCGAGCTGCCGGACCATGTCAGTCACCGCCTTTTTTTCCGCCATGGTTTTCGCCACATCCGGCAGTCGGAGCAGTTTGTCCACGAGATCGAGGGCACGGTTCAAGGTGTCGAAGGTTTCCGCAGCCATACCGACCGGCTGGAGCTGCCACTTGGAAAAAATGCTCTCCAGCGCCTGGCAGACTGCCTCGATGTCAGTGCGGCTAACTGCACGTGCCGCGCCTTTTAGACTGTGGGCTTCACGAAACACGAACTCGATGATTTCCTTGCGCCGGAGTGCCTTGGGATCTTTTTCCAGCTCAAGGAGGCCGGACGTCATGGCCTGCAGATGCTCGCCGGCTTCCACCGCAAAAGCCTCGCGCAATTTGATGAGAAATTCTTCGTCGGTCATGGCATTTTTCCGGTGGAGGGACTGCCTGTGTCACCGCCTGGCGGAGGTGTTCACACTTTGAATCGAGCCACCAACTGCTTCAGTTTCTGCCCGAGATCATGCAACTGCTGCGCGGCGGTTTCCGCCTGCTTGGTGCTGGCGACGGTCTGGGTGCTCGCGACCTTGATGTTTTCCATCGCCAGCGCGACCTGGTCCATGCCGACGAATTGCTGCTGGCTCGTCGCCGCGATCTGTGTCGCTGCCTGGGCCGCCTCGGCGATGTTGCCCGACAGCGCACCGATGGATTCGCCGGCGGAGTTTGACTGTCGCACGCCCATTTCCACCGCCTTGCTGCCCTGCTCGGTGGCGAGCACGGCGCTGCTTGTGGCTTTTTGGATGTCATTCAGGATGCTGCGGACCTGGGTGGTGGCCTGCTTTGACTGCTCGGCGAGCGATTTCACTTCCTGCGCCACGACGGCGAAGCCTTTGCCCTCCTCACCTGCTCTGGCCGCTTCGATGGCGGCGCTCACGGCCAGCAGCTTCGACTGTGCGGCAAGGTCGTCCACTGTCGCGATGATCTCGCCGATGGCCTGACCCTGCGCACTGAGACTGAGAATGCTCTCCGCCACCAGACCCATCTGCTGCCGGATGCCGCCCATGCCTTCGATGGTCTGATCCACCGCCCGCTTGCCGCCCCTGGCGACCTCGGCGGCCTTCTGTGATTCTTCGGCCACGGACTTCGCTTTCTGGCTGGAGAGCTGCGAAGTCTGCTTCACTTCCTCGACGGTTGCCGTCGTCTCGGTGATCGCCGTCGCCGTTTCGGCTGCGCCCGCAGCCAGTTGCGTGGTGGAGGCCATGATCTCGCTCGCCGAGGAAGCGAGGACGCTCACCGCCTCCAGCAGCTCTTGCATGATGCGGCGCAGACTCAGCAGCATGTTCGCAAAGGCATTGCCGAGGACATCGCGTTCGGATCGCGGCGTGATCTGCGCGGTGAGATCACCGTCCGCGATTTGTTTGGCGCGGCCTGAAAGCACGGTGAGGGAACGGGTCATCCGCTGAAAGGTCTGCATCAACACCCCGACCTCATCGCCACGGTCTGCGCCGGTGAATTCCACATTCAGATCCCCGTCGGCGATCTTGTCCGCCGCCGCCGCGATTTTTTCGAGCGGCTCAGCAATCAGGCGTCCAAGACCGACAATCATCCAGATCGCTGTCAGGATGGCGAAGACACTGAGGATGCCGAAGACGAGCTGTGCCTGAGCCAGCCGGGCTGCCGACCTATCGGTCAGGCTTTGAGTGAATTCGCGTGAGATGGCGCGGATTTTCTCAAACCGTTCGGTCTGTGGACCGAGGATGAGGGCGGTGGCCTCTTCTTTTTTCTGCTGGCGGATGAACGGAATCACTTCGGTGTCCCGCACCCGCACGAATTCCATGCGGAGCGCGGTGATCTGCTCGATGTACGACTGCAATTCAGCGTCACGCCGATACAGCGTGTTCAGGCGTTTGAGGACTTCGGTATTGTCGCTCGAATAATCGGCGACCTCCTGCATTTTTGCTTCCACATCCGTGCCGGTGGTCAGGAGAACGGCGGCGAGCATTGCCGCGCGCTGACCGTTGAAGTTATTTCGCAGGGACATCACGTCGGCGATGCTGCTTTCGGCATTACGAACCGCGTATATCGAAGTCCAGGCCGTGAGGATGACCACGAGGAGCATGAAAATAACGATGCCGAAGCCTGCCATCAGCTTGGAACGTGTTTTGAGGTTGGTGAACCAGCGCATGGGATTGCCTTTCGTTTGGTGTTGGAGTCAGGGGGACACTTCCTCGTTAACGAGGATGCGGTTGTCGGAGAGTAACTTCGCGGTGTCGAGCACGACGAGCCGGTCACTGGTGACGCCGCGCAGATAGTCGGCGCGGAGGCCGGTTAGCGTCGGCAGCGTTGGCTGAAGCTCATCGAGCCGGATGCGGCGCACGCCACAGATGGCGTCGGCCAGGATGCCGAGCTGTATGTCGTCGTGCTGGATGGTGATGATTTTATTCAGCTCCGAGATGCCTTTGGCAGGCAGGTCGAAAAACTTTTTGAGATCGATCACGGTGCGGATCTCTCCACGCAAATTGATGATGCCGAGCACGAACGGCGGCGTGCAGGGCACCGGGGTCAGTTCCTTCAGCAGGCTGACCTCTTTCACCTCTGCCAGGGCAATGGCATAGTGTTCGCTGGCCAGTTCGAATTCAACCGCCTCCAAGATGTCCCCCGCCACCTCCTGGGCTGCTGGCTCCCGTGCGAGTTCCTGCGCACGGGCCTTTAACAGGCTTCGTTCCTCCTTGGGCGACAGGGCCACCCCCTGCTCGATGGCCGCACGGGCCTCGTCAATCTGGCGGCGGACTGCCGCCCAGTCTGTTGGCTCCGGCGTTTTCATGTAGCCACCTCCTGCATGGATGTCAGGATCGCGAGCAGGCGCCCTGCCGTGACGCCGTCAGATTCAAGCAGCACCGCTTCCGGCGGGTGAGTGCGCAGCAATGAGCGGGCATTTTCGAAACAACGCCCAGCATCGCGGCTCCGGCTCTGCCGCAGCATGAGATTGCCGAGGGCAAAATGTGCCACGATGAAATCAGAGTCGAGATACAAGGCGCGTTTGATCGCCAGCGCGGCCTCTTCGATGGCATTCTGCTCATGCAAAATGACGCCGCGCAAGTAGTGGCTGGCGGCAGAAAGCTTGTCCAATTCGATGGCCTGGTCGCAGGCCTTGAGCGCTGCAGCCAGGCTGCCTTCATTCGCCAGTCGTCGCGCCTCGGCGACATGATCCGGCGAAACAGGTGCTAGGGAAACAGGCGGGAGAGATGCAGGCTCCGCCGGTTTGGGAGGTTTGGGCGCAGGCGGCACCGCATCGAATACCGCCGGATCAAACACAAACACCGGCGGCACCACCTCCGCCACGCGTGGTGTCGGGACGTGTTTGCGATAGATAGCAGTTCCGGCATAACCTGCGGGTGAAAAGGCCGCGAACAACTCCTGCGACGCCTCCGCCGCGCTGATGAACAACCAGCCGGGGTCAATCAGGGAGCGGTGCAGATTGGCGATCACTTTGCGCAGTTGCTCAAGTGAAAAGTACATCAGCACATTGCGGCAGAAGATGATGTCCAGCGCATTGGTGTTGTTCATGAGCGCGGGAAACACATCCTCCGCCAGATTCAGACAACCAAACTCAACCATCTGCCGGATGTCCGGCAGCACCTCAAACCGTCCCTCCACGGTCTTCCGAAAAAACTGATTCTTCACCCCGTCCGGCACGCCACGGAACGACCATGGGCCATACACGCCCTGGACCGCTTTTTGCAGAAAGCGCGAGTTGAGGTCGGTGGCCAGGATCGAAATCTGCCAGTCCTTAAAATCAGGCAGGGCACGGTGCAGCGCCATGGCAATGGAGTAAGGCTCTTCTCCTGTGCAGCAGCCCGCGCTCCAGATGCGCAGCCGTTTGGCCTGTCCCCGCCGTGCCTGAACGATGGCGGGAATCACCTGCGTTTCGAGCGCTTCAAACGACTGAGGATCGCGGAAGAAATAGGTTTCACCAATCGTCAGATGCGCCGCGAGTGAATCAATCTGCTCAGCGTCCAATACCGTGCCGGCCAGCTCGCGCGCACATGCCTCCGTGCTCTCGAATCCCAATTCCTTCGCCGCAGCGCCCAGACCGCGCTCCAGATCCGCCCAGCGCTCCCGTGGATAGTGCAGCCCGAGCCGGGCCTCCACCGAGTGGCTGACCGCTTCTAAAAGTTCCGCCGTGAGCATGGCTGTCATGGCTGCAGGTTGAGCATCAGTTGCAACGCTTCGTGGTCTTCGATCGAAAGAAACCGCTCCAGGTCATGCACCAGCACCATGTTGTCCTCGAATTTCATCACGCCCGTGATCGCATCCAGATCTGGTAGAATGTCCGTCGCAGGTGTGATCTGCGCCTCGCTCCGCGACACCACTCCCGTCACCGAGGTCACCAGCAGCGCGACCGTGCGCCAGTGGGTGTGGGCGATGACGAGATGGTCGGACGCACGTACTTCTCGTGTTGGCAGGCCAAAACGCGCCCACAAATCAAAGACCGGCACGATCCGCCCCTGAAAATTGATCACCCCGCGCACGCCGCGCGGAGCCTCCGGCATGGGGGTGACCTCGACGGCTCTCACAACGCGATCCACCGCCGAAAGCGTCACGGCAAACTCCTGTTCATCGAGTTTGAAAACCACCCACGCGCCTGCACCGTTCTGCATGCTTCCTGCCGGGAGTGAATGCTTTTGGGAGGCTGGTTGTGGTGAATCCATGTCAGATACCTCCATTGATCCGTTCGCAAGCCTCCGTCAGCTATGCGGCGATGTACTAGGCTCGGCTTGGAAACCTACAGCGCAAGTATTTTCCTATTGGCGGTCCGGTACAAGCTGCACCGGGTGTGAGAGAGCCACGGTGGGCAGGGCGTAGTTGAAGGCGTCCATGCAGCCACGTCATCCAACCACTGCTTTCAATCGCCGCGAATGGTTGCGCGTCGGTGGGTTGGGCTGTTTGGGGTTGTCCCTGCCCCAAGTGCTGAATGCGAAGCCATTGCGCAGCAAGGATGCGTCGTTTGGCCGGGCGAAGAGCTGCATCATTCTCTTTCTCAGCGGCGGACCGCCGCAGCATGAGACGTTTGATCCGAAACCGGACGCGCCACTGGAGATTCGCGGTGATTTCAAATCGATCCCGACCTCGGTGCCGGGAATTCATTTCTCCGAGACATTGCCGCGCACGGCGAAGCTGATGCAGCACCTCGCCGTGATCCGCTCGATGACCACGGGCATCAATGCGCATTCCACCAGCGGCTGCTTCATGCTCACCGGCTATGCGCCGGCGTCAAAAGCTGAGAGCGTGCCGCCGAGTGCGAATGACTGGCCGAGCATCGCGTCCGTTGTCGGTGCGTTGAAACCGAGTGAGCGTTCGCCGTTGTCGTCGGTCGTTTTGCCAGAACGTCTCGAAAACAACGGCAATGTCGTCTGGCCGGGCCAGAACGGTGGT
>JAYVIO010000042.1:0-2314 GCA_043770175.1 Verrucomicrobiales bacterium | reverse complement strand
ATGGCGATACGCGTGCTCTGTGAGTGATTTTTGCCGTAATGGCCCACCCACGTCTGCCCGAGCACCTGATGGCCGAAGCCGGACTCGTAACCCGCGACCTTGGAGTTGTAGTCATACTTGGCGTAAGGCTCAGGCTTGCCTTTGAAAGCATGCGTCGCCGTGCGCAGGCCTATCACCGGTCCGCCGCGATTCAGATAATCATCCAGATGCTTCATCTGCTCCGGCGGCAGTCCCTGGAAGCGCAGAAACACGACCGCGAGATCAGCGGAGTCGAGCGCCTCCATGCCAGGAATGTTCTGCGGCTCACCCGCGGCGATGTTTCCATCACTGTCGATGTCAAAGAGCACCGTGCATTTAAAACCGTGATGCTTCGCCAAAATACGCGCGATAGCAGGCAGCGTTTCTTCAGAGCGATACTCATGATCCCCGGCCAAAAAGACGATGTGTTTGCCTTTGCCGGGCCCTTCCGTGCCTTCAAAGACAAGGGGCGCTGCCGTGACAAAGGAGCTGAGGGCGAAGAGTGCGAGGAGGATGCGTTTCATGCGGTTGGGGAATCGGGTAGAGCTTAAATGGAGGAAGGAGGCGTTTCTTGCGGTCAAAGGCTCTTCAGATATGCCACAATGTCGGCGATGCTCTGTTCGGTGAGGCCGAGCATGGAGGGTTCATACATGAGGCTGCGTGCTTTGATCTTCTGTGTCTTCGAGATGCGCTTCTTCGGCACGGTTTGAACGATGCCACCCATGCATTTGATCAAAACGGGGTCGCCATTGGTGAGGACCATGCCGGTAATGATGAGTCCGTCGGTGGTGGTGATCTCGGTGCCTTCAAAACCATGCGAGATGCCTTTGCTTGGCTCGGCGATGGCCTGGATGAGCACATCGGCGGTTTGTTGTTTGCCGAAGGTGGTCAAGTCAGGGCCGAAGTCGATGCCCTGCGTGCCAATGCGGTGGCAGGTGTAGCAAGAGGCAATGGCGGTAGCGCCGCGTTTGGCATCGCCTTGAAGTTTGGCGATGGCTTTGAGATCGAAGGCCTTCGCATTCGCCGGAAGTGGCGGCAGCGGACTGGCGGTGAGCTTCACCTTGTCGGGATCGTAGATGCCGAGTGCTTTGAGGCTCTGCTCGATGCCGTAGGCTTTCCAATCGTTGTTCTTGCGATTCATGAGCCACCACTTGGCCATGTCTTGCAGCGGAAAATTTTTTTTCTGGGCCAATTCGATCATCACACCGGCAGCCTCGGGGCTTTGCGTGAAGGCGAGTGCGGTGAGCATGAGTTGGCGTTGGTCTTTGCTGAGCTTGTCATCCATCACGCGGGTTTTGAAGCCCTCCACAGCCTCTGGCGGATGCAAACGCCAGGCGATGCGGGCAAAGGTGTCGTCCCAAGTTGGCTTTAAAGCGGCAAACACCTGCGATTCCTTGCCCTCGCTGCCGAGACCGAGTGCGTCGAGATAGCTGTGGTCATTGCCATCAAATTGCTGCGCGATCTTGACCAAGATCGGCACGCTCTTCTCCGCAGGCACATCACGCAAGGTGAGCGCCACCTCGCGGCGCACGGCTGCATCCGAATCGGCAGCCATCTTCCGTGCCATCGTAAGCACATCATGATTCACACGACGCAGCGCCCGATACGCAACAAGGCGCTGCGTGGCGTCTTTGGACTCCAGCACCGACTTCACCTTCGCGATGCCTTCGTCGCCCATCTGCGCGAGCAACCAAATCGCACGCGCGGCCACATACGGATTCGCATCGTTCAGCAATTCAGCGACCGCAGGCACGGCCTTCGCGCCTTGCGCCTTCAAGCGGTTGAAGCCGCTGTTGCGCACGTTCACGGCGGGGCTCTTCAGCGCGGCGATCTGGCCTTCGACGGTGTTCAGGTCGAGTTTTGGCACCACGCTCTTGAATCCCTTCGGCGCGATGCGGTAGATGGCTCCGGTGAAGCCATCATCGCGCGTGCCGTGACCACCGACGCGGGCGTCAAACCAGTCGGCGACATACAAAGCGCCATCGGGGCCCACGCACACATCGCTGGGGCGGAATTTCGTCTTCAGCTCGTTGGTTTCCTTGCCGCCGAGGAAGTCGCTGCCGGCCCACTGCTTCTCCTTGTTCGACGTCATGAAGTCCATGCGCTCGAGTTTGAAGCCCGCACCGTCAGCTTTTGGCAAGTAGCCAAAAATCACATTCTTGCCTGCTTCGCATGCGAGCAGCAGGCCGCGCCATTTTTCACCGAGAGCGCCATTTTCATAAAAGGCCACGCCGGTGGGCGATCCGCCGCCATAGACATCGCCCGCGGGCATCGTGCCGGGGTCTTCCTGACGCCA
>JAYVIO010000041.1:0-18299 GCA_043770175.1 Verrucomicrobiales bacterium | reverse complement strand
CCGTCACGCAGCATCCGCTCAGCGGCGTCAAAGCAGTCGCAAAGTAGCCATCTCGCTCCCGCGAGATGAGCCTTGTGCTTCCGCCGACACGACAGACTCCCGAACTTTTTCACTTCCCGCTTCAACGATAACCGCCAGCTCATCACGCGGAGCGATGATGGCTACTTTCCAATGAACCGCTTCAAGCTCGCACTCGCCCAATTGCCCGTCATCGGCGGTGAGCGAGAAGAAAACTTGCGTTGCGCCGTCGAACACATCGCCCAGGCCGCCGATGCCGGAGCAGCCATCGTCCTGCTGCCGGAAGCGCTCGATTGCGGTTGGTGCCACGACTCCGCACTCACCGACGCCGGAACCATTCCCGATGGCGGAGCGTGCATGCGCCTGCGTGATGCGGCGCGAGAACATCGCATCCACGTTTGCGCCGGATTGATCGAGCGCGCAGACGATCATCTCTTCAACAGCGCCGTCCTCATCTCGCCGGAAGGCGAAGTGTTGCTCCATCATCGCAAGCTCAACGAACTCGCGATGGCGCATCACCTCTACTCCTGCGGCGACAGGCTCGCCGTCGCGCACACGCCGCTCGGCACCATCGGTCTGATGATTTGCGCCGATGGATTCGCGCCGGGGCAGGTCGTGAGCCGCACGCTCGGACTCATGGGCGCGCAGATCATCCTCTCGCCCTGCGCATGGGCCGTGCCGCCGGATCACAACAACACCAAGGAGCCGTATGGCCAGCTTTGGCTCGAGAACTACGGCCCCGTGGCGCGCGATTTCAAAATATGGATGGCCGGCGCGAGCAACGTTGGCCGCATCAATGATGGCGAGTGGTCGGGCCACAACTGCATCGGCTGCTCGCTCGTGATGAATCCTGCTGGCGAAGCCGTTTTGCGCGGCCCCTACGGCGCAAATGCTGCCGAATTGCTGGTTGTGGAGATTAAGTTGAATTCGCCTCCGTTTCGCGGCGATGGATGCGCGTGATTCACCACGTTCAAGCTGACGATGAAACACATTCTCATCTGCCTCACCCTCGCCGGCATCTTGCATGCCGCTGATGAGGCATCCATCCGCGCTGCCGTCGCCAAATCACTCCCGCTGTTGGAGCGCAGCTCGATCATTGCCATCGACGAACGCTCCAATTGCTTCACCTGCCATCACACCGGCCTCACGGTGATGACCTTCATCAACGCTCGTGAACGCGGCTTTCCGATCAATGCGCAGAACCTCCAGAGACAACTCGAGTTCACCACCGACTTCCTCGCCAAAGGCCGCGCGAACTATCTGGAAGGCAAAGGCCAGGGCGGACATGCATTCACCGCTGGATCGGCGCTCTGGACGCTCAAACTCGGCAACTCGAAGCCCGACACGAACACTGAGGCCGCGATCGAGTATTTGCTCGGCCATCAAAAAGAACTCGGACACTGGAAGCCGCCGTCGATTCGTCCGCCGAGCGAGGAAAGCCCCTTTAGCACCACGTTCTTCGCTCTCGAAGGCATCCAACACTTCCGCGTCGCCTCACAACAAGACCGCGCCAATGACCGGATTGCTCAAGCGCGCGACTGGTTGCTCAAAACGCCCGCCCCAAACACCGAGGATCGTGTTTTCCGGCTGTGGGCGCTTCATTCCGTCAGCGCCGACACGAAGTCCGCCGCGCAAGATCTCCTCCGCACGCAACGCGAGGACGGTGGCTGGTCTCAGCTCGCAAACATGACCTCCGATGCCTACGCCACCGGCACCGCACTCGTCGCATTGCACCGTACCGGCAGCGTCACCTCGACCGATCCGGCTTATCAACGCGGCTTGCAGTGGCTGCTCAAATCTCAGCTCCCCGATGGCTCCTGGCATGTTGTTTCACGCGCCAAGCCCTTCCAGAAATACTTCGAGTCCGGTTACCCGCATGGTAAAGACCAGTTCATCTCCATCACCGCCGCCTGCTGGGCCACCACCGCGCTCGCGCTCGCCTTGCCCGTCGCGCAATAGAGGATCTACCTCACGCGTAGTCGTGTCCCGATGAAAACTTCCCGTCTCGCGCTGCTCCTCTGGTGTTCGTTCACTCTGCTCCAGGCGGACCTGCCGAAACCAACCATCGAGCCGCCATTCTCCGTCGTTGATTTGAAGATCGGTGAGGCCGCTGAGATGAAGCTCACCGACGGCAGCACAGCGAAGATAAAGCTGCTCGATCTCCAGGAGAAGGTGGATTCCATGAGCGCGGCGGTGCGTGAGGCGAAGGTGCAGGTCGAGATCAATGGTAAGCAGACCTGGCTCACCAGCGCGAATTACAATCTGCCGCTGTCCATCGGCGGCGTGCAGATCGATTGCCCGATCACGCGCGGTTACAATGCGAACAGCGGCGAGGACTCGTGGGGATTGGAGAAGGATGCGCGCATTCGCGTGTGGCCCGCAGGATCGCCATGGATCAATACGGGCACGTTTGTTTATCCGATCAAACAGCGCTGGTTCGCGACGATGACGCAGTTCTCGAATGAGCCGACGTTTGTCGATGGCGGCGACAAGCCGGAGCGGAAGAAGATCTATTATCACAACGACCTCGACTTCGGCGGCTGCGAGGGCCTCGTCGAGATCGTGGCCGCCACCGATGGCCTCGTGGTCAGCGTGGCGGATCAGACGCTGCCGGGTTACTCGCTCACGCCAGTGCGGCAACGTTACGATGTGGTGTATCTGCTCGACGAGCGCGGCTGGTATTATCGCTACAGCCACATGGAGAGCATCGATCCGGCGATCAAACTCGGCTCGCGTGTGACGATGGGCCAGCGCATCGGCGTGCTCGGCAAGGAAGGCGGCAGCGGCGGGTGGACGCATCTGCATTTCGGCATCAAGAGCAAACAGCCCTCGGGCAAATGGGGCACGGTGGAGGCGTATGCGTTCGCGTGGGAGGCGTATCTGCGCGAGCAGAAGCCAGCGCTCATCGCCGTCGCTCGTCCGCATCATTTCATCCGCGCCGGCGAGACGATCACGCTCGATGCCTCCAAGTCATGGGCCGCATCCGGCAAGATCGCGCGCTACAACTGGACCTTCACCGATGGCAAGACCGCGAGCGGCGCGAAGTTCGAGCGCACTTACTCGAAGCCCGGCTCTTACAGCGAGATCGTGAAGATCACCGACGATGCAGGCCGCGTCAGCTACGACTTCGCCATCGTGCAAGTCATCGGCGATGACCTGGTCAACATCCCGCCCGCGATTCATCCCGCCTTTGCGCCCACCACCGGCATCAAGCCTGGCACGCCGATCACCTTCAAAGTCCGCACTTTCCGCGATGAGGGCGGCGAGACATGGGATTTTGGCGACGGCTCTCCGCGAGTGAAAGTGAAGTCCGACGGCAACGCCAGCCAGCGCGCCAAGGACGGCTACGCGGTGACGCAGCACGCATTCGCGAAGGCAGGCGACCACATCGTGACCGTCGAGCATACGAATGAACGCGGTGAACGGGCTGTCGGGCATCTTTGGGTGCGGGTCGGCAAGTAGGGCTGACGCTGCAAGCTCGCATTGTTTTCGAGCGTCTCTTTCAGGTGCTTCGTCTCCTCCAGAGTCTCTTCGTCGCTTCCCTCGCGTTATCGTCTGCGCGAGCGGAGGACGGCATGGCGTTCTTTGAGTCCAAAGTGCTGCCGCTGCTCCAGCAACGCTGCTACGAGTGCCACTCGCACGAGAAGAAGATCAAAGGCGGACTCGCACTTGATTTGAAGCTCGGCTGGCAGACTGGCGGCGACCACGGACCGGCCGTCGTGCCTAGTGACCTGGCGAAGAGCCACGTCATTGAGGCCGTGCACTACAAGAATCCCGACATGGAGATGCCGCCGAAGGGCAAGCTCGCCGCGAGTGAGATCGAAGTGCTGGAGAAATGGGTCGCCATGGGCGCGCCGGATTCTCGTGTGAGTCAGGCGACGGCGAAGAAGACACGCGTGATTGATTTCGAAACCGAGAAGAAGTTCTGGGCCTTCCAACCTGTGCGCGATGCCCGGGTGCCCGCCGTCAAGGACACCGCATGGCCGCTCGATGCCGTGGATCGCTTCATCCTGGCGAAACTCGAGGCCGCTGGCCTCCGGCCCGCGCCGGATGCCGATGCCTACACCTGGCTGCGCCGCGTCTCACTCGATCTCACCGGCCTGCCGCCGACGCCGGAGGAGATTTCATCCTTCACCCTTCATTCTTCATCCTTTGAAGCCGTCGTTGATCGCCTTCTCAACAGCAAAGCCTTCGGCGAGCGCTGGGCCCGCCACTGGCTCGACCTCACCGGTTACGCCGACCAGATCGGCACCTCCAACAACGTCTTCGCCGAGCACGCCTGGCGCTACCGCGACTATGTGATCGACGCCTTCAACAGCGACAAACCCTTCGACCAATTTATCCGCGAGCAGATCGCGGGTGATCTTCTCGCCAGCAAATCACAATTCATAGATCATAAATCTCAAATGATCGCGGCCACCGGCTTCCTGGTGCTGGGCGATGTCGAGATCGTCGCCGTGGACAAGCTCAAGATGGAGATGGATCTCGTGGACCAGCAGGTCAGCAAGATAGGCACCGCCTTCCTCGGCATGACGCTCGGCTGCGTGCGTTGCCACGATCACAAGTTCGATCCCATCGCACAGACCGACTACTACGCCATCGCCGGCATGTTCCGCAGCACCGACTCGACCTACAAGACGGACAACGGCGTCTGGAGCAGCGTCAACAAATCCGAATTGCCGGAAACACCCGCGCAGAAAGCCCAACGCGAGCAGCTTCTCGCCGCCAATGACGCGAAGATCAAAACTCTCACCGCCGAACGCGAAGCCGCTGAGAAAGCAAAAGCAGCGCTGGAGCCACAGATCGCCACGGCAACCAAGGAAGCCAAACCCGATCTCGAAAAGAAGCGCGATGCGCTGGCCTCGCGCATCAAGGCCATCAACGGCGAAATCGAGCACGCCAGGTTCTTCGCGCCCGTCGCGCCAAAGGCCTTCGCCGTGCATGATCGTGAAAAGCCCGAAGACATGAAGATCACGATTCGCGGCAATCCGTATGCGCTGGGAGACAAAGTGAAGCGCGGCGTCCTGCGCGTCGCCTCGTGGAGCGAACTGCCGCCCATTCCCGCGAATCAAAGCGGGCGAGTGCAGCTTGCCGACTGGATCGCCGATCAGCGCAATCCGCTCACCGCCCGCGTCACCGTGAACCGCATCTGGCAAAAGCTGTTTGGCGAAGGGATCGTGCGCAGCGTCGATTATTTTGGAGTGCGCGGCGAACTGCCCACGCATCCCGAGTTGCTCGACCATCTCGCCACGCGTTTCGTGAAAGACGGTTGGTCGCAGAAGCAACTCATCCGCGAACTCGTGCTCAGCCGCGCCTATCGCATGAGCAGCGCGCACAATGCCGTCGCGATGACCAAAGACCCCGACAATCGCCTGTTCTGGCGAATGAATCGTCAGCGCCTCGACGCGGAGGCCATCCGCGACTCCATGCTCGCCATCAGCGGCAAGCTGGCGCGATCGACGGGAGGGACGGCGCTGCCGTTGGAGTTCCCTGAGAACGTCACCAGTCTCAGCCCGAAGGCGGTGAACCCGCCAGCCTTCAATCTCAAGAAGATGCGGCCGATCCAGGACTTCGAGCGCACGATCTACCTGCCCGTCATCCGCACCGCAGCGCAACCCGGCTCCGCAAAACTGCGCGATGTCTTCGACTTCACCCAGCCCGCACAGATCGCCGGCAAACGCGCCGAAACCGCCGTGCCAACGCAGGCCCTGTTCCTTCTCAACAGCGACATGTTGCGCGCCCGTGCCACCGAGATCGCCAAGCAACTCACACAGACCGAATCGAACGCCGGTGCGCGTCTCGAAGCTCTCTGGCTGCGCGTCCTGAACCGCCCCATCACCTCCACCGAGCGTGATGAAGCCCACCAACTCATCGAATCACTCCCCGCCGACAAAGCCTGGATCGAACTGAGCCACGCGCTTCTCTCCTCAAACGAATTCCTGCTCCGCCTGTGACCATGAACACGACCTCCCCCATCTCCCGCCGCACCTGGTTGCAACGCACTGCCACAGGCTTCGGCGCACTCGCGCTGCATGATCTCGTGCGTGCCGCGCAGAGTCCTCTGGCCACACGTGCGCCGCAAATTCCTGCCAAGGCGAAGCGCGTGATCTTCCTCTTCATGTCGGGCGGACCGTCGCAGCCGGATTTGTTTGATCCGAAGGACTACATCAAGCGCATGCATGGGAAGACCATCTCCGCGCCCATCAACACCAACGAACTGCGCGTCGGCACCGACAAATTCCTCGCTCTCGCCACGCATGGTGCGGTGCGTCCGCGTGGGCAGAGCGGCATGATGATCTCCGATCTGCTGCCGCACACAGCCAGCATCGCCGATGAGATTTGCCTGCTGCGCGCGATGCATTCGGACAACAACCAGCACCAGCCCGCCGCGCTGCAATTTCATACCGGGGTCACGGCGGATGTGCGTCCGTCGATAGGCTCGTGGATCAGCTACGGCCTCGGTGCGGAAAACAGCAACCTGCCAAACTTCATCACCATTCATCCCGACAGCGACACACGACTTTACGGCTCCTCGTTCCTGCCCGCCGCACATCAGGGCACGAAGGTCGTCATCCCGCAGGGCGACAAGCAATCGCCTATCGACTATCTCGCCGATGTCTCCGGCGATGCGAAGGCGCAGCGCGCGCGCATCGACTTCACGCAGCGCATGAACCGCCGTCTGCGCGATGAAGCCGGTGCCGATGCGCGCATGGAAGGCATGATCGAGAGCATGGAGATCGCCTTTCGCATGCAAAGCGCCACGCCCGAGTTGGTGGACATCTCCAACGAATCCGAGGCGACGAAGAAGCTCTACGGCGTGGGCGACAAGGACTGCGACAAGAACGCACGTGCCTGCCTCCTCGCGCGTCGGTTGAGCGAAGCAGGAGTACGCTTTGTGCAAGTCACGATGGGTGGCTGGGATCACCATGGTGACATCCGCAATGCGCTGCCGAAAAGTTGTGCGCAAACGGACCAGCCCTGTGCCGCTTTGATCAAAGATCTCAAATCTCGCGGCCTGCTCGAAGACACACTCGTCATCTGGTCCGGGGAATTTGGCCGCACCCCATGGAGCCAGGATCTCAGCGGCACCTCGCCCATCGACAAGCACGGCCGCGAGCACCAACCCGAGAGCTTCTGCACCTGGATGGCCGGTGGTGGCATCAAGCCCGGCTTCTCGTTTGGCGAGACAGATGACTTCGGCTTCCGTCCCGTCTCCGGCAAAGTTCATCTCCATGATCTTCACGCCACCATTCTGCACCAGCTCGGCCTCGATCACGAGAAGCTGACATGGCGCCATGTAGGTCGCGATTTCAGGCTCACGGATGTCTATGGGAACGTGGTGAAGGAGATTCTGTCTTAGTTGTCCCGCATTCCCACGATATATAACCGTACCCGGTGGCCGTAGATAGGGGTCCCCAACTATGCCCGACCTCCGAGATTTTTCCCGCTCCTGCCTTCTCCTCACTGCCAGCCTTGGATTGGCGGGTGCCGTTCGTGCTGCGGAGCCGTTTGAAGCCTTCCTTGAGAAGCACTGCATCCGCTGTCACGGGCCGGAGAAGCAGAAGGGGGACTTGCGCATCGATCAGCTCTCGCGCGACTTCAAGGTGGGCGCGGACACGCATCAGTGGGCGGAGATGATGGAGCAGGTCAATTCCGGCGAGATGCCGCCGAAGAAGGAGAAGAAACCGACGCAGGCGGAGATGGCGGCGTTCGTCACCAGTCTCGATTCGCTCATCAAAGACGGCCGTGCGGCGCGGATGGCGGCACGGCCGCCAGTGGCGCTTTATCGGCTGAGCCGGAAGGAGTATCAAAACACGGTCTATGACCTGCTCGGCGTGCGCTATGATCCGGCCAAGCCGGGGGAGCTGAACGAGGACACGCGATGGCTTGGCTTTGAGCGCATCGGGTCGGAGCTGTCGCTCTCGCCCTCGCATGTGGACCGCTATTTCCGCGCGGCGGAACTCGTGCTGGACCGCGCCTTCCCTGCCACGGCAGCCATTGAGGCACGCAAGGTCCGCAAGACCGCTGCGGAGATGCGTTACGGCGGCGCGAAGAACGCGCAGGAGGCGTTGGACCGCTTCGGGATCAAGCGCCCGTTGCGTCAGTTGCTGTTTCCCGGTCACCTGCAGAACGCGCTCTCGTCGGGTTGGTTCGGCAGGACGGGGCCGGAGCATAGCGGGCTCTACAAAATGCGTCTCCAGGCCAGCGGCATCCGTCCCATCGGCGGCCAACCGGCGCATCTGAGCATCGGCAAGCGGACCGGTGAGGAGACGGTGGATGGCTTCATCGAGTTCGATCTCACCGCACCGGAGGACAAGCCGCAGGTGTATGAGTTCGAAGTGTTTCTGGAGATGCCCGCTCAGCTCGAGTTCTGCGTCGTGGCCACCGATGTGGTGGACCGCAGACAAGGCGCGGCCTTCCGTGGTGCCCTGGGCGGTGGGGGGTATTTGTTCACCCACAGCAGCGAGACCATGCTGCTCAACCCGAACGCGCCACAGATGTTCGATGACAAGGGCAACGGCCTGTTTTCGACAGTGCTCCTCGATTGGATCGAATGGGAAGGTCCGCTGCAAACAGAGGCGGAGAAGTCGCGGCGTAGCGGTCTGCTGCCGCCCGACGATGCCACTCCCGAGGTGATCGCGGAGCATCTGCAACGCTTCGCCGAGCGCGCCTGGCGCAGGCCGGTGAAGAAAGAGGAGTTGGAGGAGTATTTGCAATCCTACCGCAGCGAGCGCGAAGCGGGCGAGAAGCCGGCGGAGGCCTATCGCGTGGCAATGCAGGGCGTGATGACCTCGCGGCACTTCATCTACCTCGTCGAGGGCGATCCAGTGCCCCGCGAGCGTCTCACCGACACGGAACTCGCCTCGCGCCTCTCATATTTCCTCTGGAGTTCGATGCCCGACGACGGCCTTCTCGCTGCGGCCAAAGGAGGCACGCTGAACGGCGATGGCCTCAAGAAGGAAGTGGACCGGATGCTCGCCGACAGCAAAACCGGCCGCTTCATTGATGACTTCGCGCGGCAGTGGCTGCAACTGCATCGCCTTGGCATGTTCGTGCCGGACAAGAAGCTCTACCCCACCTACGATCCCTGGCTGGAGACGAGCATGCGCGCCGAGCCTGTGGAGTATTTTCGCGAGTTGTTCGCAAAGAACCTGCCCATCGACGGCTTCATCGATTCCGACTGGACCATCGCCAATGCCCGGCTCTGCGATTTCTACGGACTGCCGGAGCCCAAGACGAGCAGCTTCCAGCGTGTCTCGTTCAAGCCCGAAGATCATCGCGGTGGTCTGCTCACGATGGGCGCCGTGCTCGGCCTGACCTCGGACGGCACGCGCCATCGCCCCGTGCATCGCGGCGTCTGGCTCAGCGAAGCCATCCTCGGCAAAACGCCACCGCCACCGCCCGCCAACGTCCCCGCCATCGAGCCCCCAACGCCGCAGAGCCCCAAAGCCACACTGCGCCAAAAGATCGAAGCCCATCGCAACAACGCCAACTGCGCCGCCTGCCACGCGAAGATCGATCCTTTGGGCCTCGCCTGGGACAACTACGATGCCGTCGGCCAATGGCGCACCCACGAGAAGGTGCCCTCAGGAGTCGGCAGCGACCCCGCGATCGATCCCTCCGGCCTGATGCCCGACGGCCGCGCCTTCAAAGACGCCACCGAGTTCAAACGCCTCCTGCTCGAAGACCGTGACAAGGTCGCCCGAGCCTTCATCGAGCACCTCTGCACCTACGGCCTCCGCCGCGCCCTTGCCTTTGACGACCAGGATGACCTCAAAGCTATCCAGGCCGAAGCGAAGAAGAGTGATTACCGGATCAAGGACATCGTCCGCGCCGTGGCGATGTCGGAGCTGATGCGCAAACGCTGACAAGCACCGCCAACTCCAAAATCCATCACTTCACAACTCACGAACCAACAACAAAGAACTCATGAAATCCCAATCCTGGCTCCTCAATCGCCGCCACGCTCTCAAGGCACTCGGAAGTTTCATCTCACTGCCCATGCTCGAGTGCATGGTCCCGCTGCGAGCGGCGGAGAAAGCCATCGTCGCGCCCAAGCGCAGCGCTTTCATCTACCTCGCCAACGGCGTGCACTCGCTGAACTACCAGATCACCAAGCCGGGCAATGACTATGAGTTCTCCCGCTCCTTGAAGCCGCTGGAGAAGCACCGCGATGTCATCACGCCCATCAGCGGATTGCATCATCCGGGAGCGCTCAGCCACCACCACAACTGCATCTCAGTCTGGCTCACCGGTGGGAAGCTCGGGCCTTCGGACCGCAACACCATCTCGGTGGACCAGAAGATGGCCGAGCTGACCGCGCTGCACACACGTTACCCTTCGATGGAAGTCGCCCTCACGGGGGATTCACTCGCTTGGACAGCGGATGGCGTGCGACTGCCCTCGCTGCGTCGTTGCAGTGAGATCTTCGCGTCGCTCTTCGAAGAACCTAAAGGCGGCAAAATGGTCCAACGCCGGGCCTTGCGCCGCAAGGGCAGCGTCCTCGACGCCAACCTCGCGGAAGTGCGCCAGCTTGAGAAGAAGATGGGCACGGAAGACAAAGGCCGACTCAACCAATACCTCACCTCCGTGCGCGAAGCCGAGATCCGCACACGCCGCGCCGATGCCTGGCTCGACACGCCCTTGCCCGCCGTCTCCGACGAGGATCGCAAGCGCACCAACCGCGACATCGCTGCCACCATGGCAGGCGATTATTTCCGCACCGTCTATGACCTCATGGTGCTCGCGTTCCAGACCGACGTCACGCGCGTGGCCACCTTCAGCATGGGCGGCGAAGGCGATGCCTTCTCCATCCCTGAGATCGGCATCACCGAGTCGCGCCATCAACTCAGCCATCACGGCGGTGATGCCGGCTACATGGAGAAGCTCACCAGCTACGACACCTTCGCCATCGAGCAGTTCGGCTACTTCCTCACCCGCCTCTCGGAAACCAAAGACCTCGGCGGCAAGCCGCTCCTCGGCTCCACCATGGCCCTGTTTGGCAGCGGCATGTCCTACGGCCACAGCCACGGCAACGCCAACCTCCCACTCGTGCTCGCTGGCGGCTCCGACCTCGGCCTCAAGCATGGCAGCCATCTCGACTTCAACAAGACGGCCCCTGGATTCCAAGGCTACTCGTTTGGCGCAGACGGAGCCCTCACTTCTGCGCATTACCAAGTCTGCAGTCGCCCCGTGAACTCGGATGCCCACATGAGCAACCTGCTGCTCCTGATGGCCCAACGCATGGGCATTGAGTCCGACAAGTTTGGCGACAGCAACAAAGTCATCGCACTATGAAGTTCTTTGTTCTTCGTTCTTTGTTCTTTGTTCCTCGTTCGTGGTCCTTGGTTCGTTCTTGGTTATTGGTGCTTGGTTGTTCGTTCGTCGTGAATGCGACGGCCGCCGACCAACAACCAAAAACGAAGAACAAAGAACCAGGAACCGAAGAGCCCTTCCGCCCCGAAGCTGGGAAGTTTCCGCCGTTGGAGAAAGCTCTCTCTTATCGAGGCGAAATCGTGTTCGTGGACCACGCGAACCGCCGTGGCAGCATTCGTGTGCAAGGCGCGGGCACTTACTTCCGCAACCCGCCGAGCCCTTTCGCCATGCTGCCCTACGGCATGGTGCGTTATCATGGCGCGCCAGCGGATCTGCGCGACATCCCGCTTGGAACCGTGATGCACGTCCGTGCCTTTCTCCCGCCAGACCCGAAGATCTCCGCTGTGCCGGTGTTGCCAGTCGATAGTCGGGCCAAGAACTTAGGCTACAGCGGCGCGGGCGTCACCCCTGCCGAGAACCACGTCCTCCTCCTCGAAGACGAGCCCAGTCACAACCAGCGCGAGGGCTTGGTCTGGAAGTTCCAGGAAGTGGAGGTCAACAACAAGGAAGGCATGATCATCGCCACCAGCGAGCCCAAGCTAGGTGGAGACACCAAGGCCACGGAAGAAAAACTGACGTTCGACGCCGCCACCCGCGTCTGGCGCGGTCGCGAGTGCCTGAGCATTGCGGAACTCATCACCGAAGGCGCGTGGCCCACCGAGGGCAAGAAATCCCTCAACGGCCAGGCCGTCCAACTCGGCATCACCTGGAGACCCACACCTGACGGCATCTTCACCCGCTTTCACATCTCCGACATCTGGCTCGACGACGCCTCAACGCAACGCGCCGCCCACAGCCAGACCGAAGTGCACAAGGCCTTCATCCGCAGCCGCTGGGTGGCCGGTTGGGTCGAGGGCGTCGAGTATGGCAAGTTCGGCCGCGCCACCGTGACCGCGACCCTGTTCGGCGGCATGGACGCCTCGCTCTACGCCGACTTCAAAAAGGACGCCCCCGCCATGATGAACGCCGTCGAGAACACCTTGAAACACACCCACGGCGCCTACGGACCCGCGCACATGGCCTCACGAGGGTCCATCCTGGATGTAACAAAGACGCCCGGAGAGCCCCCGCTTGGCAGCAGCGGCATCCAAATTCGTTTTGAGACCGACCTCGTCATCGAAGGCATCCGCCCCGGCCGAGTCATCCGCGTCCGCCCCAAAGACTGGCCCCAAGTCCAGGTGCCTCGGGAGGAATACCTCAACGACGCGTCCAACCTCGACGAGCGCTTCCCAACCCCCGCCATCTTCCCGAAATACTAATGGCTGCGCGTTCTTGGTTCCTGGTTCTTGGTTCTTGGTTGATCGTTGCCCAACACCCGGGCCTGGCCGCTGACACACGTGCCTTGCTCCAAACCCACTGCCTCAACTGCCACTCGACCAAAGAGCAGAAAGGCGAACTCGATCTCGAAGCCTCGGACATTCACAAAGAGCCACACGTCTGGGAGAACGTGCTTGATCAGATCGCGATGGGTGAGATGCCGCCGAAGAAGGAAAAGCAGCTCACGGCGGAGGAGAAAAAGCAGCTCGTCGGCTGGGTGCGCGGCACGCTGGATCAAATCGCGCTCGCGAATGCAGGCGATCCGGGGCCCGTGGTGCTGCGTCGGCTCTCGAACATGGAATACACCTACACGCTGCGTGATCTCACCGGCATCGAGTCGCTCGATCCTGCGCGTGAGTTCCCAGTCGATGGCGCGGCGGGGGAAGGTTTCACCAATGCAGGCGCGGCGCTCGTCATGTCGCCCGCGTTGCTGACGAAGTATCTCGATGCGGCGAAGGAAATCGCGAGCCATGCGGTCTTCACGCCGCATGGCATGCACTGGTCCGCCAGCAACTCGGCGCAGGATTGGACAGATGAAGCACTAGCGGCCATTCGTGCGATCTATGCACACCACACGGCCACTGCGGCGGGTACGCAAACCGAGGCCCAAGGCATCAAGCTCGACACCGGCACCGGCGGTGGTCGTTTACCACTCGCGAAGTATCTCGATGCGCTTCAAGGTCGCGGCAGTGCGGACGGGTTGGGCACGAAATACCTCCAAATCCTCCGCGCGGCACTCACGAGCACGCAGTCGTCGATTTTGCTCGATCCGCTGCGCGAGAAGTTCCGCGAGAAAAAACTCACTGCGGCCGATATCGAACCCTGGCAGAAGGTTTTGTGGCGATTCGCCAGCGTCGGCCACATCGGCAAAGAAAACGGACCCAAGGCCTGGCAGGAGACGGTGACGCCGCTGGTGTCGCAGCATGAGATGCGTGTGAAACTCACCTCGGATCGCGATGTGACACTTTATCTGACCACTACCGACGCGGGCGATGGCAACGCGGATGACGAAGTGATCTGGCAGAATGCGCGGCTCGTTGCTCCCGGTCGGCCTGATTTGCCGATCAGCGGCCTGCCGGCGTTGGTGAAGCATTTGGAGGAGCAACGCGCGAAGATCATCGCGAGCACTGAGCAATGCCTCAATGCCATCGCGAATGGCAAAGAAGACGCTGATCCCTTTTTGTTGACCGCATGGCGCGAATACCTCGGCTACGGCACTACGAAGGTTGAACCGCTGCTAACAAAGCAACTCAAGAGCACGCCCGACTACGCTTTCATCCAAGGCTGGCAGGGCGATCAAGCGCTGGGTGTGCTGGCGAACTCATCGGATGCCACCGTGCGCACGCCGGGCACGATGAAGGCGCACAGCGTGGCCACGCATCCTTCGCCGAATCGTGCCTCGGTCATCGCGTGGCGCAGTCCGCGCGCGGGCACGCTGCGCATACACGGTGATGTTTCTGATGCGCATCCTGAATGCGGCAACGGTGTCACCTGGGCACTCGAAGTGCGTCGCGGCCACACCAGCGAGGTGCTTGTCAGTGGCGTAACGAAAGGCTCGGCCGTTTTGCCGATGGGGCCGTTTGATAACGTGCGCATCGAACCCGGCCAGGTCATCGCGCTCGTCATCGGCCCGCGCGATGGCAACCACGTTTGCGACCTCACCGCCATCAATCTCACCCTCAGCGATGGCACGACGACCTGGGATCTCGCGAAGGATGTCTCACCGAAAATCCTGAAAGGCAATCCACATGGCGCGTGGCACTTTCTCAGCCAGCCCGCCACGCTCGAAGCCGCGCCAGATGTCCCCTCTCCCATCGCCGAGTGGCGCAGGCGGCCTTCACCAGAGCTTGCGGTCAAGGTGCGGCAGTTTTTGGAGAAGGACTTTCCACTGAATTCGCCGCTATTGAGGCCGTTTTTGTCGGACAAGTCCGACTCGTCCGACAAGTCCGACCTTACTGCCAAAGCACCCTCCACCCTTGAAGTTAAAATCCCCGCTGCACTCGCGAATGGCACGGAGTTCGTCGTTACGGGCAAGCTGGCCTCAAAAACAAACGGCAGCGTGCAGATGCAGGTGCTCACCGAGAAGCCGCAGGCCACCACGAGCCTCGTCGCCGGCAAATCTGAGTCCGCTCAGAAAAACGGGCAGTGGAGTGACAACAACCTCGTCACGCAGCACAGCGCCCCGATTCTTGTGAATGACGCCAGCGAGGCCCGGAAACACTTTGAAACCGCCTTTGCCGACTTTCGTGCCCTTTTCCCTATCGCGCTGTGCTACTCACGCATCGTACCAGTCGATGAGGTGGTGACGCTGACGCTGTTTTATCGCGAGGACGCGGCTTTGAGGCGCCTCATGCTCACCGAGGCCGAATCCCGCGAACTCGACCGCTGGTGGGACGAACTGCACTTCGTCAGCGAGTCGCCGCTGAAGCAGGTGGATGCTTTTGAGCAGCTTTATCAGTTTGCCACGCAGGACGCGAAGCCCAGTGCCTTCGAACCAATGCGCGAGCCGATCCTGAAAGCCGCAGCCGCCTTCAAAGAGCAGCAGAAGGCCGCTGATGCCATCCAGCGGCAGGCTGTGATCGATTTCGCAGCCAAAGCGTGGCGTCGTCCGCTCAGCGAGAAAGAAATCACCACGCTGAGAGCTTTCCCGCCGCGCCTAATGCTCGTGCGCGTGCTCACCTCACCGGCGTTCTTGTATCGCGGTGAAAAAGCGCCGGAGAAAACTGGCCCGGTGAGCCCGCAGGAACTCGCCACACGCCTCAGCTATTTCCTGTGGTCCTCCGCGCCCGATGCCGAATTGCGCTCCGCCAAGCTCGAAGACATCCCCAGCCAAGCCCAACGCATGCTCAAGAGCGACAAAGTGCGCCGCCTCGCCACCGAGTTCGGCTGCCAATACCTCCACGTCCGCGATGTCGCCACGCTCGACGAAAAGAGCGAACGCCACTTCCCCACCTTCCTCGACCTCCGCGACGACATGCAGGAAGAAGTCACCCGCTTCTTCGTCGACCTCATCCAAAACAACCGCAGCGTGCTCAGCCTGCTCGATGCGGATCACACGTTTGTGAATGCAGAGTTAGCGAAACATTACGGCTTCGAATTGAAAGGCGAATGGCAGCGCATCGAAGGTCTCCACGCTCAAGGCCGTGGCGGCATCCTAGGTTTTGCAGCGATTCTCGCGAAGCAATCTGGAGCCTCACGCACGAGCGCCATTCTGCGCGGCACCTGGCTCAGCGAGGTCATCCTCGGTGATAAACTGCCCACGCCACCCAAAGGCGTGCCCACCTTGCCAGAAGAAGCCCCCGCCGACCTCACCGAGCGCCAGCTCATCGAGCGTCACAGCCGCGACGCGAACTGTGTTGGCTGCCACAAGCGCATCGATCCGTATGGCTTCGCCCTCGAAGGTTTCGACGCCATCGGTCGTGCCCGAAAAGCCGACACGAAGACCACTTTGTCCGACGGCGCCCAGGTCGATGGTCTCGCCGACTTGCGCACCTACTTGCTCACCAAACGCCGTGATGATTTCCTGCGTCAGTTCAGCCGTAAACTTCTCGGTTATGCCCTTGGCCGCAGTGTGCAGCTTTCCGACAAACCTTTGATCGACTCGATGGTGAAGAGTGACCTCCGCATCGGCACACTCATTGAACGAATCGTCAGCAGCCCGCAGTTTCAGCAGGTGCGGGGGAAAGATTTCATCGCGAACCACTGATTCATCATCATGAAAAGCCATCGATTCTCACGTCGAGCCTTCCTGCGCGGCACTGGCGTCACCATGGCGCTGCCGTGGATGGAATCCGTCAATGTCTGGGGCGATGAGCCCAAGAAGAACAAACCCGCCAGCGAGGCGCCTGTGCGTCTTTGCGTGACGTTTTCCGGCAATGGGTTCCACTCGAAGGAGTGGTGGGCGAAGGGCGAAGGCAAGGCAATGGAACTCGGCAAAGTCCTCGCGCCGTTGAATGAGTTCCGCGAGAGGATGCTCTTCGTGCGAGGCCTCTATCATGAGGAGGCGCGCAAAGGCAACATCCACAGCTCACAGACCGGCAACATGCTCTCCGGCGCGCCCATCGCCAGCGGTGGGGAGATTCGTTCGGGCACGAGCTTTGATCAAATGCTGGCACAGACGTATGGCCGAAGCACCAAGGTTCCGAGCCTCGTGCTGGCCTGCGAGAAGTCGAACCCGTCGGTGCACAAAAACTACTCGATGCTCTACAGCTCACACATCTCGTGGTCTTCACCGACGACGCCGACACCGCTGGAGTTGTATCCTGCGCTGGCGTTTGATCGTCTCTTCAAAGACGAAGCATCACCTGCCGACAAAAGCGTGCTGGATGCCGTGCTGTCGGATGCGCAGGACTTGCGTCGCGACATCAGCGCCAGCGATCAACGCAAGCTCGATGAGTATCTCGACAGCGTGCGTGAGGTGGAGAAGCGCATCGAGAACGCCGGCAAACGCGGCGAACTCCAAGGCTGGCGGCCCACGCTCGAAAAGCCGAACATCCAACGCCCCGCCGACGGCATCCCGCAGGACATCGGCGAGCACATGCGCATCATGTGCGACCTGCTCGTGCTCGGCTTCCAAACGGACACCACACGCATCACCACGCTGAAGCTCAACAACGACCACAGCGCCCTGCGCTTCCCGAATCTGCCCAGCGTGCAGCAGGCCGGGCACGGCATTGATTACATGATCCATCACCTGCTCTCGCACAGCGACGGCGAGGACTATCTCAAAGTGAACCAGCTCTTCATGGAGCAGCTCGCCTACATCGCCCGCAAACTCGACGCCATCCAGGAAGGCCCGCGCACGCTTCTCGACAACACGATGCTCATGCACTGCTCCAGCATGATGGCCGGTGCCAAGCACGACAATGACCAGCTCCCCATCATCGTCCTCGGCGGCGCGGGCGGCCGACTCAAAGGCGGACGCGCGCTCGACTTCAAAGACAAGCCCGACCGCCAGCTCTGCCGCCTCTTCATGTCGATGATGGACAAGATGGACGTGCGCCCGAAGACTTTTGGCGATGCGAAGATGATGCTGGAGGAGGTGTGACAACAGGATTTACCTGTGCGGGGCGTTTGATCAGCCCTCACACCATGCTCCGCTTCATCCTGCCCCTCGTTCTCATCACCTCAGCTCTCGCGCAGACAGCTGATCCCAAACCGCTGGTCGAAAAAGCCCTCACCGCCGTCGGCGGGAAGGACAAGCTGCTCAAAATTTTTCGCATCAAAGAAATCTTCCATTTCGGCAGCACACCCGAGCCTGCCGAAGGCAAGCAGCGCTCCACGCGCGAGTCCATTCTCTCCCAGCCGGACAAATGGTGGATCAACAAGAAGGAACGCGGTGCCGAACCCGCGAAGGACGATGTGCGTGCGTGGTCGCTCGACCTACTCGTCGATGAAAAGTCCAAGATCGAGGTCATCCCTGACCTCACCGACGAGGGTAAAGCCTGCTTCGGCCTTCAAGTCAGCGGCAGTGTCGAACCGGCGATGAAATTCTACTTCGACAAGGAGACAAGCCTCCTTCACCGCCTCGACTGGCGTGCCGACTTCTACCGCTTCAGCGACTGGAAGGAGCACGACGGCCTGCGCTA
>JAYVIO010000040.1:0-2324 GCA_043770175.1 Verrucomicrobiales bacterium | reverse complement strand
TATTTCAACGCAAGCGGCTGCTCGCCTGACGGAAAAATAGGTGAAGATCACAACCCAGAGACCCACTTGATTCCCCGCGTGATGATGGCGGTCACCGGAGAAATCGATCACCTCGAAGTCTTCGGCACCGACTACGACACGCCAGACGGCACCTGCATCCGCGACTACATCCACGTCTGCGATCTCGCCTCCGCCCATGCCCTCGCTTTAAAATACCTGCGTGAGGGTGGCGACACCATCGCCGTGAATCTCGGCACCGGCCGTGGTTTCAGCGTGAAGGAAATCATCGCCACCGCCGAAGCCGTCACCGGTAAAAAAATTCCGGTAAACTACGGTCAGCGGCGAGCGGGAGATCCTGCGGAGTTGATTGCCAATCCTGCGCTGGCAGAAAAAATTCTTGGCTGGCAGGCCCGCCACCTTGATCCACGTGAACACATCGAAAGTGCGTGGCACTGGCAGAGCGGTGTTCATGGCGGACGTTACTCAGAAAATTGAGCAGAAAGCAGCCCGCCATGTCATAGTCAGGCGCGCGTTGGAAAACGCGCCGTTCGCTCACCCCCATGAACAAGCCCCTGCACATTTTCACTGGTCTCGCTGTCTTTATCAGCTGCGCATGGACGCATGCCGTCGAGATCATTGGCAAACCAGTGGTTTCAGCCAGTGCCAGTGCGGTTGTCCTGGAATGGCGCACGGATGTGGAGTGCGGCACCCGGGCACAGCTCGGCACCAATCCAGCACAACTCAACCGCAAGGCCGAAGGCGCAGTGTCCGCGCAGCATCGCGTCGTGCTCGAAGGCCTCACACCGGGCACCACCTATCATTACAGCCTTGGCAGCGCACGCACTCGGCTGGCTGAAGGCAGTTTCAGCACGCCGACTGCCGCGGCATCCGCAAAACCATCGCTGACTCAAAAAATCATCGCGGCTCTTACACCGGGAAGTACCACACCGACACCGGGAATTGCCACACCGGCCAGTCCTGCGCCGGCAGTCAAACCGCCGCAGGCTCCAGCGGCGCGCATGACTTGGGGCAACCTTGAATCCTTGCAGGACCACTTTGATCGCCATGGCCGCGATTTCCAAAGCCGTGATCCCGAACACTACGCCGCGCAGGCGTGGGAACTGCTGCAGCGTGCCAAAACGGGCGAGCTGCCGATGAAGCTCGATGATAGCGACGGCACATTGCGGGTTTGGGATCCCAAGACACGCGCCTTTGCCGCCTACAATCGCAACGGCAGCACGAAAACATTTTTTCGCCCCGAAAATCCGACCTACTGGCAGCGTCAGCCGGGACGGATGATCAAAGCCGCTGAACTATCGCTGAAAAAATCGAAGGTCGGCTAGCCAAGTCACATATTCCGTTCAAAATCAACTTTCCAACCCACCATGAAGTCCCTAACACACCTGTGCCCCGTCTGCGGGTTTTCCGGCCTCAAAGAACATCCGCGCAGCCGCGAAGGCGGCGGTTCCTATGAAATTTGTCCCTGCTGTGACTTTGAATTTGGCGTGACGGATGATGACAAAGGCATCGACTACAACACGCATCGCGAGCAATGGATCGCCCAAGGCATGCAATGGAGTTCCAAGACCCGCAAAGCACCAAAACACTGGGAGCCTGGCACCCAGCTCGCCAATCTCGCCCTGCGTGCCACGCTCAGCCGCGTCAAAGGCCGTCCGCCACGTGTGATGCTCGAAGCCGCCGTGGCTTAAGCCGCTCCTTGGAGCAGATTCTGCGCGTGCACTCGTGCGCTCGCGGCACTGCCGCCGAGCATGCGTGCAAGTTCATTGACGCGCTCATCATCGCTCACTTCCTGAATTTGTGAGCGCGTGGAATTACCCGTGATCTCCTTCGTCACCACAAAGTGGCTCTTCGCCAGTGACGCTACCTGCGGGAAGTGGGTGATGGCGATGACCTGATGCGTCACGCCTAACGCCGCCATCTTGCGGCCCACCGCCTCGGCGATGTTGCCGCCGACGTTGGCGTCGATCTCATCAAACACGAGCAGCGGCACAGCGTCCTGCTTTGCCAGCGCGCTTTTCACCGCGAGAAGCACGCGGGACATCTCTCCGCTCGATGCTGTGAGGCGGAGCGGCTTCGATGGCTCGCCGGGGTTCGGTGCAAAGTGGAAATCCACCTCCTCCAGGCCGTTTTTTTCCGGCCCAGGCAACACCGCAAGCTGCGCTTCAAAAACACTGCGCTTGAAACCAAGGTCGATGAGGTGAGACGCCACCTCCTTGGCCAGTTTTGGGGCTGAATCGGCTCGTTTCTTCGAAATCTGCTTCCCGAGCTTCATCACCTCCACTTCGCGCTCCTTCACCAACTTT
>JAYVIO010000039.1:0-6146 GCA_043770175.1 Verrucomicrobiales bacterium | reverse complement strand
GCCTTTTCCAAGCTGCCAAAATTGCGCCGCACGCGCTTGCCATTCATGTGATAAGCCACGGTGTAGCAATCCCACTTGCGGACACGGCCCTTGTAGATAGGCACCACAGCGCTACCATGCTTGATCTTGAGGAAGGGCCGCCCTTTTTTCCGGGTGCCTTCCACGCCAGTCATAATTGTGTCCTGCATACCGCCGGATGGGGTGTCAACCTCCGGCGATACGGCCTCTATAATCCCTTGATTATGTGGTCTTTGAGAAGCTTGTCCTTCGAGAAAAGAAGGCTCTATGATATAAGATTGCCAATCGAAGCTACGCCATCAACCCCTTCACCGCCTTCGCGGGATTCACGCCCGTGAGGCGTAAGTCGATGCCTTTGCATGCGGTAGCTGAGTTTGTGCGCTGTATAGTTCAGTCAGATCAACCTTGCAAATCTTCCACGATTTGGAAGATTTACAAGGTATGTATCCTCGCCTTCTCAAACCTGGACTCACCGAAATGCTCACCCGCCATCCTGTGGTCGGACTTCTTGGACCGCGTCAGGTGGGAAAGACGACTTTGGCCCTCGCAGTCGGAGAGAACCGCCCTTCGATCTACCTCGATCTCGAATCGCCGTCCGACCTCGCGAAGCTGGCCGAGCCCGAGTTGTTCCTCCGTCGGCATGAGGACAAGCTGGTCATCCTGGATGAAATCCAGCGCGTGCCCGGCCTTTTCCAAGTGCTGCGCGGGTTGGTCGATCAGGGGCGTCGTTCGGGAAAGGGAAACGGACGCTTCCTCGTGCTTGGTTCGGCGGGCATCGACCTGTTGCAGCAATCGTCCGAGAGCCTCGCGGGCCGCATCGCCTACACGGAGCTGCCTCCGTTGCTGCTGGAGGAGACCGGAGCCAAAACAGCCGACACACTCTGGCTGCGCGGAGGATTTCCCTCCAGCTTCACTGCCTCGGACGATGCCGCCTCGCTCGAATGGAGGCGCAACTTCATCCGCACCTACCTGGAGCGGGACATCCCGCAACTCGGTCCGCGCATTCCGGCGGAAACATTGCGTCGTCTCTGGGTCATGCTCGCCCACGACCAAGGCGGCATGCTCAACGCTGCTCGCCTCGCCGCAGCGCTCGGCGCGAGCGGACAAACCGTGGGCCGCTATATCGACCTGCTGTGCGATCTGTTGCTCGTCCGTCGTCTCACACCTTGGGCCTCGAACGCAGGCAAACGCATGGTGAAGAGTCCGAAGGTGTATGTGCGAGATAGCGGCCTCGTCCATGCGCTGCTTGGCATTGGCACCCTCGACGATCTGCTCGCCCATCCCGTGGCAGGCATGAGTTGGGAAGGCTGGGTGATCGAAAACCTCATCGCCGCCGCGCCCGCAGGCACCGAGGCCTTTTGCTACCGCACCTCCGCTGGAGCCGAGATCGACCTCGTGCTCGAACTCCGCCCTGGCAAACGCTGGGCCTTCGAATGCAAACGCAGCCTCACACCCACTCCCGCCCGCGGCTTCCACGAAGGCTGCAAGGATCTGAAGCCCGAACGCAAAATGGTCATCTATCCCGGCGCTGAGAGCTACCCGCTTGGACAAGACGTGGAGTGCGTGCCGTTGATGGAGGCGGTGAAGATGTTCCGTGAGTTATGATTTCCCCTTCTCAGGAAGGCATTTTTGAGCAAAACGATCTTACATTCTCAAATGACAAAACACAGATTCTCATCAGTTGAACGATACGCTGTATGGCAAGCCAACGGACATGAATGCTACTACTGCCATGAGCCAATCCGATTGAAAGAGGTCAATGTCGATCACTTCATCCCCGAGAGACTGATCGAGTGCCCAGCCGAACTGAAACGGGTATTGGAAGAGTTCAATCTGCCTCAGACATTTGAGATCAATAGGTATTGCAACTGGCTGCCAATTCATGCCCGATGCAACTTGGACAAGGGCGGCAAAGCTCCAACTAGAAGCATGATTTCAATGTCTGTTTTTGAGGACCTCAAAAGGACGGCTTTGGAAGCGCATCGAATCGCCGAACGAGTCATGAACAACAGGAAGAGCGATGCTCTAATTGGCAAAGTTTTAGCGGCGCTTGATGGCAGGGCACTTCGGGTTGATGACTTGCTGGATGCATTAGTCGGCGTGAAACTCGACGGCGGCGCTGACAAAAGCGTTCTGGCAGACGAATTAGCACTGGAGTTAGCGATCCAAGTATCAAAAACACGCCTGAGGGAAATCGAAGACCAGCTTCTCAAAGTCCCGAAAGAAATCGAGAAAGTGTATGAGGATAGACTGGATGCCAGCACGGGGCTTGTGAAGCTTCTTCCAAGAGGACGATATGACGACTCGATGCTGGTGCGCGGCGGGGGAGCCTATTATTCGTTTGCGAACCGAACACATGCATACGGCTACGGAAGCGACATCGAACTGAGTAACAGGCAGGCATCGGTCGGATTCTCGGGATGTGATTTTGGATTCTTTGTTCCCCTCAGAGATATGACCTCCGATGACTTTCTGAGAATGGCTAAATCTTTTCGTCAAGACACTCCAACGCTTATTTCAGCGCCAGCCGATTTCGCCACGAACTATGTTCCTCCAGTTGAGGAGGCTGACTACCGCAAAGAACAACGGCGCTTCAGCCAAGGCGTAGAGATAGAACATGTGTGTGCATCACGAAAAATTGAAATGGCGCCGGGTAGAGCTTTTGCACTGAGGTCCATTCAAGCTGGAAAGAGCGATATGTTGATCGTATTTCGGGTTGAAGATGTCCGCAAAGACGGTGCCGCTGTATTGCTGTGGAGTGTTGCGAAGACGTTCCTACAGCCTGTGTTGAAACGGGCACCCATTTGAGGGCGCTGCACACTCAAGGTTCCAACCGCCACTCAAACAGCTAGCCCACCAACCCCTTCACCACCTTCGCGGGATTCACGCCGGTGAGGCGGAAGTCGAGGCCTTGGAAGCGGTAGCTGAGCTTGTTGTGATCGAGGCCGAAGAGATGCAGGATCGTGGCGTGGAAGTCGTGCATCGATACGGGATCGCGGGCGACGTGCCAGGCGAAGTCGTCGGTCTCGCCATAAACCTGGCCGCCTTTGATGCCGCCTCCGGCCATCCACAAACTGAATGCGGCGGGATGATGATCGCGGCCCGTGACTTTCTTGAAGCCTTTGCGGTTCTCGCCGAGCGCGGTGCGGCCGAACTCGCTGCCCCAAACGACGAGCGTGGTGTCGAGCAGGCCGCGTTGTTTGAGATCCTTCAGCAGCGCGGCGATGGGCTGATCGACCATCTGGCAATTGTGCGCGAGTTGCGGATCGAGCGCACTGTGATGATCCCACGAAGCGTGGATGATGTTCACGAAGCGCACACCGCGCTCGACCATGCGTCGCGCATTCAAACAGTGCCGCGAGAAAGTCTGGTAGTTGCCGATACCTCCGAGGTTGCTCTTGATCGGCGGCTCGATGCGATTCACGCCATACGCATCGAGCGTGGCCTGTGATTCACCACTGAGATCGACAAGCTCCGGGGCTGAGCTTTGCATGCGGAAGGCCAGCTCGTAGCTGTTGATGCGCGCGGCGATCTCGGGATCACCGATGTGCTTGTGCTGGAGGCGATTCAAATCATTGAGCGCGCGGATGCTCGCCGATTGCATCTGCGGCGTGATGCCGTCGGGATTGGCGAGATTCAGCACGGGAGAAGCTCCATTGCGAAACATCACGCCGCCATACGATGATGGCAAAAAACCGCTCGACCATGTGGAGGTGCCTCCGGGCAGGCCACGCCCCTCGCTAACCATCACGACATACGATGGCAGCTCCTGCGAGGCATTGCCGAGGCCGTAAGTCACCCATGAGCCGACGCTCGGACGTCCGAGCAAGGCCGCGCCGCAGTTCAGCATGAGCTGGCCGGGCAGGTGGTTGAACTGCGTCGTGTGCATTGAGCGAATCAAAGCGATGTCATCCGCGCACGTCGCGATGTGCGGCAGCAGATCGCTGATCTCCATGCCACACTGCCCGTGCTTCTTGAAGACACGTTTCGTGCCCATCACCGTGGCCGACTCTTTTTGGAGGAAGGCGAACTTCGCATTGCCCACGATGGAATCGGGCAGCGGCTGACCGTCGTATTTGTTCAGCAACGGCTTCGGATCAAAGAGATCCATCTGCGACGGCCCGCCTTCAAGGAAGATGAAGATGCAGCGCTCCGCCTGCGGCGCGAAATGCGACACGCGAGTCGAAAGCGGATTCGCCGGAATGCTCGCCTCCTCCGCCAGCAAGCCGTCCTGCTTCAATAGCGACGTCAAAGCGAGCGTCCCCAACCCGCAGGAACTCGTCGCGAGAAAGTCGCGGCGGGTTTGGGTGATGTGTTCAAAGGGCGACATGCGACTCAGGCAAGCTCCTTGATCGACTGGAATTCGTTATCGACCAGGTAATGCGGACGGCCGGAGAAGTCCGACACGGTGCTGGTGTGCGGATTGATGCCCAGGTTGTGGTAAAGCGTGGCGAAGATTTCCTGGAAGTGCACGGGACGATCCGATGCCTCACCTCCAAGACGGTCGGTGGCGCCGATGACCTGACCGTTCTGCATGCCACCACCGGCGAGCAGTGCGCAGGACACGTTCGGCCAGTGATCGCGTCCGCCTTTGTCATTCACGCGTGGCGTGCGGCCAAACTCGCCCCAGGCCAGCACGGTCACGTCCTTGTCCATGCCACGTTCATGCAGATCCTGGACGAGCGCGGTGATCGCTTGATCGAAGTCGGGCAGGTTCTCCTGCGCGTTTTTGAAATTCTGCCCGTGCCAGTCCCAGAAACTATAGCTCAGCGTCACCACTCGCACGCCAGCCTCGACGAGTCGGCGTGCGAGCAAGAACTGCTCATTCAGTCGCGGTGCGGCATCGCCTTGGATCTTCTCGGTGCCTTTGCCATAGCGCTCGCGAATCTTGGAAGACTCCTTGGAAAGGTCGAGCGCATCGACGAGTCGCGACGAAGTGAGGATGCCGTAGGCTTGCTGCCGGAAGACATCGATGCCCGCCATCGTGCCGGAGGCGTCGATTTCGCGTCGGAACGAATCAAAAGCAGAGAGCAGTCCGCGACGATCTCCCAGACGCTCCAGCGTCACGCCATTGAGCGACATGTCCTCTTTCCCGCGCTCCAAAGGCATAAAAGGAGCGTGCGCCACGCCGAGGAAACTCGGCCGCCCTTGGTTGTAAGGCGTGTGCTTCATGTGCTGCGAGAGATTCACATAGCCGGGCACTGTGGGCGCTCCGCCTTGGAGCTTCGACACGACGCTGCCGATCTCCGGCCAGCCGCCGGGAGGCGCATTGTTGCTGAGTCGGCCTGTCACGCATTGAAAGCTCTCATGGCGGTCCTTCGCACCCACGACGCTGCGAATGAAACTGAACTTGTCCGCCATCTTCGCCATGCGCTGCAGGTGCTCGCTGATCTGGATGCCCGGCACATTCGTGCCGATGGCTGAAAAAGGTCCGCGCACCTCCGAGGGCGCATTCACCTTGATGTCATACATATCCTGATGCGGCGGTCCGCCCGGCAGGTAAACCAGGATGAGCGCCTTCTGCGATTTGCCACGCCCCTGCTCCGCCTCAGCACGCAGGAGTTCGGGGAAGCTCAAGCCTCCAAGCCCGAGTCCGCCGATGCGCAGGAACGACCGACGCGAAAGGCCGTCGCAATAACGGTTGGCGGACTGCTTGGAGAAAAGGGTAAGCATGACGTGTTTAAACGGATGAAGGGAAGACGGTGTTGTGAAGGTGAATCGTTAGCCATGAGGCTACTCACGGTTGATGAACTCATCGAGGTTCATGAGCACGCGGGCTGTGGCGACGAGCGTGACGGTTTCGACGGTTTCGGCGGGAGGAACGGCTTTTGCGATGATGCCGAGGGCTTTGAGGGCCTCTGCGCCGCCGTTTTGAACTCGGGCTTTTTGTTCGCTATGAAAGGCTTGGAGTCGCGAGAGTTCTTCAACACGCGGCTGGCGGTTCAAAACGAGCTGGAAAAGGTTCTGGAGGCGTCTTGATGTTTCTGACGAGCTTTCGCGCATGACGCGAAGAGCCAGCGATTGCGCGGCCTCGACAAAGACACCGTCGTTCATCATGGTGAGGGCTTGGAGCGGTGAATTCGAGCGCTCGCGACGCACGCAGGCATCGGCGGCATCCGGTGCGTCGA
>JAYVIO010000038.1:0-18428 GCA_043770175.1 Verrucomicrobiales bacterium | reverse complement strand
GACGACGCAGGACGGCAGACAGCAGTTCACCATCGATGAGGGCATTCCCATCCTGCTGCCCCGCGTTGCCCGGTGAGGGCGCTTTTTGCAGTGCGGCGGCGAGAATCTGCTCCGCATGGGTGATCGGCAGGGAATAGTGGCCGTCGATCTCCGACCAGACCGAGGTGGCGACAGGAATCAGGGCGGCAATCCGCTCGGTGTAGGTCCAATCGATATTGCGATCTTGCTTGCCGTGCCAGAACCGGATGGGAAAATTGATCTGGCTGACTTCGAAGCCCCATTCGCTGAGATAAATATCCGCGTCGGCGATGACACTGCTCGGTCCGCGATCAAGGGCGCCGAGCGTGGCATCGCGCACGACGTCATAAATGCCGGGCAGGTTGAGCATGCGGCGGTCTTCTTCACCCAACAGTTTCATCAGCCAGCGCAGCGGGGCTTTCTGCGGCGAACCTTTGGCGGCCATGCCGCCGAGACGAAGCACGGCTCCCAGAATCGATGGAAAGTAATGCCGCAATTGGATCATGAGCCGGTAGAGCCAGAACATTTCGCGATCACCGAGGAACTTGAGCGGCGGTGCGCCGCAGATGATGGAGGCGGAGAGCAGGCGCTTGGGCAGTTTTAATGCGGTAATCAGTACATAGGGGCCGCCGCCGGACCAGCCGATGACGTGATAATTGTCCGCCCCAACGTGGGCCGCGAGCTGGGTGAGCGTTTCAGGCCAGTCGGACAGCGTGCGACCAGACTGAAAATCGGACAAACCAATCCCTGGACGGTCTGGACAGATGAGCCGCATGCCTTGCTGCTTCGCTACTTCATGAAAGAGTGATCCTTGAAAGCGCGATGACGGCCAGCCGTGAAAATAAAACGCCACTTCACCACGCGGGTCGCCAAACTCCGCGTAGCCGAGTTTGAGGCCGTTGGCGAGAGTGAACGTGTGGTCGGACATGCGGGAGGCGCGGAGTGTCGAGTTTCAACGCAAGCCTTCAAGTGCTGTTTCACCCAGCAGCACGCTGCTCTTGGGCACACGGGCGCGACGCAGGCCAAATTGTGTGACCGCCTTGTCCTGCAGATGCGCCACGGCCTCTTCGACGGAATCGGTCCATTTGATCAAATCAAGATCCTCCGGGCTGATCGTGGTCCCACTGAGCATTTGGTCCATGAACTGGCGCATTTCCAGCCAGTAATCACTGCCCATGATGACAATGGGAAAGCTTTTGAGCTTCTTGGTTTGAATCAGTGTCAGCGCTTCGAACATTTCGTCCATGGTGCCAAAACCACCGGGCATGATGATGAAACCGTAGCTGTATTTGATGAGCAGCGTCTTGCGCACGAAGAAATGCTCCATGGTCACCCAGCGGTCGAGATAGGGGTTGTGGCTTTGTTCAAAGGGCAGGCGGATGTTGCAGCCGACGCTGCGTCCTCCAGCATCTTTTGCGCCACGATTGGCCGCTTCCATGATGCCAGGCCCGCCACCGGTCAGAACGGTAAAGCCCATGTCGGCTATCGCCGCGCCCATATCGCGTGCCAGTTTATAGTAACGGTGATTTTCACCGAATCGGGCTGAACCGAAGACCGTGATGCACGGACCAACGAAATGCAGGCCACGAAAGCCGAGAATGAAATCTTTGACCACGCTCCAGAGCAGTTGCAGGTCACGCAGACGGCGGTTGGGACCGCTGAGCAGCGCCCGGTCTTCGAGCTGGTTGCAAAACTTTTCATCCGCACGGATTTCTGCCGGCGTGACATGAGTGACAGGAGCGCTGTTCAGGGCGATCCCGGGTTCGGGTTCCCGGTCGAGGAGTGGTGGAGCAGGCATGGTTGTGATACTGAGATTGGAAGGCGATGGACGCGATTTTGTTCAGCGCTTGCGGGGGGCTCTGCAAGAAAAAGCCCGCAGGTTCTGTGACGAACCTGCGGGCGTGGTGAGTCAAAGCTCGACGTGGATCATGCGGCCTGGGCTTCTTCCTCCTCGCGCTGCGAGTCGGAGCCATCACCGCGCGTGTTCGGCTTGGCGCCACTAAGCTGTAGCGGGCGACCCATAAAATCCTTGTTGCTGAGTTCAGCGACGGCACGACGTGCCTCATCCACACTACCCATCGTCACAAAGGCGAAGCCTTTGGAGCGCTGCGTGCGGCTGTTGACCACGACTTCCGCATTGCGCACGGCGCCGACGCCGTTGAACAGCTCGAACAGATCGCTCTCGGTGGCATCATAAGAAAGATTGCCGACATAAAGGCGATCCGTGGTGATATCCGTCGGATTGACTGCCGGAGGAGCTTCACGACGCGGACGCGGTTCACGCTGCGGACGTGGATTGTCATTCGTGCTGCGGGGAGCGGAGGAGCCGCTGCGGTCTGCCTGCGGGCGGTTTTTGGGCTTGGAATTGCCGAGCAGGCCGAAGCTGATGATGCTCAGGAATTTCTGAAAGCCGGAAGGCTCGGCACTGCGGCTTTCACGGCCACCTTCACGGGTTGGGCGCGGGCCTTCAGGACGGGGGCCACGCGGGCGGTTGCGATTGCGGTTGCGGCGGTTGCGGTTGGCATTGCCATTGGGATAGTCGGACATGGGTGGAGTTAGCGTAGGGGTGGGTTGCGTGTTCGGGCAGGGCCGGGGTGCTGGAGGGGGCGGCGGGCGGGAACGGGCGGCTTGCCTCTTCCACGGTTCCGCGGCACGCGGCGGACCGCACTGGCGGTCTGCCACAGCACCACCACGGGCTGCTGCTATTTTCAAAGCCGGGCCACATTGGCCCAGTCGGCTCAAAGGAAACACCAGCGGGCGTTTGCAGCACGCAGGAGGTCACTTTCGGGCGTTCCGTCCGCTGGAACGGTTCCTTCTGCGCAGTCTGAGGTCGAAGATGGCGCATCGGGGGGTCTCGTTCAAAGGGACGGGCTTCGGAGCACTGGATGAATTGCTCTGAAAACAGCAGACGAATACTAAACGGGGCAGGGGGGTGGTCAACCTAGAATCCCGGACACCCCGCTTGCCCGTTCCGCGCTTTGCGGCATTATGTGGGCATGATCAAGCCTGTGCTCTACGTCAAAACCGGCTGCCCATGGTGCGAGGAAGTTCTCGACTACCTCGACGCCCGCCGCATCGCCTATGAAAAAATCACCGTCAGCGGCAATCGTGAAGCCATGCAGGCCATGATCGACCTCAGCGACCAGAGCAAAGCCCCCACCATGGACTGGGATGGCGATGTACTCGCCGACTTCGGCGTCGATGAGCTTGTTCCCTTCCTGCGCAAAAAAGGCGTCGCGGTTTAGCTGTCCAAAGTTCAATATTCAGCGTTTTCATTCTCCCATGTCCTCCAAAACCTCCCGCACCTTTCTTTTGCCGCTCATCCTGGTTCTCGTCGCCGCAGCGTTTCGTTACGCCAAGCTGGAGGGCTGGGTAACTGTGGATGCACTCGAAAACTTCAGCCCTTGGATGGCGCTCGCTTTCACCGGTACGCTGCTGTTCTCCAAACGCTTCACTTTCCTGCTGATCCCGCTGCTGCTCGTTGGCATCGACATTGCCGCCACCGGATTCGCGTCTGTGCTGCATTGGGAAGCGCTGGCGGTTTATCCATGTTTTGCTCTTGCCGCGCTGCTCGCCAGCCGCTGGCGCTGTCAAATCGGTCTCGTGGGCAGCTTGCTCGGCGTGGTCGGCTGCTCGCTGGCTTTTTATCTCATCACCAACACGGTTTCATGGCTCAGCTACCCCGCTTACACCAAGAACTTGGCCGGCTGGGTGCAGGCGCTGACCGTTGGCGAAGCGGGCCATCCACCCACCTGGTGGTTCCTGCGTAACTCGCTCTTCAGCGACCTCGGCTTCAGCATTCTGCTGTTCGCTGCTTACAACAGCGAAGCCGCCATTCGCCGCCAGCAGGCCATTCCGCTGCTCCGTCCAGCCGCCGCATGAAGCCTGCGCTGCTGTTTTTGCTGCTCGCTGCCAGTGCGTGCGCTGAAACGCTGCATCTCTACACCTGGGCTGATTACATCAGCCCCGAGGTCGTGAAGCAGTTTGAACAGCAGCACGGCTGCAAGGTCGTCATCGACACCTTCGACTCAAACGAAGGCATGTATGCAAAGCTCAAGGCCGGTGCCTCCGGCTACGATGTCGTCGTGCCCACCGCCTACATGATCCAGGTCATGCACGCCCAGGGCATGCTGCAAAACATCGATCACACGCTGCTGCCGAACCTCAAGCATGTTGATCCCGCCTTGCTCGCCAAATTGCCGGACCAAACCATGCAACACAGCGTGCCCTACACCCTTGGCTATGGCGTCATAGCGGTGCGCAAAGACAAGGTGAAGGACACCGAGGCGTCGTGGGCCATGTTTGACCGCACCGCGCTCGCTGGACGTGTCACGCTGCTCGATGACATGCGCGAAAGCATCGGTGCCGCGCTCAAATCCCTCGGTCACAGCCTCAACAGCCGTGATGACGTTCATCTCGCCGCCGCACGCGATGTGCTCATCCGTTGGAAAAAGAATATCGCCCGCTTTGATAACGAAGGTTACAAGTCTGGCATCGACTCCGCCGAATTCCTCCTCGTCCACGGCTACAGTGGCGACCTGTTTCAGGTACAGCGCGAGAATCCCAAGGTGGCCATCTTCATTCCGCGTGAAGGCGTCACCATCGGCTGCGATGAGATGGTCATCCCCAAAGGTGCCAAACAGACCACGCTTGCCCATGCTCTCATCAATCATCTACTCGATCCCGCCGTTGCAGCCGAAAATATGGACTGGATGGGCTACCTCTGCCCTAACCTCGAAGCGCTGAAAAAAGTCAGTCCCGAGTTCCTGCAAAACCCCGCTGTTAAGATTCCTGACGACGTGAAGGCCAAGTGCGAAGTCATCGAAGACCTTGGACCTGATCTGGCGAAATACACCAAGGTGTGGGATGCCGTTAAAGCCGCACGCTAGCAGCGGAGGTCAGGCTTCCAGCCTGACAATGGATCGAGGCGTCCCGCCTTTGACCGCCTATCAAGGCGGGACGCCCCGATCCGCAGACAGGCCGGAGGCCTATCCTCCCTGCGCGATGCCCATCAGCCTCCGCCGCAGCATCTCCAGCGCGGCCTGCGAGGTCAGCAGCTTGAAGCGATCCCGCGCACCCGGATAAAACCGCCTCTGCGCCCATGTCTCCGCGTTTTTCGACGCCAGGGCGATCCATACCGTGCCCACTGGCTTCTCTGGTGTGCCGCCGGTCGGCCCGGCGATGCCCGTCACCGAAATCGCATGATCCGCACCGCTTTTTTTCAAAGCGCCTTCTGCCATCGCCCGCGCCACTTCTTCGCTCACGGCACCATGCGTTTCGATCATTTCCGCAGGCACACCGAGGTGCTGCTGCTTCGCTTCATTCGCATACGTCACCCAACCGTGGCCGAAGACACGCGAGGCACCGCTCACATCTGTGATCCTGCTCGCAATCGTGCCGCCGGTGCAGGATTCCGCGATGGAGAGCCATTCGCCGCGTTCCGTGAGCAACTGCACGATCACCTCTTCAATGATCCGCCGGTCCTCCGACACGATGCAATCACCCAACGCACCACGCACAATGCCCGCTGCTGTCTCCACGGCTGATGCTGATCCCGCAAGGCGCACATCCACATCGCCATTGCGAATGCAATAGCCGAGATCAAGACCCTTGATCGCTTCCAACTGCTTTTCGACCGCTTCCACGATGTCTGATTCGCCCACACCGGTCACTTTGAGATACACCACACGACGCGACGCCCCATCGGGCAGCCATTCACGCAGGCGTGTCTCGACTTCATTCTCCACCATCGGCTTCAACTCACGCGGCGGTCCCGGCAGCAGAAAGATGTGCGCATTCCAGCCCAGCGGAGCACCCAGCTCGGCGGGAAAATACAATCCAGGAGCCGTGCCGAACGGATTTGGCATCACCACCGCACCACGCGGCACCATCGCCTGTCGTTTCGTCGCTTCGCTCACTGGCTTGCCGCGTTTGGCAAAGTACTCGTTCAGATGCTGCATCACGCCTTCATCGAGTTCCATGTGGAGGCTCAGCAGTTCCGCCGCCGACTCGCGCGTGAGGTCGTCATTCGTCGGTCCGAGGCCGCCGGAAACCAAAACGACATCCGACCGCTGTGCCGCTTCCGCAATCGCCACACGAATCACCGCGCCATCCGGCACAATCGTCTGTCGCGTTACTTGAATGCCCAGCGCTGCGAGCCGCTGGCCGATCCAGGCCGCGTTGGTGTTGATGGTGTCTCCAAGAAGGAGTTCGGTGCCGGTGTTGACGAGTTCGACTCTCATGTGCGTTTCATTACGCTCATGGAGCCATTTCGATCAACGCTTCTTTCGCCTCTCCTTGCATCCCAGTTCTGATACGATCCCTTCCAGCACCGCCAGCCCAAAGGAGATTTTTTTGAAGAACGATGGATTGTGCGGCACCAGCATGAATTTGGGGTGCTGGGACCACAGATCACGCAGCTTGCAATCAAGCTCCACGGCTTTCTCCATGGATTCATTCCTAATGGGGTTTCCGCCCTCGATGCCCATGCCGCCCACCGCCGCGCTTTCAAAGAAAATGACGGCATCATAGCGTGCCATTTCGCGTTCCAGCGTGCTGCCAACGTCCTCGAAGAATCCGTTGCTTGGCCCCGGCCAGTACGCGGCACCATCCACGGTGCCGCGATCGCACAGTAGCACGCGCTCGGGATACAAAGCCACCTGCACATCCTCCAGATTTCGCTGCACATGATAGATCGCCCGCTGCGCCGCATGGACCGCGCTTGGCTCGGTCACGCGTGGGAAACCGCCGCTGAACACCATCGTGGCCGCTTCCGGCACCAGCACAACTTTGTCACCCATCTCACGGCGAAACAAATCCGCCGCCGTGGTCTTGCCGCCTCCCGGCCCTCCGGTCAAAACGATGCGGCAATGGCCGTTGGCGTGAGTTTTGGGTTTGCTAGGCATGGGTGGAATCTGGAGGCGATCGCACACCGACGTCAAGCTAGAGCGCAATTTTACCCAAACGAGGCATAGCCGTCCTGCCGCCTTATCGCTACGCTCACCCCATGATTCGCATTCTTCCCATTCTACTCATCCTCAGCGCCTGCTCCATCACCTCTGGCACCAAGCACGCCCGCGAGCACTACTTCCTCACCCAGGTCAAACCTGTGCTCCAGCAGCACTGCCTCGCCTGCCATAACGGCACCCTGCCTCTGCCTGCGCTCAATCTCAGCAGCAAAACCACCGCCTTCAAACGCAGCGCCAGCGGACGCGACTTCATCCTGCCTGGCGATCCCGATTGCAGCCTGCTCATCAGCGCCGTGCAACGCGGCGGCACGCATCCGAAAATGATGCCCCGCACTGAAGTCAGCCTCACCGGGGATCAAATCGGTATGCTGCGCGAATGGATCGAAGACGGTGCGTATTGGCCCGCAGGAGAAAGCGGCACTCTGCGTCCGCAAAAAAGCCGCGAGAATCCCTAAGCGCACAAAAATACCGCGACCTGCCGCAAAGCGCGTAGCAGCGTGATCCGGCTTCGTGCATGATCGTTGCCACTATGGGCAAAGAATTCAGCACCGTTCCGCAAACCGTTCCTCACGTCGCAACCAAGCACCGCCGCATCTGCACGCAGGTGCCGCATCCTGACAGCGTGCCGCTGCTGGATCGCCTGCGGGAGGTGGAGCCGCTTTCCATGCGCGGCATGCCACCCATCATTTGGGAAAAGGCGCAGGACATCCATGTCTTCGACAAACACGGCAATCAGTGGCTCGATTGGAGCAGTGGCGTGCTCGTGACCAATGCAGGTCACGCCGCTCCTGAAATTTGCCAGGCCATGATCGACCAGATCCAGAGCGGCCTCATTCACAACTACGTCTTCCCCAGCGAGGAACGCCTCCAGGCCGCTGAAATCATCGCCTCGGTCTCGCCGGAAGGTCTGAAGAAGGTCTTCCTGCTCAGCAGCGGCAGCGAGGCCACGGAATGCGCCATCAAACTGAGCCGTGCGAACGGCATCAAAGTCGGTGGCACGTCGAAGATCGGCATCATCGGCTTTGATCGCGGCTACCACGGCCGCACGCTCGCCAGCCAGCAGGCCGGTGGCATGGCAGGCCAGAAATCGTGGATCGTGAACCTCGACAAGGCTATCATCCAAGCACCGTTCCCGGATGGTTATTGGGAGGGCGACAGTTCCTTCGACGCCTTTTTGCAGGCCATCGCAAAAAGCGGCATGAAGCCTGAAAACATCGCCGGGGTCATCATGGAGAGCTATCAGGGCGTCGGTCCCGATTTTGCGCCGGTTGAATACATCCAGAAGCTTCGCGCTTGGTGTGACGAGCATCAAGTCGTGCTCACCTTTGACGAGGTGCAGTCCGGTTTCGGCCGCACGGGCAAGTTCTGGGCCTTCGAGCATTATGGCGTCACGCCGGATCTCATCTGCTGTGGCAAAGGCATCAGTTCCGGCATGCCGTTGAGTGCCGTGATCGGTCGCCAGCACATCATGGACCAGTTCCCACCGGGCAGCATGACCAGCACTCACACTGGAAATCCCGTCTGCTGCGCCGCCGCCGTCGCGAACATCAAAAAACTGCTCGCGGAAGACCTCACCGGCAACGCCGCCAGGCTCGGCCCGATTTTGCATGAGCGCTGCAAGGCCATCCAAAAACGCCACCCGAACGTCGTCGGTCATGTGACCTGCGCCGGACTCGTTGCGGGCCTTCAGATGGTCAAACCGGGCCAGAAAGAGCCGGATCACGACCTCGCCCACCGCATCATCGAGCTGTGCTACCAGCGTGGCCTGCTGCTCTTCGCACCTGTCGGTGCCTGGGGCCAGACCGTTAAAATCTGCCCGCCGCTTACCGTCACACTCGAAGCGCTCGAGGAAGCCTGCGATGTGCTCGACACGGCGGTGGATGATGCCATGCGAGAAAGATGAGCCCCCTGCGCCGTATGTTTACCATGCGTCGTTCACGCCATCTTCTGCCACTGCTACTGGCCACGGGACTCCCGGTCGTGGCAGCACCATTGACGTTTGAAAAAGACGTGCGCCCGATCCTGAAGGCGCACTGTTTTCAGTGCCACGGCGAGGAAGGGGTGACCAAGAGTGGTCTCGATGTGCGTCTTGCACGCTTTATCCTCAAAGGCGGTAAAAACGGCCCAGCCATCGTTCCCGGCAAGGTGACGGAGAGCCATCTGCTCGAACTCGTGAAGGAAGGCGAAATGCCGAAGGGCAAGGCGAAGCTCAAGGATCGCGACATCGCCACGCTCGAAGCCTGGGTCTCCCAAGGTGCCAAGACCGCACGTCCTGAACCGGAGAAACTCGGACCCGAACATGCCTTCACGGATGAGGAACGGGCGTGGTGGTCGTTGCAGCCGATTCAGGCGGTCAAGCCGCCGCAAAGGGCGCAGAGCGTAGGGCAAAGAGGTTCTGATTCTACGCCCTATGCCCTTGGCTCTTCGCTCAGTTCGATCGACGCCTTCATCGCCGCCAAGCTCACCGAAAAAGGCCTCTCGTTCTCGCCTGAAGCCGATCCCATCACCTTTATCCGTCGTGCGAGCTTTGATTTGATCGGCCTGCCACCGACGCCAGCAGAAGTGGATGCGTTTGTCGCTGCGTACATCAAGAATCCAGCATCCAGCATCGAAAATCTGATCGACCGACTCCTTGCCAGCCCGCATTACGGCGAGCGCTGGGGCCGTCACTGGCTGGATGCGGCGGGTTATGCGGATAGCGAGGGCTTTGGTGAGAAGGATCTGGAGCGTAAGTGGGCGTGGAAGTATCGAGACTACGTCATCAACTCCTTGAACAAGGATAAGCCGTTCGACCAGTTCATCCGCGAGCAGCTTGCGGGCGATGAGATGGTGCCGCAGCCGTACAAAGATCTATCACCGGAGGCGATTGAAAAACTTTCTGCCACCGGCTTCCTGCGCATGTCGCCCAACGGCACCGGTGAAACCAACGATGCCGCCACGCAGAACGCGAACATCGCCGATACGATCAAAATGGTGGGCACGTCTCTTTACGGCCTTACCATCGGTTGCGCGCAGTGCCACGATCATCGCTACGATCCGATCACGCAGGCCGATTACTATCGCTTACGTGCCGTGTTTGAGCCGGGCTTCGACACGAAATCCTGGCGTGGACCCGGCAGCAGACTGGTGTCATTGCTGACGCAGGCGGAGATCGCCGAATCGGCCAAGATCGAGGCCGAAGCGAAGAAGATGGACACCGCACGTATTGCGAAGGGAGAGGAGTTCATCACCGAAGTCTTGGAGAAGGAACTCGCCAAGGCGCCGGAGCAGGATCGTGAGGCGTTGCGCACTGCTTACCGCACTGAAGTAAAGATACGCACGGCTGATCAGACGAAGCTGCTCAAAGCGTGGCCGCGTGTGAACCAGCTCAGCGCTGGATCACTCTATCTCTACGACACCACCAACAAGACCAAGCACGCCGACGAGTTGAAGAAGATGACCGAGGAAGCGACGGCGGTGCGTGCGACGAAACCGAAGGAAGAATTTCTCCACGTCTTCACCGAACTGCCGAAGAAGCCGGAAGCCGTGCCAGCGACCTTCATCTTCAACCGCGGTCAGTTTGATCAGCCAAAAGGGCAGGTGAAGCCGGGCGATCTCACCGTGCTCGCCGCGCATCGGCAGATCGAGATTCCAGAGAAGAACGCCGCATTGCCCACCACTGGCCGTCGTCTTGCCCTGGCCAACGAACTGACCGATGGCAAGCATCCGCTGTTCGCCCGCGTGATGGTGAATCGCGTGTGGATGCAGCATTTTGGCAAGGGCATCGTCGCTAGTCCTGGTGATTTCGGTCAGCTTGGTAGCAAACCGACGCATCCCGAACTACTCGACTGGCTGGCGACCGATTTCATGGCCCGTGGCTGGAGCTTAAAGCAATTGCATCGCCAGATCATGACTTCACGCACCTATCGCCAGTCCTCGACCCGCGATAATACACGTGACCGCATTGATCCCGACAACCAATATCTCAGCCGCATGAACGTGCGCCGTCTGGAGGCCGAAATTTTGCGCGACACGCTGCTCGCCGTGAGCGGAAAGCTGAATCCGAAGGTTGGCGGCGCGCCGGTGCCCGTCATGTTCAACGAAGAAGGGCAGGTGGTCATCGGCATCGACACCACCGACACCGCCGGTCGTCCCTCCGGCAAGATCATCCCGCTCCACGGTGATGAATTCCGCCGCAGCATCTACGTGCAGGCCCGGCGCTCGCGTCAGTTGGAAATGTTCGCCACCTTTGATGCGCCCATCATGGAGCCGAGCTGCGACATCCGCTCCGTCACCACCGTCAGCCCGCAGAGCCTGCTGCTCATGAACAGCGCCATCATGCGCGTGCATGCCCAGCAGTTTGCGCAGCGTGTGCAAACCGAAGGCGGAAAAGACATTGCTGATGAAGTGCACTTCGCCTGGAAACTCGTGCATGGCAGAGCACCGTCCGAAGCCGATGTGCAGCAGAGCGTCGAGTTCGTGCAGGCGCAGACCGAGTTCTACAAGGCCAATCCCACGTCGCTGGAAGTCCAGCTCGGCGCTCCATCAAAGACGCCCGCTGATCCCGCTCTGCTCGGCCTCGCGGCATTGTGTCATGCGCTGATGAGCAGCAATGCGCTGCTGTATGTGGATTGAGAGTTAACCGACCCAAGCTCAGCGACGGCGGCCACGCGGCGCGCCGATTGCAACCGCTATTGCCCACCGCCGCTCGCTGCAGAGCATGATTAAGCCACGTCGTCATGGCTGTGCTCACGTCGTGCTCTCAATAACACAAACGCTCCGATGAACGCGATGAGTAAACCGGCTCCCGCGACGCTCGAGATCCAGCGGACCATCGCGCCGGGATTGGTGAACGCGTAACCGCCGTCCGGCAGATAATGAACATTCTCTCGGCCGACAATCGTCTCAATGCCCAGCAAACACTCCAACCCTGGAAATACGATACGCTGACTGAACGCCGCGATGAGTATGCCGGCTGTCGCGAGCGACCAACCGAGAATCTTCTGGCGTGAAATGTTCATGGCGTATGCAGCGGCCTAACGTCCCGGATTAGGCGACGGCGAGCAGGAAGCGTCGATGACATACGAGCCGTTGTCTGCGTCCGTTTTTTTCGCCCTGTTGTGTTTGTAAGTGCTCGTCACTCGATGCCTGTGATCTTGATTCGTGGGAACTCGCTTCTGACGCTAGCTACGATCTGTCTATACTCAAGCGACCCCTCCTCTGGTTCTCTGAGCATGAGCTTCTTGAGCGACGGGCAGGCAGCGATACGTCTCAAGCCCACAAGCGAAGTAGGGTTGAAACTGCAATCGAACGATGAAAGCGCTCCGAGCCGGGGAAACTTAGCGCCTGTGAACGATGCACCTACAATTGCGAGGTTTTTGATGCGTGGGAACTGCGAGAGTGATTCACTGGCGGTATCGCTCAGATCACCACTGAAACAATAAAGATCGGTCATCGCAGGTTGTTCACCAATGAACCTCAACAGGCACTCAATGGCAGGAGCATCACCCTGGCCAATGGAGAGTTCCTCAATCGCACCAAATCTTTTGAGTGCGCCAGCAAACACCTCAACACGAGCGAGGTCCGATCCGAAATCAGGATAGTCAACATGGATATCCACAGGTCTGACACCCAACACGATTTCCAACAGTGAGGGAAATCGCGTATCCAGAAAGCCATCTCTGAATTTCCACTGCACGCTCAAACCATGTGCCGTCTCGCTCAGCAATATTGCACGGTCAGAGTCCCACCGGTGCAGCTTCCAAGCACCGATCAGTGCAGCAATGTTAAGCGCGAGAGACACGCAAAGAACAATGGTCTTGATTCGTGATCTCATAGCAAGTGACTAAGTTTTTTGGCCTAACATTGAAGATGGTTAACAGATCACGAGGTTTGTCAGCAACGTAATAGAGGCGGAAGAAATGTGGAGCGGTTCCTTGCGCACATGGGAGTCGTTTTACCCGCCAATGCCATGATTGGGCAACAAAAATGTGGGTTTTGTCCGTCATGAGGAGGTGAACCTTGCGTGACTGTTCCAAACGGCAGGTGCCGCCTGCTGCTGTCCGTATGGCTTGATCCATTCGGTGTGCAGCGGCTCCAACGTGGGTCTGAAGTGGCGTATCATGGAATGGCTCACCGCCGCGAACCTTACAGGCTTGTAATGCTCCAGCAAGGCTGCCGCCATGCAGGGGCTGTCTCTATCTCGCGGAAACCATTCCACCCAAACTCAAACACAGACCGATGAACTCAACAGAACCCACCATGAAAACTCCATCATTCACCCAACCGTTCTGGCAGCGCACCGCCATGCTCGGCGGCGTGTGCCTCATGACCGCCTCGCTCGTGGCCTTCACGGCCGGCAAGGACACACCGGCCAAGGCCGATCCGCTGCACATCCAGGTCAGCGAAGCGCCGCTCTCCGCCGCAGGCCGCGGCTTCCCCAGCTTCTCCCCCATCGTCAAAGCCGTCTCTCCCAGCGTCGTGAAAGTCTCGGTGTCGAGCCAGGCCAAGGCCAGCCGCATGGAAATGCCCGGCGGCATGGATTTGCGGCGCTTCTTTGGCCCCGGCTTCGAAATGCCCAATGAACTGCAGCAGCAGCGCCACATGCCCAAAGAGCAAGGCGTGGGCTCCGGCGTCATCGTGACGAAGGACGGCTACATCCTGACCAACAACCATGTGGTGGATGGTGCCAGCGAGATCAAAGTCGCCATGACGGATGGACGCGAGTTCACCGGCAAGGTCATCGGTCGTGATCCGAAGACTGATGTCGCGGTGATCAAGGTCGATGCCAAAGACCTGCCCGCCATCACCTTTGCGGACAGCGACAAGATCGAAGTCGGTGACGTGGTGCTCGCCGTCGGTCATCCGTTTGGCATCGGCCAGAGCGTGACGACCGGCATCATCAGCGCGAAAGGCCGCGCTACGCTGGGTCTCGACTATGAAGACTTCATCCAGACCGATGCCGCCATCAACCCTGGCAACTCGGGCGGTGCGCTGGTGGACATCGAAGGCCGTCTGATCGGCATGAACACGGCCATCCTGAGCCACAGCGGCGGCAATCAAGGCATCGGCTTCGCAGTGCCCACCAACATGGCGCGCTGGGTGATGGAAAGCCTCGTGAACAATGGCCGCGTTGAGCGTGGCTTCCTCGGCGTGAACATCCAGGACCTCACCCCGCAACTGGCGCAGCAGTTCAAGCTCGACCAGACCAGCGGCGCACTCGTCGCCGCAGTCACACCCGGCAGCCCCTCTGAAAAAGCCGGCGTGCAGAGCGGTGACTTGATCACGAGCTTCAATGGCAAGCCCGTCACCGACAGCCGTCATTTGAAGCTGGAAGTCGGCACCACTGTTCCCGGCTCTGCCGTGCCGCTGACCCTGTTGCGCGATGGTAAGAGCACCAGCCTCACTGTTACCGTCAAAGAACTGCCCGGCGAAAAACTTGCCCAGGCAACACCTGACGCTGACAAGACCGAAGATGCACTGCACGGTGTCGCCGTGGCCGATCTCGATCAAGCCAGCCGCGAAAAACTCAAAGTGCCCTCGCAAATCCAAGGCGCGGTCGTCACCGAAGTGGAGGAAGGCTCCGCCGCGTATGAAGCCGGACTCCGCCAGGGCGATGTGATCACCGAAATCAACCGCCAGACCATCAAGAACGCTGAGCAGGCCACCGCCGTGTGTGAAAAGCCCACGAGCAAGGTCTCGCTGGTGAAAATCTGGAGCCACGGCGGCAGCCGCTTTGTCGTGGTCGATGAAAGCAAAGCGGGCTGATCCATTTACGCTCCCCGGCCCGCCCTGTCGTTGCCAAGACGGCAGGGCGGGCCTTTGCGTTGGAGCAGGCAGGAGAGGGATCATCCTGATCCCTCTCGGAACAGGGGGAACAAGATGTTCCCCCTCCTTTCATGCACCGCCGGACGATTGGACAAGACCGCGCAGCGCAGCTAATCATGATCTCAACCAGCCATGCGCATTCTCGTGATCGAAGATGACAGCAAAATCGCCTCGTTCATCGTGAACGGGCTGAAGCAGAACGGCTTCGGTGTGGACTCTGCACGGGATGGTGAGCAGGGCCTCGAACTGGCCTGCACCGTGACCTATGACTGCATCGTGCTCGATCTCATGCTGCCGAAGCTCGACGGCCTTTCGCTGCTGCGGCAGTTGCGCCGCGAGAAGATCCACACGCCCGTGCTCATCCTCAGCGCGAAGGCGACGGTGGATGATCGCGTGAAGGGCCTGCAAGCCGGTGGCGACGATTACCTTACCAAGCCTTTTGCCTTCTCTGAGCTGCTGGCCCGCGTGCAGGCGCTTATCCGCCGTGCTACGCATGTAGTCGAACCCACCACGCTCACGGCCACGGGCATGACGCTTGATCTGCTGTCGCGTGAAGTGACGCGTGAAGGTCGCAAGATCGAACTGCAAACGCGTGAGTTCGCCCTGCTGGAACTGCTCATGCGTCATCCTGGCCGCGTCGTCACCAAGACCATGATCCTGGAGCATGTCTGGGACTACAGCTTCGATCCCCAGACCAATGTCGTGGACGTTCTGGTGCATCGCCTGCGGGCGAAGGTGGACAAGGACTTCGACGTGAAACTCATCCACACCATCCGCGGCGTCGGCTATGTCCTCAAACCTGTTTAAGACCTGGGGCCGCAGCTTCGCTTTGAAGCTCACACTCGGCTACGCGCTGATTTTCACGCTGAGCGCCGTCGTGCTCTTTGGCCTGCTTTACGTACTGCTCGCCTCCGCATTGGAGCGCAAGGATCGCGAGGTCATCGAAGCACGCTTGAAGGAATGCGCCGCCGTTTATGCCAACGGCGGCCTGCCCGCTTTGCGCAACCTTGTGGAGCGCAACAGCACTGATGCCGACAAGTCGAAGTCCTTTTTCGTGCGTGTCACCGGCAATCTCGGCAGCGTGCTCTTTGTCAATGTGCCCAACGAGTGGTTGCAGGTGGGTGCCGCACCCACGCAGCCGCAGAGCAATACCTCGCAGCCCGACTGGCTACGCATTCCGAAGGACGATGAACGCGATCTCATCGTCGCCACCGCGCGTTTGACCGATGGCTCGATCCTGCAAGTAGGACGCAGCACCAACAGCCGCGAGACCGTGCTGCAGCCGTTCCGACTCAATTTCCTGCTCGTGATGACGCCTACACTGCTGCTCGCCGTGCTCGGCGGTGCCTATTTCGCCCATCGCGCCACGCAGCCCGTGCGCGAAGTCGTCGCCACTGCCCGCACCATCTCCGACACCGGCAATTTCTCCGCCCGCGTGACCGCACGTGCCAGTCAGGCCGAACTGCAGGAGCTGGCGACCGAGTTCAACCGCGTGCTCGACAAAAACCAGTCGCTCATTCAAGGCATGCGCGACGCGCTGGACAACGTGGCGCACGATCTGCGCACGCCGCTCACCCGCCTGCGCGGCACGGCGGAAGCTGCTGTGCAGACGACCCCCGATCCCATCGCGCGTGAAGCGCTCGCCGATTGCGTCGAAGAATCCGACCGCGTGCTCACCATGCTCAAGGCGTTGATGGACATCAGCGAGGCCGAGGCAGGCATGATGAAGCTCCATCGCGAGCTGACCTCCATTCCCACGCTGCTGAAGGAAGTAATCGAGCTTTACGAACTCATCAGCGAAGAAAAGCACATCACCATCACCACGGATTTCGCCAAAGACTGCAAAGCCTCCGTGGACGCCACCCGCTTGCGCCAGGCCTTTGCCAATCTGCTCGACAACGCCCTCAAATACACGCCCGACGGCGGCCGTGTGCATGTGTCATGCGCCTCCGGCGAGAACACCGTCACTGTGCGCATTCGCGACACCGGCATGGGCATTCCCGCCACCGATCAGCCGCGCATTTGGGAGCGTCTCTATCGCGGTGACAAGAGCCGCACGCAGCGCGGCCTCGGCCTCGGTCTGAGTCTCGTCAAAGCCATCGTCGAAGCCCACCACGGCACCGTTGCCGTCACGAGCGAAGCAGGGCAGGGGGCGGAATTCATCATCACCGTGCCACAAATCCCGCTCGCGGGCTGAGCGACGTTTGCGAGGCTGCCAACCGCCGCGCTGATTATATCAGTTCACGAATGGGCTGGGCACCGCCTTCGACAAGGTAATGTGGACGGCCTTTGTTGTCGGTGACGGTGGCGGTGTTCACGTCGATGCCGAGGTTGCGATACAGCGTGGCGAAGACTTCAGGGAAGGTCACGGGGCGGCTGTCGGCCTCGCCACCGAGGCGGTCGGTGGAGCCGATGACCTGGCCATTGGGCATGCCACCACCGGCGAGCAAGGCCATGGCGACGCGTGGCCAGTGATCGCGGCCCACCTGCTTGCTGATGATGGGCGTGCGACCGAATTCACCCCAGACGAGCACGGTGCAGTCCTTGTCGAGGCCACGCTGATGCAGGTCGTCAACGAGTGCGGTGATCGCTTGATCGAAAATGGGAAAATCTTCGTGTTCACGCTTGAAGATCTCGTTGCCCTTGCCGCCATGCCAGTCCCACTTGCTGTAGTTCACGGTGACGACGCGCGCACCAGCCTCGACGAGGCGGCGTGCGGTGAGGAAACTCTGCGGGACACGCGGCGCGCCGTTTTCGTCGATGCGTTTGACGGTGTCGCCAGTGCCATAGCGTGCGACGAGACGCGGATCTTCTTTGGAGAGGTCGAGCGCATTGGCGAGTTTCGATGAAGTGAGCACGCCCATGGCCTGCTGCGTGAAGATGTCCATGCCATCCATGCGACCACTCGAATCAACATCACGACGGAAGCGGTCGATGCTGGAGAGCAGGCGGGCGCGATCGGCGAGGCGATCATAGGTGATGCCTTGCAGCGTGAGATCGCCACGACTCGGCCCCATGTGACGAAAAGCAGCGCTGGCGGAACCGAGCATGCCGGGGCCGGGTTCGTTGTAGGGACCGTGGGTGCAGTCGTAGCACATGCTGACGAACGGCGGCACGGCAGGATCAAAGGCTCCCTGGAGTTTGCTGACGACACTGCCGAACTGCGGCCAACCGCCGGGCGGAGCGGGGCCGGTGGGCACATGACCGGTGTAGCACTGGGCCGCATCGTGGCCGGCCTGGGCGCCAACGAGTGAGCGGATGATGGTGAACTTGTCCATCATCTTCGCCATGCGCGGGAAGAGTTCGCAGATTTGGATGCCATCCACATTCGTGCCGATGGGTTTGTGCGGTCCGGCAACCTCGCTTGGCGCATTCGGTTTGAGATCGAACATGTCCTGATGCGGCGGCCCGCCGACGAGGTAGATGAGAATGACCGACTTGTGCGAGTTGCGAATGCCCGCCTGGGCTTCAAGCGCGAGCAGTTTGGGCAACGAGAGCCCTGTCGCGCCGAGTCCGCCGATCTTGAGGAAGTTCCGGCGCGACACGCCATCGCAAAGCGGGCTGGCGTGATCGGCGGGGGCGAGGATTTTGAGCATGGCGGTGGTGGCTGGAACGAGGAACGAAACGCCGGGGCGA
>JAYVIO010000037.1:0-6156 GCA_043770175.1 Verrucomicrobiales bacterium | reverse complement strand
GCTCGTTCTCAGCGTCAAAGAAGCCGCCCAGGCACGCTTCTGGACACTCGCGTTGTTCCTCTGTGTCTTTGGCCAGCTCGTGCTCGGCGCCACGTTGCGTCACACGCAGCGCACGCACCTGGCCGCCAGCGACATCCTCACCACCAAAGGCCAGTGGCTGCCGCCGTTTTCGCCGCCCGATGTGTTTCTGCTCTTCGCCCATAAATACTGGGGCTTCACCGTCGCCCTTCTGATTCTCTTCGTTGCCGTGCGCTCACGTCATTGGCTCGCCACGCTGCCGCAGATGCGTGTTGTCCCCACGCTGCTCATGTTCATGCCCACAATTCAAGTCGCCCTTGGCATCTTCGTCATCCTCACCGGCAAAAGCTTTTGGGTCACCAATTTTCACGTTCTCAACGGCCTCGCTCTCATCGCCCTCAGCAGCCTGCTCGTCACGACGCTGTGGGGCGACAAGCTCTGTCGTCGTGACGAAGCGGGGGAGTAAAGCCACCGTCATTTCGTCTCAGCGGTTGCGATCTGTCGTGTTTGATCGAGCTCCGCGATCTTCTGCTTCCACCCGGCTGCCTGAGCCACACCACCGGTGATTTCGGTGAATTGGGCGAGACGTTCGAGAGCGTCGCGAAGATGATGCCGCGCTTCCTCAGGAATGGTGCTCATGCGTTCGTTCAAGCCCTCGTAACCGGAGCGCAGCAACGTGCCCGCTTCGGCGAAGGCCTTCTTGCCTAGCAAAGCGCCACCCAGCATGCTTTCAGTGCTGAAGCGCAGCCAGTGTTCCGCGCTGTGCTTGATTCTCAGTTCCAAAGAATCGCGCAAGACCGATTCGGCTTCGGCAAACTTGCCGGCGTGCAGCCAAAAACAGCCCAGATTCGCGGCGGCGTCGGCAATTGCGGAAGGATCTGCGGTGCTGCGCTTGCGCTGAATCTCCAGCACCTGCAGGAACATATTTTCCGCTTCTACGAGTTTGCCCTCTTGTTGATACGTCACCGCCAGACCGGTCATGGTGCCGAGTGTGTCATCGTGTTCCATCCCGAGCGCGCGTTGCTGAATTTGCAGCATTTGCAGATACGTGTTTTCGGCTTCTGCATGCTTGCCATGACGGTCTTGCATGAGTGCCACGACACGCATTTGAGCAAGAACGTCAGGATCGCCTGGGCCGTACGCGGTTTTCATGGCTTCCAAGGTTTGAAGTTGCAGCGTCTCCGCCTCGGCCGATTTGCCATTAGCGTCATATGCTTTCGCCAGCAGTTGCATGGAGTGGAGCGTTTGCGGATGACTGGTGCCCAGCGTGCGCTGCCGAACCTCCATGGTGTGCTGCCGCAAAGCCACGGCATCCGCATGCTTGCCGTGGTGCGCATAGACTTCGGCGACCTGGTCCATCTGAGCGAGGATTTCAGGGTGATCAGGAGGAAAGGCGGTTTTCAAGGTGGCCAACACCTGCAGTAGGCTCGTTTCCGCCTCGGCCTGGTTGCCCTGGGCCTCATATTCATCCGCCAGGCACTTCATCGAGAGGAGGGTCTGCGGGTGCTGGGCACCGAATACCTGCTGTTTGATCTCCAAACTTTGGCGATGCAGTTTCAAAGCCTCGTCATGCCGTCCATGGCGGCCCAGCAGCAGCGCCGTCCGGTCCAGTTGTGCCAGCGTGTCGGGATGTTCCATGCCGAGCGTCTGTTTCATGATCTCCAGCGCTCCGAAATACAGCTTCTCAGCCTCCGAGGGCATGCCGCCCGCTTCGCAGGCCTCGGCGTTGATGTTCATGGACACCAGTGTTTGGGGAGCGCGTTGGCCCTGCACGCGCTGCATCGCTTCCAGATGCTCGCCGCGCAGCTTCATCGCCTCCGCAAATCTGCCCTGGGCGGTGTACGAGGAGGCCAGATTGCCGACGGTCGCCAGCGTCTCGAGATGATCCGGGCCAAGCACGCGCTTCTGCACCTGCCAGAGGTTTAGGAACAGTGTCTCGGCCTCCAGATGCTTCTCCTGCGCATCACACACGGCCGCCAGCACGGTGATCGAGACAAACGTGTCGTGATGATCCGGGCCGAGCACGCGCTGCTGGGTCTTTAGTGTCTGACGCAACAAGACTTCCGCATCCGCAAACCGACCTTGCTCCTTCATGGCGGTCGCCAGATTTTTCATGGAGCGCAGCGTATCAGGATGCTCGCCGCCAAGCGCGAGCATGCGCTTGTCCAGCGCGCCTTGCAGTTGCTTTTCCGCATCCAATGGCTGTGACAAGGCAAGGAATGTCAGCCCGATCGTCTCCTGTGCACGCGCACCAGCCTCAGGGTTCTCCGCCAGCTCGTCCAGGTGATCGGCGGCCTCATCCAGCATGTTTTTCAGCAGCGTGGTGTCGTGCCCTTTCACTTTTTCCGGTGTCAGCGAGGCAAATATCTCCTGCAGGAACTGCGCCGTCTTGGAATGCGACTCCATCCTGCCCTTGGCCGACACTTTGGTCTCCTCGTGCTTCCTTTGCAGCAACAGCCAGCCAACGAGCATCGACCCGGCCGTCAGTGTCAGCACCAGCACCGCAGCCAGAGCGAACAGGCTTCGGTGCTCGCTAATGAAGGTGCCCACGGCCGAACCCTGCATGCGTGGCCGCTCCTCCATCGCTGCCGCTTCCTCCAGGTAGCGCTGGCAGTCGTTCGCCATGGCGCTGGCGGTCGTGTAGCGCTGCAAAGGCTTCGTTTCCAAGGCTCGCATCACGATGCCGTCGAAGTGCTCTTCCATCAGCGTGATGATCTTCGCGTTCTCCACCTGCCGGCTCAGGGCGATGCCCGAAAGCTGCGCCTTGGGCAGCGAGTGGAGGTGCACGGACGGTTTCGGTTTGGGCGCTTCGCAAACCAGCTGTTTGATTTCCTCCAGATGATCTGCCGTTTCCTTCGGAGCCGCAAACGGCAGCCGGCCTGTGACCAGTTCATAAAGCAGCATGCCCAAAGCATAGATGTCGCTGCGCGCATCAATGCCGCCGGCTCCCACATGCTCCGGGGACAGGTAGGCGGCAGGTGTGCGCAACAGCCCGCCAGGAGTGACGAGCGCGTGATTCGTTGCCTTTGCGATGCCAAATCCGGTGATCTTGAGCAGTGGCTGTCGGTCGTCGCCCCACTTCACCAGCAGATTGCCGGGATTGAGATCACCATGCACCACGCCCTTTTGATGCGCATGATGGATGGCGTCGCAGGCTTGCAGGAACAACCGGACGCGCAGCAGCAGCGGCAGCTTTTGATCATCACAAAATTGCGTGATCGGTTCTCCGTGAATCAATTCGGTGACCAGGTATGGATTGCCACCCGGTGTCGTGCCGCAGGCTTGCGGCTTGGCGATGCCGGGGTGGTCCAGCAGTGCCAGCCCATGTTTTTGCGCCTCGTAGAGACTCAAAAAATCCTGGGTCGCCGCCACAACCTTGATCGATACAAAATCCGCCACACGCTGGTTCCTCTCCGCGATCCACATGGAGCCGGAGCTGGTTTCATGGACAATCTGCAGCAACCGATAGGGACCGAGCATGTCACCGGGCTTTTCTCGGGCGGCGGCGAGAGGAGGTGATTTAGACACCTTGATCCCCCTGGTTTTTCGCGTGCTGCTACGGGCGGCTAGCGTCTCAGGGTGGTTGCGCAAACGATCCCAGACCTCGTTCCACAGCAATGTGTCATTCCCGCAAGCACCCGTCAGGAAGACATGGCGCTCAATGTGATTGGCGTGCTTTAGTGCTTCGGTGAAGAGTTGCTCTACACGGGTGGCATCATTGGTCATGAGATATAATATTTATGATAAATACTATATCATCACCATTCTCCATTTGGAAACTAAATCAACATTTAAAGTACTCCGTAATACTGCTTCACTTAGTGATGTCACCGACCAACAGCAACGCCCCGGGATAAAACGCCGTGGCGTTGAAGCGCTCGGGCTTGTCGATCTTGTTGCCGTTCTTCGCCAGGATCGTCGCCTTGTCCGGCTGCTCGGTGTGAAGCTCAATCTTCACGCTGTGGATCTTGTCTTCGAGATCCGTACCGATCATGAGCGTTGCCAGCCGATGATAGGTGCAGTAGGCATCAAAGCGTGGCAAAATCTTCGCTGGCTGGTCATCAAGAGTCACGGTGACCTGACCGCAGTCCGGGCCAATGATGTCGTAAATCGAGCAGCGCGTGCCTTTGAACTTGAACGTGATCGTTTCGCCCGGCTGCGAACCTTTGTGGAGCGTCGTCATGCGGTTCGCCCAGCGTTTGCCGAACTCATCCGTCTTCGAATCAAGCAGCGTGAAGCCCTTCGAGAGCTTCGCTGCCGTGATCGGCAGCAGTTTGGCCTGCTCGTAGTTCGTAGCGATGAATGGAGCACTCAACGCATGTGCCACAGGCGCTTTCGAAGCCGCTTTGATTGGTTCGAGCGAGCGCACAATCGTCTCCAGATACAATTCATGACCAGTTTCGACGTGCGGATGCACGCTGTCGGGTGCGAAGACGAATTTCCCTTCGAGCGCCCTCTTTTCCTCGTCCGTCTTTGGCAGTTTCGCCTTCCACACCAGCTTGCCTGCCTTCGCCAGCTTCGCGACTTCCATCGCCAGGTGAATCGTCGGGATACCGTAATGATCGGCGATTTTCTCCATCGCGCTCGCTGAGCGTTGGAACTTGCCCTCCAGCATCGCCGGAGACAGCGCTTCGGTGAGCGTATAGACAAAGCAGATGTCGCACTCCGGCAGCGCCTTCCACGTCTGCCGCACGATGCCTTCCATGCAGCGGAAAATCTGTTCAGGAGATGCACCGCCATCATTCACGGCGAATTCGACGAACATGAGATCCGGCTTGTGATCCAGCACGTCCTGCTTCAACCGAAACACGCCGAGGTCTGATCCCGTGCCGCCTATGGCCGCGTTGATCTCACTGAACTTCGCCTGCGGCCAAATCTTTTGGAAATGCGCCAGCGTCTTCGGCCTCCATCCATTCTGCGCCGTGATCGAACCGCCGAGGTAACCGATCTTGATCTCCGCGCCCGCAGTGTTCGCCTTCGCCAGGAAGTTTGATAGCCCGTTGCGCGGTCGGCATTCCTTGGCTTCGACGAGCGGAAGCTCATCGGCGGCGCTAAGAATAGAACAAGAGCAAAGCAGGGCGGAGAGGAGGTATTTCATGGCGGGAACACATTCTGGCCCGTGTGTGATTTCGGGCAATGATTTCGTTGTTTCTGCCAACATGAAACGCAGACGCTTCCTTCAGGCGTTGCCGCTGACGTTGACAGCGGCTCCGGTTCCCGCGCTGCCACGCGAACTCGGCATCACCACCGGTTCATTCATGAAACACCTCTCGACAACGGCCCTACCCGGCAAGCTGCGCCTGCTCGACCTGCCGCGCATCATGCGTGACGAACTGGACCTGCGTGTGATCGATCTCATGACGGCCACGCTCGTCTCGCTGGAGCCAAAATACCTCGAACAACTGCGTCAGGCCGCCGCAGACGCCGGTTGTGTGCTCACGAACCTCAAGATGAACCAGAAGGGCCTCGACATGGCGAACACGGATGACGCCGTGCGGCGTCAGGTGCTCGACACGTATCGCCAGACCATTGATGCCGCCGCTCTCCTCGGCGTCCGCTGGGTTCGGCCGCTGCCGGGGCCGAAACCGCCCGATTTGAAGCTGCTGGTGCCCTCGTATCGCGAATTGATCGACTACTCAGGAGAAAAAGGCATTGGTGTGCTCATCGAAAATTTCGGCTGGATGCAAGGTGATGCCAGCGCCATCCCGCAAGTCATCCAGGCCGTCGGTTCCGGCCTCAAAGCCCAGCCCGACACCGGCAACTGGACCGACGCGGCACGTTACGACGGTCTCGCGAAGGCCTTTCCCTTCGCCGCGTCGTGCGATTTCAAGGCGCGTGAACTCGCTGCGGATGGAACGCACGCCGCCTATGATTTGAAACGCTGCTTCGACATCGGCTGGGCCGCCGGCTTTCGAGGGCCGTGGTGTTTCGAGCACTTTCACAACGATCTCGCACAGCTTTTCCGTGAAATGGGCGTGTTGCGCGACATGCTCCGACGCTGGATCAAAGACAGCCCGCCATGAGTTTCCGCCAGCAGCTTCAACACGGCATCGCCATCCCCGCGCATCCGCTCGCGCTTGATGCCCAACGCAAACTCGACGAGCGGCGGCAGCGGGCGCTCTCGCGATATTACATCGC
>JAYVIO010000036.1:0-6182 GCA_043770175.1 Verrucomicrobiales bacterium | reverse complement strand
TGGTGACGATGGGCGAGACCTCGGTGAGGCCATAAACGTGCGTGATTTCCCAGCCGAGTTCGCCTTCCATGCGCTCAATGGTGGCTGCAGCGGGCGGTGCGCCAGCGGTGATGACACGGACGCCGCGCGGAGCCTGTTTGCGCAATTCTTCGGGCGCGTTAGCTAGGCTGATGAGCACCGTGGGCGCGGCGCAGAGCAATGTGATTCCTTCACGGATGATTGCTTCAAAGATGAGTTTGGGATCGGCCTTCGGCAGACAGACGTGCCTGCCGCCGACGGCGGTGATGGTCCAGACGAAGCACCAGCCGTTGGCGTGAAACATGGGCAGCACCCAGAGATAACGATCCGCGCTGGTGAGGTGCGTATGCATGAGGTGGCCCATGATGTTCATGGCGGTGTTGCGATGCGTGACCATGACGCCTTTCGGGTTCGCCGTGGTGCCGCTGGTGTAGTTGAGCGCGATCATCTCGGTCTCCACAATCTCGGCGGGAGTGAAATCGGGCGCGGCGGCGGCCAGGGTGGCCTCGTAGTCGATCCAGCCTTCTTTTTGACTCGACAACGCGATGAAGTGCTTCACGCCGGGCACTTGAGAGCGGATGGAATCGACAGCGTCGAGGTAGTCGGCATGCACGCAGACGACGCTGGCGCCGCTGTGGTTCAAGATGTAGGCGAAGTCGGCAGCAGTGAGCCGAAAATTGATCGGGACGATGACGGCACCGATCTGCGGCACGGCGTAGAAGGCTTCGAGATGCGAGTGCGTGTTCGGCGCGATGCTGGCGACACGGTCACCGGGCTGCACGCCGAGTTGTTGCAATGCAGCCGACCAACGATCACAACGCTCGAAGAATTCGCGGTAGGTGAAGCGGCGGTTGCCATCGACCACGGCCTCTCGGTCGGCGTAAAGGCGGCGGGCACGGCGGGCAAAGTCGAGGGGCGAGAGCGGCGTTTCCATGGAATTCCGCGATCATAGAAAGGCCCGGTCAAGCATGGCGAGAGAAAACATGTGTGAACTTTTCAGCGCCGCGATGATTCTTGTCGCGACTTTGCTATCGGACGGCGTTAGGAAGCGGTCTCATGACCGACATCGACATTGAAACGCTTTCCGTTCGCATCCGCCAATCGCTGGGGTGCAGCAAGGATCTGGCGGCTGACTACGCCAAGGGCATCGGCAACCCGCCCGAGATCATCCATGGGAAGATCCTGGTGCGTGATGCCGAAGGCCGCATCGTTGCCCGGGTGCCGGACAGCGTGCTGGCGTAACGATTTAGGCCGAGCGAGCTTCGATGCTGGCCACCATTTTGCGGACGTGGGAGGCCTTGGCAGATTTTGTCGCACGCGGCTTCAAAATGGCGAGGCTCTTGGCAAAGGAGCCCCATTTGACGACTTTGATCGTGACGTTGCGCGTGCCCCAGCGGTTCATGGCGTTGAAGCTGGGCTTGTAGAGATCAATGGTCTTCGTGCCGACGAGGGCGGAACCGTAGTCGTCCACGACATAGAGCGAGGAATCGCCTGCGATTTGGAACACGGTGCCCACCGGGTAGATGGACCAGTCGGCAGCAGCACTGCGCACCTGGCCGTATTTGAGCTGAGTGCCCACGGCATTCTGGGCTCCGTACTCGATGTGATCGCTCTCGTCGTGGGTGTAGGCGGTGGTTCGGACGCCTGCAATGACTTGGCCTGGAGTGCCTGCTGGGGTTGTGGTTGAGCTTTTAACTTCTTCCGCGAAAGCGGAGGCGCACAAGGCAGCGAGGCACAGGAGGATGGATTGGGTCAAAACGTAGGGTGGGTTGTTTGGGTCGCACTCTCGCCGGGGTGGTTGGTCCAGGCGGAGGGGCGCGCATGCTGTCGAGTTCGCCGGGTCTGTCAAACGGGTGAATTGTAGCTGAACCGAGACATAAAGCTTACCTTTAGGTGCCTTGGGTGCCATTTTAGTGCCATTCGGTCACTTTAAACGCAAGGCCGCCCCGTAGGCCTCCGCCCCGCCGGGTGAGTTCATGGTATGGTCACCAAATGTCGCAGGTGCGACACAAGACCCCGAAAAAATAATTCTGCCGGAGGGGTGCCAGGCCATGGTATAGGCGTTGTCACCCTTGATTCCGCCGCTTGGGACCAGCCATTCGCCCCGGCCTTTTTCGTCAAAGGCAGCAGTGTAGATGTCGGTGGCACCTTGGGATTGGAGCGTCTGCCCAGCGAAGGTGGCGGTCGCGGAAAACTCGCCGGTGACGAAGCAACGGCCCGTGTTGTCCGTGGCGACGCCGAGGCAGTAATCCGTGGCGGGGCCCTGCAACGCGTGACTCCAGACGAGTTTGCCTGCGGGGTTGAAGTGCGCGAGCACGCCGTCGCTGTCTTTGTCACTGGTGGTCTTGATCGGGCTAGCGTTGAGCACGCCTTTGAACATGCCTGCACACCAGGTGCGACCGGCGGCATCGACGGCGATCTCGTGGAAGCCTGCGCTCGGCACACCGGGCAAGGTAGCGGTCCAAACGCCTGCGCCTTCGGGCGTGAGCTTCAACACGATGCCCGCCTGGCCTTGGGCGATCTCGATGGTCACGGAACCGATGCTACCGGCACCGCCGCCGCTGCCACCTATATAGATAGAGTCTTTGCCATCGACACCGACACCATGACCGCTGCCGGAGAACTTGCCGCTGGTGGTTTTGACCCACTTCAGCGTGCCGTCAGCATCGTATTTGGCACAAAAGATCGGCCGCGTGGTGCTGCCCGCGTTCACGGTCACGTCGCCGAACTTCGCCTCGCCTGCCACCGCACCTGTGACGACGATATCGCCTTTGGAATCGACCGCGATGCCGTGACCGTAATCATAGCCTTTACCACCGGCGGTGCGAATCCATAGCAGCGTGCCTTCCGGGTCATATTTGGCGACGAAGATGTCGTAGTCGCCCGCGTTCGGCAGCGTCTGGCCGTTCGCCTGGGCATCGGTGCTTTGGTAATGGCCGGTGACGTAGGCATTGCCCGCCGCATCGGTCGCCACGCCGTAACCACGATCCACCAAGCTGCCGCCGAGGCTGCGCACCCAGAGGAAACGGCCCTCTTTGGACACTTTCGCGACGAAGAAATCCATCCCGCCGAGTCCGGTGCGTTTCAGATCGCCAAAGGCGCCGTCATCCGTCGTTTCGCCGGCAAAGAAGGCATTTCCTTCGCGGTCGAAGGTCACCGCACGCGTCTTGTCGCTCTTTGCTCCGCCACCGGCGGCCACCCATTCGTAGGTGGGGGCAGCAGCTTGAAGTGACGTGGCAAACAGGACGAGGCAGAGCGTGCGAAGTAAAAACATGGCCCGCAGCATACGGGCACATGAGGAGTGGTGTTACGACCTTACTGGATCGGCGAAAAGTCCGTCGCCTTCATGTAAATGCTTTTCACGCCTTCGGCCTGCGGCTGGATGGTCAGCGGGCCGTTTTTTTCGCTCTCCGCTTTGGCTTTGATCCACTCGGGATCGGCCCGGAAGGCGGTGAAGGAGGCGATCCCGGCTTCCTTGCTGGCGTGAGAGAGGATGTAGATCAGCTTTGTGCCTGCGCCTTTGTCTGCATCCGTCGGCACCCAGTAGGCGAGGTGGCTCATGCCGTGCTTGCTGAAGAGCTTCATCGTGTGGTCGCGAAAACGGGCATGCAGGTCGTTGAGTTTGCCTTCGGGCGTCGTGTAGGTGCGCATCTCAAACACACGCGGTTTGTCGCCCTTGGCGACGGTCAGCGGCGGCGAGTATTCCGTCGGTGTCATGAAGATGGACTCAGGTGCTTTCGCGAGAATTTTGCCATTCGCCTCGCTGGCTTTGGCGGCGGCTTTCCATTCCGGATCAGCACCGAAGGCCTTGAAGCTCGCCTTGGCCGCTTCGCGGTTCTTGTGTTCGATGACGTAGATCAGCGTGGTCTCCGAGCCGTTTTCTTTGTCCACCGGCACCCAGTAACCGACGTTGCCCATGCCGTGCTTTTCAAACAGCTTGCAGGTGTGATCGCGAAAGCGGGCCAAGAGCGTCTCCAGCTTGCCTTCGTTGCAGGTGTAGATGCGCAGTTCATAGACGCGCGAGTCATCGGCGGCGTGGATCATCGTGGAAAAGAGGCCGGTGAGGGCCAGGGCGAGAAAGGTGAGGCGCTTCATGGTGGCTCCATGCTGCCGGAGAAGGTGGCGCCGCGCAAGCCTCTGCTGGCACACAAAACTCCAGCGAGCAGCCGAATTTAGCCTTGCAGCGCCGGAGATTCGTTTGCTAAAATCGTCGAAATTCCAACCCGTAAATGAGGTCGCCATGGACAATCAAAAAATCACCCTCCGCGATATTAAAGTGCCCCTCATCGCGACCGGCATCGCCACGCTTCTCGCGGTGATTGCCGTCATCGTGATCGGAACGGTCATTTATCACGAGAAAATATCCGACCGCAGGAAAATGCAGCGGGTTGAAATGCTTGGATCGGGCCTGGGCGTGATGACGGCCATTGCGGTGGCTCCTTTCTGGCTGATCGCGGCATCCAAGATCGCCAAACGCCGCCGGGGCGCAGGGGATGGCAAGTGAGCACCGCCGCAGACACAGGAAATCATGCCGCTGCGGCCAAAATACCCGCTGCCTTGTGCAAGGTTTCCTCGTGCTCGTTTTGTGGCACAGAATCAGCGACGATGCCGGAGCCGACGTGGAAGGTGATTTCATCGCCTTGTAGCACGGCGGTGCGGATGGCGATGTTCCATTGGCTGCGGCCGTCGAAGCCGAACCAGCCGATGGCGCCGGTGTAGAGGCCGCGGGGATGGGGTTCGAGCTCGGTGATGATTTCGGTGGCGCGTTTTTTCGGGGCACCGGTGATGCTGCCGCCGGGGAAGCAGGCGCGGAAGGCGTCGACGTGATCGACATGCGGCCGCAGTGTGCCGGTGACGGTGGAAACGAGGTGAAACACCTGCGCGAAGCTCTCCACGCGCCATAGTTCGGGCACTTCGACGCTGCCGAACTCGCAGACCTGGCCGAGGTCGTTGCGTTCGAGGTCGGTGATCATGAGCAGCTCGGCGCGTTCTTTGGCGGAGCCGGTGAGTTCGCGCACGGCGGCGCTGTCGCGGGTGGGATCGCCGACGAAACGGGGCCGCGTGCCTTTGATGGGACGCGTGGCGATGCGCGGGCCGTCCATGCTGAGGAAGGTTTCAGGCGAGGCGGAGAGGACCGTCGTTCCGGCCAGTTGCATGAAGGCGGCATGCGGCGCGGGGGAAACGGCACGCAGCTTTAAATAGAGCGCGAAAGCGTCGGCGTCCTGCGGCCAGACGGCTTTCCAAGGGTAGGAGAGATTGACTTGATAGATGTCTCCGGCGGCGATGTATTCCTGCGCGCGCTGGACGCTGCGGATGAAGTCTGCGCGGGTGACTTGGGGCTCGAAGTGGAGTTGGGGAGCGTCGGGAGATTGAAAATGGAAAATGGAAAATGGAAAATTGCCAAACTCATACCAGCAGGAGGTGTCGTGATCGTAAACGAGGCCGTGGGGGTAGATGCCGAAGGTGAAATGGCCGTCGTAGCCGACCCAGCCATACAAACCGCCTGCCGCAGCACGGGGCGTGCGCAGGGCAGCGCGCACTTTTTCCCAGTCGTGGTCGATGTGGCCCTGCAAAATGGCCACGGGCTCGGCGGTGAGGACGGAGATGGCACCGGGGGTGGGCAGGGAGGAATCCATCCAGATGAAGCCTTCGCGCTGGCACAGTTGCGCCGCGATTTCGGCAGGCGTGAAGGAAAAATGACACCGACGGTGATGCGGCGACGTTTCCAAGGCATGAACAACCAACGGCTGGGCGCGACCTTCCGGCATTTTGAACGAAGAACCCTGGAGCATTGACACTGGTAGGCCCAAATCGTACCATGGCCGTCTTTTTCAGCAACTCGTGACTCCCCCTTCCACCACTCTCACTCCTGATCGTGATCGTTCTTCCGCGATGGCCTGGGGAACGCTGTGCCTGCTGGCAGTGGTGCAGATGGGCATCGTGATCAAGCTGCTCACGGCCAAAAGCTCTCCCATTTCGGGAAGCAGCCCGATGACAGTGTCCTCGCCGCTTCCTTCACTAACTCCGAGTGTGGTGCCAGAAATTGGGCAGATCGCTGCGGTTTTGGCGGCTCCGCCGTTGCCAGGATCGTTGATGCCGCAGCCAGCTCCCATCGTGGCTCCACCCGTTTCCAGTGCACCGCCGCCGATTGGTTCGTTCCAGCA
>JAYVIO010000035.1:0-18561 GCA_043770175.1 Verrucomicrobiales bacterium | reverse complement strand
ACTCCATCACACGAACCACCAAAAAACTCGGCATCGGCCGTGTCCTCTATGGAAAACGCCTCATCGAACTCTGCCAACGAGCCGCCATGGCCGGAACTCCAACCCCTGAGCCTGCGCCTGGTCATCCTGAGCCGCAGCCGGGCGCGCACGATGACCAGCCACAAGCTGTTCCCGAGCGCCACCCTGCTCGTGCCGGCAAGCGAGCTTGAACAGTATGCCCACATCCCGTTGGAGAAAGCCACGGTGCCAGACGCCGTGATGGGCATCTCCTCGTTGCGCAACTGGGTGCTGCGTCACTTCAAAGAGGATGCCATCATCATGCTCGATGACGACATCAGCGCCTGCGTCTGCATGGTGTCCTTGCGCTGTCGCAAGCTGTCGATCGCAGAGACGCTGCAAATGCTCAGCAACTCGGCCTACAGTGCAAGAGGAGCCTGTGCGCGGCTGTTTGGCTGGCATCAGCGCAGCGATCCACGCCTGCTGCAACGCAATGATCCCTTTGGCGTGAACCACTGGGTGGGCGGAGCGGTGGGGGTGGTGCGTGATGCGAATGGCGGCGTTCCCAAGTGGGACGAGTTGCTGCGCTGCAAGTGCGACATCGACGCCACGCTCCAGGAGTTGATGGACAACCGCTTGGTCTGGAATGAGCCTCCGCTTTTCCTAGTGGTTCGTAATGTGTTGAATGTGTGCATGTTTGTTCATGCGCGTGGCAAAGCCCATAGCATGGAAATGCACAGGAGTGAAACTTTTTGTCATGCATTTGTCATGCGGAAATAGCCAAAGAGCTTCAATGGGCTGCCCACGACGGGGATGACTCGGTCGCCATCGCGGATCTCTTCCACGACAGTGCCAACTATCTCCATAAATGTCCGACCCCATGTGATACGATGACGCATTGAATATGAAACGAAACGCCCGCGAGTTCATCCACTCCACCACGACCTTGCTCGATCACATCCTTGCCACACTCACGCAGGAGGAACAGCATGATCTGCTGGACGCACTGGCCGGGGAGGTCGAGGAGCGGCTGGACGCTTTGGTTGAGACGGTGGAAGCATGAGCCAAACGTGTTATCTGACGCCGCCCCCATGACCCCGATCTATTTCGACACACGTTTCAAACTCGGACTGCCGTTCGCGGAACTGCCCGAATCGTTCGCCATCATCACGGCCTATGCGACCACAGGAGAAGTTTGGACGGCCGAGGACAACAATGCCGCCAATGAGGCTCTTCGCGCCGAACTAGAGCGCGGTGGGCAGCTCATCGGAACGATCACGGGATACTCGCCAGTCACTCGGCACGCCGAGCCGGGGTATGCCGCTGCGTTGGAGTTCGAGGAGGCCTGCAAGATCGGAGCCCGCTTCAAGCAGGACGCCATCTGCTTGGTGAGCAGCGGCACGCTGTTCGTCAGCCATTGTGATCATCGGCGCAGCCTGAAGCCCATCACGCGCTTCTCGAAGCGGGTGGATTCAAATGCCTGATATGTCCATCACTTTTGCAAGCGAGCCAAACGTGCGGCTTTGCTTTGCATGCCGGGTGTGACGCCGGGAGTCTCGTCGAATCGATGGTCCGTTTCTACGGCGGCGCTTGGATTCGAGATGAACTCATAGGCTCGCTTGCGGTGCAGCTTGGTTATGTCTGCCTCGTCAAATACGTCAGCGCTGAGAATGCAGTCCATGCAGGCAGTTTCACAGCTTTCGTGATGCTGCGGAGATATATACAGAACATCAGTCGCAAGCCTCAGCCATTCCTCACTCTGCCTGAGGAGTTCCAGAACATGGCCCGCTCCACCGGGCACGTTGTCGTAAACAACGGCGGTGGGATAATCACCCTTTGGTGATGGAGAGACGCTATGTCCAAGCTCACGGCTATCGAGTTGAAGAAGACGAGCGCCGGCGAGCTTGAGAGCCAGTGCTAGCGTCGCAGTCAGATCGGCGGCCTGTGGGCCGAAGTCGATGATGAGGACATCGGTGATGACTTTGGTCGCGAGAGCTTTGTGCCTCAAAAAGCTGTCACCGGGGACACAGGCTTTGGGGCGACGATAGCCTGGGCCTGGTTTCGGTGAATGGAGGCCACTGTGGCCAAGCAATTCTCTGGGCAAGTTGGCTGTTGGGTCGGATGAGATGGGTTTGATCTCGCTCTCAGCCATGCCGCAGGTGGTGCAGATGGCGTAGCCGTGATCATGCTCGCCACGATTATGGACGAAAATCTCGCCGTTCTCCTTGTAGTAGGTGGACCAGCCGCTTCTTCCGCCGAAGCTGACATCATTCACCTCCGCATCGCGGAGATTGATTGCTTGCACAACAGCAGAGCCAACTCGCTCGGTTCCCAAATGGCGCTGCGGTGTCTCCCACGCCGCCGTCACGAATCCATGATGAGGAATGAGATAAGAAGTCGGCGGGCTGGCAGCCACACTATTGCACAGCTCACAGCGTGCATTCGTCGCATCGCCTGTGCCGTGCATGAAGTGCCCCTTCGTGCATTCAGTGAACCAGCCACTCAAGCCAAAGCCTCTCGTTTCTTCAGGCCCATCACCGATGCCAATGCTGTTTTTCAACAGACCCCGAGAAACCACAAGCCTTCCACTCACCAGCAGCGCCGATCCTGGGACATATTCACGCAGCGCTTGGATGCCCCCGCGCTCCAAACGGTATTGCTCCTGTTCCTCGGCGCGATGCCTGACATCGGTGCCAATCACCTTGAGTTTCATGGTGCCGATGGGGAAACCATAGCGAGGCAGGTATTGTTCCTCTGCCAAGGCTGCGACGACGGTTATCTGATGAGCTGCCACCAGTTCATAATGCAGATGATTAGCATACGCTGAACGGTCTGTGTCATCTGGGCGGATCTCATTCCACGCATCAAAGACAGGTTGGTAAGATTTGATCCAGCGGTCTCGCAAGTCGCCAAATGCCGTCGTTGCGTTGTCCAGAAGGCCATTCATGTCTGCGTTGGCTAGTGGGGTATCGACAACCAAGGCGCGTGCGTCTTCGTGCCAGTCAGTCCTGTCGTGCAGACCCACAAGATATGCCAAATACTGATCTGCAATCTTGCTCTCACGATTGCCTTCAATTGGGGATGGGCGTTGCGGATCGTGCTTGGGAGACCAGTATTTTGATCGAGGCAGCCCGCAGAACTCTCCCATGCGACCATAGACTGTCATCGCACCAGATCGTGCATCATCAGGCGTGATGCTGCGGAAAAACAGTCCCAGCAAGTATGCGTGGAAGTGTCGGCGAGCGATGCGCGCTCGCTCAAGTGAGACGGTGGGGTTGCGCAGTGATTTGCCAAGGTAGTCTCCGAACCGCTGAATGACTTCGCGCTCGTAAGGCGTGTTGCGTGCAAAAGTGACGACGATGGATGAGCCATCCGAACGGCGACCAGCGCGGCCAGCTCGTTGCAGGTAGTTGGCTTTGCCGGGCGGCACATTGCTCATCAGGACTGCATTGAGGCCACCGATGTCGATGCCCAACTCCATCGTGGTGGTGGAACTCAGCACGTTGCGGGCGCCTGCCTTGAACAAGTTTTGAAGTCTCCGGTTTTCTTCGGGTGAGAGTTGGGCGCTGTGTTCCTCCGCCCAAAGACCTAGGCTGTAAAAATCCGATTGGTAGCCACGACGATGCCTGCCCACTCTCAAATCTAAGTCGGCGGCTGGATGATCGATGGCTTTCAGCTCGACGGCTCCTTTCGTCGGGACAATGCCTTCGATCTGCCGGCTCCAGATCGTGGTAGTGAGTTGGCACCGATGGAGTTGTGGCGGACGGCGAATCGTCAACGAAGGGAAGTGCAACTGGATCGCTTTGACCGATGACTGATCTTTGGTTTGTCGAGTGCCCGTTTTCAGCCAGTCGAAGTGGCTGTCATGCAGTTGGTTGAAAGCAGCCTCAAGCGTCTGCCTCGCCAAGAATTTGAGATTGTCCTCGCTGCATCCCAACTGTCCGAGCACGCGCTCAACGAACTGCGTTCGGCGCTGGCGAGCCTCGCTGTATGCTTCATCGTCGGGTGCAGCGTCGACACCACGAAAGCGCAGCAGCTTATAGCCGACACCATCGAGTGATATCCAATGGCCAATGAACTCGCTGCCATACGGAAAGGAGGCATCAAATTCCTCGCTGCCGAGTGTGATGGCTCCGTCCATCCGCAGCGTGTCGAGCAGGAGCGTGAGGAGCATCGTCCAATGTTGCCGAAGGCTGGTGCGCAGGACTTCTGTTGGCAGCACGCCGAGAAACGAAGCCTCCGGCACCAGCTTGTCGATTCCTGGATAGTTGACCTCAACCATGCCCGCCATCTGCAGGTTCACGCTGCCATAGGACAAGCGCGCCAGCTCGCGGCCCAGCATGGCCTCAATGTATTGGCGGCTACCATTGGTGTTGTGCTGCCAACAGGTTTGTGTCGCACCATCCCAGCTCGAAGCATGGGCGGCTCCATCAGCAATCGTTTTGTGCTTCATGGAGGGGTCGTGTTCGGACTCACAACCCGGTGGCCCACGGTCGATGATTTGAGCGATGAGAGGGGACTTCCCGAGCTTCTTTGCCCAATCGCTGACCTTGCCTCCTTGTTGAAGCTCAGTCAGCTTGGCTTCATAGATCGCCAAGTTCTGGACAGCAAAGGCGTCATCTGGATTCGCTTCCGCTTGCTGCCTGAAGAGACTGATCGCAGCGAGAACATTGTCTCGGCTAATGGGAAGTTCTTGGTCGAGGCATTGCACCAGCGCCGCACGGAAAAGTTGCACTTCATGCTGGTAGCCCAGCTTGGGTCCAAGTCTCGCCGCTGCACTACGACTGTCGCTGAACGCAAGCAAGCGCCGCCCCTTCGCCGGCAGCCACTCATTGTAGGGCACGGGCAAAGGCGGCACTTGAGTCAGCACGGTCTCGGTCAAAACGGAGATGGGCAGATCAGCGGACTGCCCCATGAGGCTGCCCTCGGCACACATCTTCTCTCCACAGCCAGCACACAAATTGCCTGGAACGCGGTAGAGGCTCATGCCTTCGTGCGCTGCTGATCCCGTCTTTGAATCGAGCACTTCGACGTGGGCTTTGCTCGTCGCCATTTGGGAATAGATGACGAGCGTCTTTTGCTCCCAGTCTTCCTTTCTGTAGAGCGGCAGCAGCCGGGTTGATCCCGTTTCGCGGTATCCGGCCATAGCCCAGGTTCCGCAGTTGTCGCAGCGGACAACCGATAAGCAGGCGTGGGCGCAACTGGGGCAAGCCGCATTCCCTCGTGGGTTCAGGGAGCCGAATCCAGGCAAAGGATGTGGGCCGCTGCAATGGGTGTTCAGGCATACGCTGAGCCTGCTGCTTCCACGGGCTTGGACGTGCAAGCGATGAGGCACAAGCGGAAAGTCCTCGGCGGCCTGCCGCGCTGATGCGCTCAACTGAAGGATGCGCCTTGTCGCCTGCAAGGCCACGTCATCACAACGTTTCCACAGCAGTCGCGCCAGCTCCTTCATGCAAACGTGCTTGCGATCATAGAGCAGCGACGACAAACGGCAGACATCCGCATCATTGGGCAACGCCTTGTGCAAGTAAACCGATGGCTGGCAAACATCATTCAGCGAGGGAAGCGAAAGCCTGGGCAAAGACTCTCTGAGGCGCTGCATGTCCGAAGATTGCCATGTTGCGAGCTTGGGTGATCCCGCTGCATCATTGTCGAGTGTGGGCAGGGCACCCCATTCGATAGCCGCCCACTGCGCCACTGACATGCTCGGTGCTCCGCTTGGTGGAGTCAGACGCGTGTCTCGTTTGTCGCCTTTGATCACTTTCACTAATGGCTCTGGCTTAGAGAACAAGATCGAGGCGAACGCTTTGAGCTTGCCAACGGCCCCAGCCGAGTCGTCGCCAATGGTGGCGGAAGTCGCGAGCTGAAGCACTTGCTCGCTCGCAATGCCACAGCGCTGGTAGAGACGGCGGAGAAGCAGAGTCATCTCCGCCGCCAGCGTGCCACTGTAGAGATGCGCTTCATCAAGAACCACCACTTGGAGATTCTTCCCAAAGAAGCACTGATCCTGCGGACGACAGAGCATGTATTCCAACATGGAGTAGTTGGTGATCACGATGTCGGGCACTCGCCCTCGGTTCTCTGCGGATAGCTTCTTTCCTTCGTGCGTCTCCCAGCCGCGCGCCTCTTGCCGCGTCTGCATCCGGCAGGCTTCATACTTGTTGATTCCGTAGCCCCATCTTTCAGGAGTCTCGCTGGTGAAATGAAAACAAGTGATCGCAGCATTCGCCCCCTGTGGTTGGAGCCACTTGTAAATGCGCTCCATCTGATCGTTCACCAGCGCGTTCATCGGGTAGAGGATCAGGCACTGGATGCCTTCGCCTGGCTCACGTTTTGGATGCGTTGCCAGAAGGTTGAGCACAGGCAGCAAGAAACTCTCCGTTTTGCCCGCGCCCGTGCCTGCCGTTACGATGATGGCAGGCTTCTCGGCCTTGCCTTGAAACTCCGCAGCATAGGTCACTGACTCAGCCTGATGCGTGTAAAGCTTGCGATCCTTGGGAAGCTGACCGCTGCGGTCAAGCAACGCCGTGATGCTTGGCGCAAACACGCCACACTCTGCCAGCGATTGCAGCGATTCATCGGAGGATACGGAAGGAAAGACTCCCTCCACCCACAAGTCACCGACCAGACCGCCATTGTCGGGAGTATCCTCCCACATCGAGCGAAGTGCCATGACGACATCGGCATCATTCACAAAGTTGTCCGAGAGAGCGAGATCAACCAGACGCTCCTTGATCTGCTGGCTCATCGCGATGGCGTCGATCTGTGCCGAGTCGTTGAGTGTGGAGGGATTCATGGAGGAAATTTCATGGCAAATAGTGTTCAACGATCCGGCGGTAAAGAACTCGGCGAAACGGTACAATGGTAAGAGCAGATTTGAGATTGAGCTTGCTGCGCTCATCCCAAATCGGAGCGCTTACTGCTGTGATTCCCAATTCTATGATGCTTTGAAGAAAACCATCATCAATCCCTGGCGTATGAGATTGAAGTTCGTTCATCATGGCATCAACGGACCCAAACCCTTGCAACAACAACGCTCTCATCGTGCCTGTGATGCCTTGCGCAGAACTCGTCTGCCTCCACCATCGAATCATTCTCCCCATCAGCACCGGATCGCATGCTCCGACCGTTTTAAAAGTGTCGAGAGTTTTTGCATTCACGTCATCCGCCGGCTGGCCGGGCAAGCACTGGATGAGCTTCTGTTTCGTCTCAGTCTTCAGATCATCGTGCTCGATTTGATACCCCTGGACGATGGCTCTCACGGCATCATGCCAGGCTTCGGTGTTCTCTCCTTCGATCTTCCGCCCGTCTTTGCGCTCTTTGCAGCCGCAGAGCCATTCGCCGAGAACGATGTGCGGGAAGCGGCGAAAGAACTCCTTCACTTGATGATAGTGATGCCCGCTGAGAATAGGAAGCTTCGCCCAACGAATGGTGAACGCGGCACGTCTTGCATCAACGTCGTCTCTGAGTTCAGCGAGATTGCTGCTCCATGAACTTCCATCCGCCGGCGTTGGAACTCGCCACCAAGTCGCCAGCCGCACACCAGAGTAAGCCAATACCAAATAGTCGCAGGGCTGTGCTGGGAAAGGAGCAAACATCGCTTTGTCATCGTCGAAGACCAAACGCTGACTAGCGGGTTCCTGTGTTGCTTTCTCATGCATGAGGCCAAAGTAGAGCTTGTGCTCGGCGCCCATCTCTGGCGTGCCCCAAACTTCAAAGGTGTAGTCTCTCCCGATGAACGGATTCACATCACCACGAATCTGAAACAAGCCTCTGTCTGCGACTTCTCCAACCAGGAGGGTCGGCCTGTCCTCGCGGTTGAACTGCCCCAGTCGGATACTCAGGCTCTGTCCATAAGCACCAAGATCATACAGCGATTGCGGCGCTCCTTCGCGAAGGACTGAAACGAAGCGATCCCCCTCGAACAAGCACCAACTCAGCCCACGCTCTTTCTGCTCCAATGTCAGAGGCTTCGGCATGATGGTGTATCGTCCGCGTTTGAGCTGCTCGTTGTTCCGAGTTTTGAAACATTCGCCAAAGGATACCCGTCCCAGTGACTGCTCGACGATGCCGTCAAGGCTTGGCTTCCACACCATCTCAGTTCGGTAAACCACCTCACCTGATCTGACCCTGATCTTCAGCAACACTCGCGATGCCAACAATGATTCAATCTTCGGGAGGCCGCCAATTTTCCAGGGTAGTTGTGTGGAAGGATTCGGCGGTTCTATGGAGAGCTGGCGCGATCTCCACTGTGCCGACAGAATGCCTGCGCCGTTTATTCCGGAAACTCGCAGCACGAATTCGGAGGTCGCAGGGTCATGCACGGTGAGATTGTCCATTGGCGAGAGTTCACACTTCGGTGTGATTCCACTGGGTAGGACCCGTTGCCCGCCTCGGTCACCCGTAACACTCGACCACAGCTCGTCTCCGCCCTCAAATAGCACTCGAAGTGGCTGACCAACTTCAAACTGGAGACGATGAAGTTTATACCCCATGCCATCAAATCGATACCACTCCGCAGGCTGAGGAACGAGGTTCAAATCAGAACGAATCAGCACAAAGCACCGGGCGTTGGGCCGTGGGCCACGTCTCACAAAATCAGTGTCGAGATAACCGTGCTCACTGAACGCCATGATGTCTGCATCAGGGTCAAACAAGTGAATGTCCTGTGCGGCCACCTCTCGGCCTTGTTGATCCATGATGGCTGCGTTCACCTGACTGTCCTTCACCGACGCGAGTAGAAACTCAAAGGTGTGCGCGAGATTCGAGAGGGAGCCGTCTGCCTGTTTGCGAAGGAAGACCTCTTGCGCCGCCGAGTCCCCGCACCTGAGCCTCACACAAAAGCTGTCGCCTGTCAGCCCCCACTCAGTAAGTCCCGCAAGCTCAATCTGCCACTGAGCATCGGCCAAGCGGTTGCCCACAATCAAACGCGGCTCCGACAAGAAGCTCCGTGGTGCCTCACTGAAACCTAAGCGGTAGGCGGCTGGCGACAGGTGGGGCTTCTTTTTGGCGGCAAGCAATAGTTCATCAGCCCAATCTGGCAGAACCCAAGGACTCTCGCTGATGATCCTCCGGGTCGGGAATTCAGATTCGTTACCGCGCCGAAACGACAATAATGCTTCCCACAATTTCCTGAACGACTCGCTCTTGAGTTCAGTGTCATCGAGCAGCCGCCCAATCGTGTTCGGCTGATTGTAGCCCATCAGCCACTCCGGTAGCATCTTGGAAAAGCCGCGCTGAGTGAATCCAAACTGGAGGTAGATCGAGCCGAACCACTCTTGAGTCCCATCCTGCCCAAAAATGTGTCGCAGGCAGAAGTGTCGGCAGGTCTTTTCAATCAGCGCCTTAACCTCCGCGCGTGGCTGCCCGTTGCCGTGAAACAGAAGGTCCGCAACCGGTGCGGAAAGATTCAGCCCAGCTCGCACTGCCGGCCAAATCTGTCCCTCGGTAGCCTCTCGCCGCGCCGCATGAATGATTGCCAGCAGCAGCCTCAACCCAAACTCGTGCTGGCGCTGCTGCAAAGCAGCACTCACCTCATGGGGACGCACTTGTTGAAGCTCTACCAAGATACGCAGACAACTGCCATCGTCAGCCACTTCGCAGAGCGACACTGCCTCCTGCTTTGCTGTGAGATCATTGATGATTTGATCAAGGGACATTGAGAATCAAGGATGAAGCCAATTCAGCGCATGATGGGCGTTAATGCCAGGGGCACTTGAGCATTATTCCGGTCCAAATCTTCCCTTCGTCGCGGGGCGTGGAGCATTATGACATTGAGCAAATCGTAAAATCATTGCAGAGGTGATGACACCAGCAATGCTTCATGCGCTGCCCTTCAACATCCCGGACAGCCCCTCACGCTCCCGCTGCCTGAGCTCCGGCGGCCTCAGCACTGTCGCTTTGCCGCCCCGTTCAGCCGGGCAAGGGGAAGAAATTCCGCAGAAAATGTGCCCGCACCCGCACAAATGTACCACCCCCTGTAAGACACTGACGAACTCTTGAGGCAGTTCCCCACCTTCGGTATCGGTATCAAGCGCGCAAGATACCGCATAAAGTGTGTGCTGCATCGCTCACGGTCTGCCGGATGGTGGCTACTCGGGGGCTCCAAATGAGATCGAGTTCGCGGGCTAGTGGGCTCGCCCACGGCAATGCTATTTGCACGTAAACTGGCGGTGGTAATTCATGCGCTGCGCCAAGAGGCAGTATCGCTGCTAGTCCTGCTGATTGAACGGCTCTTGCAACGGCAGGGAATGAGCTGCATTCGACCTCGTTGCGAAGCGTTGCTCCAGCTTTTATGGCGGCGGTTTGGAGTTCTTGGCGAAAAGCTCCGGCACCTTCAAGGACAGCCAAAGGACAACGTTTCAAAACCTCTTTCCATTCAGCCGACTTTCCAGAGGGCACCGACTTCTTCGCGACGAAGAGTGCGAAGTCCATGCGGCCTAGCCGCAATGATTTGAGTCGGTCCTTTGCCTCGCCCCGGCGCACGATGCCAAGATCAATCTCACCGTTTGCCAGCCGCTGCACGATTTCCTGTGTCGGCAAATTCAGAAGTCGTAGATTCACGTTGGGCAATGCTTTTCGCGTTTGTTCAAGTCGAGGAAGGATCAACCATTGTATCACACTGTCCCCTGCCCCGACTGTCAGGGAAGTTGGTGTGTCGGTGCATCGGTTTTTGAAATCGCCGAGTGCGGCGAAGTAGTCCCTCGCCAGTGTGTAGAGTTCCTTTCCTGGCTCCGTCAGATTCACCCCGCGCCCTGTTCGGTGCACAAGCTCCACTCCAAAGAATCCCTCCAATTCCTTTAGCTGTCTGCTCAGTAGCGGCTGCTTCGAAGCATCGCCCTTGGCAGCCTTGGTGAATCCACCGGCATCAACGATCAGGCAAAATGCCCATAGACGTTCCATGGATAGACCGGTTTGGGAGAAAAGATCTGGAATCATATCTTAAAAGTTATGGATCATGCATTCTAATGCTTGGCGTGCATAGTTCAATTGGTGCATGATGGTGATGTTAAAGATCCACTTATGCCAGCCGAGCCTTCCATCAGAAAGAAGATCATTCCCCCCACCAGCCCAGGCGAATGGCCGCGCTTCCTTCGGGCACAAGAAGTGGGCTATGGCGATTTTATGACCGCGTTCGCGACACTGGGTATCTTGTCCATGCTGGACGAGCGCGATGCCTTGGAACGGACGAAATTGGAAAGCGAGGAGCCCGCAGTTGACGGGCGCTCTCAAGACACTTGGATAAGAGCTTGGCTTGATGGGGGGATTGACCTCCTTGTCTCATGGCTGGAGGCCAATGCGAATCAGAAACAGGACTGGCCATTGAGGCCCACTCGCTTCATCCGCCCGCAGGTTCGGTTCGTGACAACTTCCGATCCGAAGCACAACGCGCTTAAACTCGCGGCTCAAATCTTGTCGTCATACGATCTCAGCCAGCACGGTGCCTTTGCTCGCTGGTTTAGTGGCGAGTGGAGGGAACTGCTCTGGGAACTCCAAAAGAGACGCCGCTATAACATGGGACAGACCACTTTGGAGCTGCAGGAACTCATCACGCAGTCCATCCGCTTTCAGCCACATCAGCGCATCCTGATGATGGCGGACAGTCAAAGTGTGCTGCTCTGGGAGCTCATGGAAGCACTCCAGTGCCTGCCCAAGATAGACGCCTTGGGCGACCGTACAACCGCAGCCAGACACGGAATTACCGTGGTAACCGCCAGTTCGCCGAACGGCCTCCTAGCCTGGGCAACGTTGCTGGCCTGTGAAGTGGACGAACCTGACGTGCGAATCGCCGCGCTCAACATCGTGCAGCCCGAACCCGTCTTCGATTGGGTCATCACCACACCACCATTTGGCGTTACCATGCCTTCTGAGCAGGCCGATCTACCCGTGCCAACTCGTCGTGCAGAATATGCCGCGCTCCAGAACGCCCTGCGCTTCCTGAAACATGACGGGCATGCCGTGGCACTCATGCCGAGGTCGTTCAACTTCTCGTCGGGCAAGGGCGCTATTCAACTACGGCACTGGCTCCTCAAAGAGTGGCACATGGATGCCGTGCTCGAAATCCCTTCCGGCAAAGCCTACCAGGGCACAGCTATCGGCACGACTCTTCTCTACCTCCGGCGGGCGGGCCCTGGATCTCATTTCCTCTTCGTTGGTGAGCGATTCCTGAAGCCTCGCTTTGCAGGCTGGAGCGACGCGCCAAAAGGCTCACATCGCAAAGCTATTTCGACCGTGCTGCGCCGGGTTCAAGGCGTCGAGGAAGTCGAAGATGCTGCACGCCTTCAGGGCATGCAAACCACCGCGTTGTCCGACGAATCCGGCTTTGCCGCCGAAGACGCGGCCCTGTTGGGCATGAGCGGCAGCGCGGGGGCAAGCTCTGACACTTTGCATTCCACGTTGAGGACGAGCGGAACAGGTTACGTGAAAGTGGCTGATCTCGATCCCGAGGACTGCCAACTCACCTACCACATTGCGAACGACAACCTGCAGCGGGGCTTGGAAGCACTCGCAGCAAAAATGCCCGGTGTGACGATAGTTCCTCTTGGTGAAGTAGCAGAAATCATTTCCGGAATGGTGTATGAAAGCAAAATGACAGTGGCCAGCCGTGAACAAATGCTGGCTGACGCCAACTACGAAAAACGAACCGGAGTACTGCGCATTGGAGATCTTTCGCGAAAAAGACCAGATTTTCTTGAGGTCCCGACTCCGCGGAAGCCACAACTGTTCCTGCTCCCCGATGCGGCCCAAAAGGTGCGCCGAAGTGCGATCCTTCAGGATAACGACGTGATTGTGTCCCGCACAGGAACCATCGGACGAGTCAACCGCTACGTTGGTATGTCCAGTTTCTTTGGCGAAGAGTCCGAACAAAGCGTGGTGGCTTCGAGCCAACTTGCAATCGTCAGGCCCAAAAAAAGGGAGGGGGTGGCGTCGAGTATGTTTTTGGCGAACCTGCTATCCAGCCCGCCTTACCAAGAGTGGATTGCCGCCCAGGCATCTGGTTCGGTCATTTCCCTTCTGAAGACAGAGATCCTGGCCAAAGTACCGGTACCTCTGGCCCCCGCCCACGTCCAGCTTTCGATTGCGGAGCATTTAATCGCTGGGCATCCACTGGAAACTTTGCCGGAGGTGCTTTCGCAAGGTCCGCAAGATGACGCTTCGGTATTGGCATTCCTCAGGATCCGAGAAGATTTGGCATTGGTATCCAAGGAGCAGAGCGCCAATTCGTGGCAACAACTGCTTGAAGCGGTCAAATCCCAGAAGCCCGTCGGCAGACTTTCAGAGTGGTGGATCGCGGTCACGGCAAACATGCAGGAACTGAACGATGTGCTCGCCCTGCCTGATGAACGCGACCGTTTCAGCGCACTCCACGTATGGCAATCTGGCTTTACCGCCGTTCGGCAACAACTGGAGGCTAAAATCAGAAGCCTCCATTTCAGGAGAATCGACGAATCCGTGGCCGCAACCAATCGGCTTGTTGAGGATGCCGCAAGGGAAGCGGCCGAGAAGCTTCTGGAGGCCGTCAGGTCCACGGCCCATCGGACCCTTCAATCGCTGCTGCAGGACATCAAAATCCAATCCACGCTGAATCCTGCCAGCGTTCCTGTCGCAAAACCCACGATACTCACCGCCAGCATCCTTAATCTCGGCGCATTGTCGCTCCGGGATGTGCATGCTCGAATCGGAAGCATACAAGTCCAAACCCCCCTTCTCACTCCAAAAGGCGTTTGGGACCTTCCCGTGCCGTTTACTGCGAATTCCGCAGGCAATTATCCTTTGTCCGTCGAATGGAATGGGAAGCGCATGGATGGACATCCGGTGCACGGAACAGTGGAATTGTCGGTTCAGGCGGTGCCTTTACAAGAGATCACGGTCGAAGGACTCGGTGTGAACCCATATGTGGATGCGCGAACGCTACAGGGGGATGAAGACCGTGTTTTCTTTGGTCGCAAGGCGGAGATTCAGCGTATCCTCGCTGAGTTGCGCAAACCGTCTGCCAGTACTGTTCTGCTCATTGAAGGGAATCGGCGCACCGGCAAAACCTCGCTGATTCATCACTTCAACCGCCATCACCTGCCTGCTGAATGGGTGTCGGCCTATTGCACCTTCCAGAGCGGCGAGGGTGTGACGGACGGGAATGGGCCGAGCGGGCGCGGTGTACCCACGCGTGAAGTTTTTTTCATCCTGGCAAAGTCGGTCGTCGAGTCGGTCGTCAGTGCCGGTATTACGCTTGAACTGGAAAGCATCGGCAACTTTGACCCATCGTGGCGTCCTGTCCTATTGCATCGCCGCACGACATCGCTGCTCCGGCCATTCTTCGAGTCCGGGCCGCCGTACGAGCACTTCCGCATTGTCCTGGAGCAGTGCCTCGAAGCGATGGCACCACGTCGGCTGTTGATGGTCATCGATGAGTTTGACCGCCTTCAGGAGGGCATTGATTCCGGTGTCACCAGTGACCAGGTTCCCGAAAACATCCGGCATCTCTTCCAGACCTATAACCAGATGGCCGGCATTTTAACTGGCTCGCGAAAGATCCGACGCCTGAGGGAGCAGTACTGGAACGTGCTCTTCGGCATTGGCGATCCGATAATCCTCCGCGGACTGGATACTGACTCGGTGCGCGACCTGATCACCAAACCGGTGGCAGGAAGGCTGACTTACACTCCAGAGGCGGTGGAAATGATCGCTCATTTGACCGCCGGCCAGCCTCGCATCGTCCAGACCTTTTGCTCACGCTTGTTTGATCTTTGCACCGAGCGGGCGGAAACTCGCTTGATCACCAAGGCCATGGTGGAGGAGGTTGCTGCGGAAAAGGCGCGCGATTACGAACACTTTAAGGTGCTGTGGAGCGCCGTGCAGTCTTCATATCATCAGTTCGTCGGCCTGACACTCAATCTGATGGAACGCGAAAGCTCGACTCCCATCACGTTTGGATTGCTTCAGGAGAGGTTGGCGGAGGAGTCACTCATGACGCCAGATGAAGAGTTGGACGAAGCCCTTGCGAACCTGATTGATCTGGAAGTGGTGGGGCAAAAGATCTCAGACTCAACCAAGCAGTACTCCATCGAAATCCCGCTTTTGTCACGGTGGCTCTTGCAGAACGAGGATTACGACAAGCTCCGGAAAGCCGCCATTGAAACTGGTTATTGAAAGTTATGGCTGATCACTACACCAACATTCGCACACAACAACTCCCCGGTCTGGGTCGTAAGACGCAACTTGCCCTGGCACTGGCACGGCTAGATCGAGGTGAAAACGTGTCGGTCGTCAGCCCGAGCTTCATGGGCAAGACCTGTTTCCTCCGAGCACTTGTTGCGCGAGCCGAGCTGAGAAAACGGTTTTTGGGTGTCGCGCTCTGTGATGTGCGGCATGAGAGATTCGCCGACAATGAAGCTTTGTTCAGGTGCATCCTGAAGAAGATGGAGACCGATCCCTTGATCTCCGAAGATTGGAAGGAGTTCACCAAAAGCGAGGGGGGTGCCAGTGCGTGGCACACGCTCTACGACCTCGGCAAGGGGCTGGCAAATGAGAACGCCCGAATGCTCATCATCCTCGACGGCCTGGATGATCTTGCCCTCAATTCCCAGGTGGATGAAGGCGCATGGAACAACCTCAACAGCCTGATCGACAGCGGGGGGGTGCAGTTTATCACCGCGAGTTGTGATGAACTCGGCGACATCTTGCTGGACCCGCAATCCAGGGGTTCGTTGTTCTTTCAGCGGTTCGGAGATTCCATTTCTCTGCCGCCCGTGGACGCCATCGAACTCAACGACTGGCTGGAGTCTGCATCATGCGGAGCCAGCGGCTTCGACAAGGCCGCGCAGTCTGAGTTGCTGGGTCAAACCGGAGGCCATCCGAAACTGCTCGCCATGCTCCTCTCGCGACTGAACGACGGGGCACGGGGAGAGCAGGTTAGCGCGCTGGCCGCAAACCTCGTGCGAGATTTGGCAAGTGAAGTTGTGGCAGTGTTCAATGAGCTTCCACTCGACCATCGTGAAGCACTGTCCACACTTGACGAGGCGAGCCGCACCACACCCCAAGCCCGCAAGGCGTTGCTGTCGCGGGGCTTAGTGCGCGTTGGGCGCAATGATCGTCTGGAACAAAGCTGCCAGATGATCGCCCGGCTGGCTGAAGTGTCGCGGCCAGGTGAGTCAACGATGAAGGCGTTGTTTGGAGATGAAGACGCTTACTTCAAAAACACGGCACATGCGTTGCGGCTCAGGCTGAGGACCGTGTCTGGTTTCAGCCAGCATCCCTTGTTTCGGCACGTCGCGAAGATTATCGAGAATCTCGACCACCCTTCTTTCGCCATGAACGGCGGCCTTCGTTTGATCGAAGACGAGGGCGCAAAAGTCATCGAGAGCCTTGTTGGACAGCCATTCCCGAAGCTGACAACATCTCCGCCGATTACCGGATTTAAATGGAATGGCGACAATTACCGCTCCCACAACGCCCGAGCGGTGGATGCACTCTCCCGTCCTGAGACGGGTTACACCAATCCAAAGATGACCAGGGTCATCGGCGTCCTCTTCAGCTCCATCCATGACCTCGGCAACTACGCCGCTCACTTACCGAAAGACCAACCTGTCACGCAAGGCGTGGCCCTTGCACTGGTGGAGTTGGCCGTTGAATTGGTAGCGGAAATGAAGAGATCAAGGCTTATTAATTGAATTTCACGACCATGCCTGCCATCCGCACCAAATCTGTCTGGACCCCCATGGATCGCAAAGGCGATGGCCTGCGTGTGCTTGTGACGCGCTACATCCCTCGGGCTTGCCCAGGCACTCGCTACAGCGTCTGGATGGCCAATCTGGGGCCAAGTGAGCGGCTGCTGAAGTCGTATCAGGCAGGGCGCATCGAGTGGGAGGATTTTGCCCAACAATACGAATCGGAGCTCTTTGAGTCCTCTGGCATGGATCGTCATAATCCACGCATCAAAAATTACGGCCAGAAGTTCACGCTGCGCCTGTTGAGGGAACTCGCCCGCCGCCAGTCCGTCACTCTCATGTGCAACTGCGCTGAACAGGAATCTCACTGCCACCGGCATTTACTGAAGAAAGTCCTCGAATCCTCGCGCATCTGACCGCAAATCGTTCCAGTCAAAATTTCCGTTTCTTAACAACACATGCTCAACAGCGACCTACGCAGTAAAATCGATGCCCTTTGGAATGCCTTCTGGACCGGCGGCATTTCCAATCCGCTCGAAGTCATCGAGCAGATCACCTACCTGCTGTTCTTGAAGCGTCTGGACGACATCCACACGCTGGAGGAAAACAAAGCCGCCCGCCTGAAGCTCAAGCAACTGGAACGCCGCGTTTTCCCCGAGGGCAACGACCCGAAAGGCCGCGCCTACGACGACCTGCGCTGGAGCCGCTTCAAGCATTTCGCAGCCAAGGAAATGTTCGAGCTGGTCAATGATCACGTCTTCCCCTTCCTGCGCACACTCGGCGGCGACGACTCCACCTACGCGCACCACATGAAGGACGCGCGCTTCACCATCCCCACCCCCGCGCTACTGGCCAAGGTCGTGGACATGATTGACGGCGTGCCCATGGAGGACCGCGACACCAAGGGCGACCTCTACGAATACATGCTCGGGAAGATCGCCAGCGCCGGGGCGAACGGCCAGTTCCGCACCCCGCGCCAGGAGATCGCGCTGATGGTGGAACTCCTCGAACCGACACCCACCGACATCATGTGCGATCCCGCCAGCGGCACCTGTGGCTTCCCGGTCATGGTTGGCGAATACCTCCGCGCGCACCACCCGGAAATCTTTCGCGACGCCAAGCTCAAAGAACACTTCCACCACGACCTCTTCCACGCCTTCGACTTCGACAACACCATGCTCCGCATCGGCAGCATGAACATGCTCCTGCACGGCGTGGAGAATCCCGACATCCGCTACCGCGACTCCCTCGCGCAGGACCACGCGGGCGAGGAGGAAAAATACACCCTCATCCTGGCGAACTCCCCCTTCGCCGGGTCGCTCGACTACGAGAACTGTGCCAAGGATCTGCTCCAGGTCGTCAAGACGAAGAAGACCGAACTGCTCTTCCTCGCCCTCTACCTGCGCCTGCTCAAGCCCGGAGGACGCGCCGCCGTCATCGTGCCCGACGGCGTCCTCTTCGGCTCGTCCAACGCGCACAAGACCCTGCGCCGCATCCTCGTCGAGGACCAGAAGCTCGACGCCGTCATCTCCCTGCCCGGCGGCGTGTTCAAGCCCTACGCCGGCGTCTCCACCGCCATCCTCCTCTTCACCAAGACCAACTCCGGCGGCACCGACCACGTCTGGTTCTACGACGTGGAGGCCGACGGCTGGAGCCTGGATGACAAACGCACGCCCCTGCTGCCCGAGGAAAAGCTCGGCCCCGTGCCGAAAGTCGCGCTCACCGCCGAGGAGCACGCGAAGAACAACCTGCCCGACATCCTCGCCCGCTGGAAGCAGCGCGACAAAGCCAAGCACCAGAACCCGCGCACCGCGCAAAGCTTCTGCGTGCCCAAGGCCGACCTCGCCGCGCAGGGCTACGACCTCTCGCTCAACCGCTACAAGGAAGTCGTCCACGCCGA
>JAYVIO010000034.1:0-2351 GCA_043770175.1 Verrucomicrobiales bacterium | reverse complement strand
CGGCGCGGTGGATTGCGCCATCCAGCGTGTGAGCGCGGCACTGGCACCCTCGGTCGCTGTCTTCGCATGAGTCTCATAGTTTTCCTCACGGCTGGCCGCCAGCGCCGCAACGGCGGCGGCATCCACGACATGCAGCACCTGCAGTTTCGCGCCATTCAGGCCCGCGATGCGTGCCGCCTGTTCAAGAGCACTGCGTGATCCGGTGGAGAAGTCCACGGCGACAAGGATGGTTTTGAGCGTGTTCATGGAATGGAACGGCAATCTATTTCGCACAGCTAAACGCAGCATCCTAGAGCATGAAATGGGTTGTTCACCCCATATGCTAACGAACGCTGCGCGGATCTTGGCATCACGACCGCGAAACATAAATCGGCGCCTTTGCTGATGCATGAGCACATGATCCGCTCAGCAATCACCAAACCACGAGAAGCCACCGCGCCATCATCCGCTAAGTTGAGTCCACGACCATGAAAACAACGAGCACAGCCACGAACGAAACCGCTCCTGAAGCCGCAGCGAAGCCGCTGCCACGCAAGCTCGGAGCCAACCACAGCGAGACCGCCAACCGGCCGCGCAAGCATGACAACAACTTCAAGCAGTCCAAAGATCTGCGGGAAGATCGTGGCATCCGCCAGTTGAAGGCCAGCCCGAAATCGCAATCCGCACGCGGAGGGCGCTGACACCCAACTCATATCGCCTGCCATGAATGATCGTGAGCCACCACATCCCGCCGAGCTCTGCCTTCAGCGCACCCTTGAGCGGGCGGAAGCCTATGTGCGTCATGAGCCGACGAAAGCGGTCGTCGCCGCCATGGGCACCGGCTTGCTGCTGAAACTACTGCCCACGCGCGCCATGGTGCGCCCGCTCACAACACTTGTCGTGGCGCTGCTGCCGCCCGTCCTGCTGGGACTCGGCTTGCTCAAAGCGTTTGAACTGTGCTACCAGACCACCACCTCCAAGCCTGAAACAGACTCAGCCGATTGGCCCAGCTTGAGCTGAGCCTCAGCCGAGACGTGCGATGACTTGTGCAGCAAGGCGGCGCAGACCGTTGCGCTGAAGCACCAACGCCAAAGCCCTGACAGGGTTAAAGACAGCGCAGAAATGAGACCAGATCCTGCTTCTCGTCCGCAACGAGCTGGGTGCCGAGGATGAGATTGAAGAACTCCACCGTGTCTTCCAGTGTCAGCAGCCGGTCGTCGTGCAGGTAGGGCGGGCTGTCTTTAATGCCGCGCAGCGGAAAGGTCTTGATGGGACCGTCGGCGCTGGCTTTGCGGCCGTTGATCATCTTCTCCTTGAAGAACCGCTCGACCTGAAGGTTGTGCATCGAGTTGTCAGTGTAGTACGGTGGCGAGTGACAGGTGGCGCACTGGGCTTTGCCATGAAAGAGCGCCTCACCGCGCTTCTCCGCATCGCTGGCCTTGGCGGGGTCAAGCTTGCCAAACACCGTGAGTTTGGGCGCGGGCGGAAAGTCGAGCAGTGACTGAAACTCGGCCATGAAATGCGCCTGGCTGCCGCGCTCGAGCGGATTGATGCCTTTGGTGGCCGCCGTACCAATGTCGCCATCGAAGTAGGCGGCGCGCTGTTCGAACTCCGTGAAGTCCTCCACCGTTTTCAGCGCGCGCTGTGAACCGAACAGCCGTTGAATGTTCAGACCGCGCAGTGTGGGCGTGTCGATGCGGTGGCGGTGCTCATTCGGACGAATGTCCCCCACGGTGTGAGTGGCGGCATTGGTGTGACCGTTGGCGTGACAATCAAAGCAGGTGACACCAGCGTGCGCATGGAGGCTGCGGCGGTCGTCGGTAGAGTTGAACTGCTGCTGCGGAAACGGTGTGACGAGCAGCCGCAGACCTTCAAGCTGCTTGGGATTCAAGGCTGCTTTAAACAAGCCATGATAATTCGTGAGCGTGACGAGCTTGCCTTGGGACACATCACCGAGGTCGGGCCGCGTGGTCAGATAGATCGGTGCGGGAAACTCCGGCAGCAGGTGCTGCGGAAGATCGTAGTCGAGATCGAAGCGCGTGAGGTCGCGCGCGGTCTGCTTTTTCATCTCATCAATCTGTGGCTGCGGGAAGATCATGCCGCCCGCTTCATGATGCGGATGCGGCAGAGGAAAGAAACCCTCAGGCCACAGGTTCTTGTCTTTGATCTCCGTCGGTGTCAGTGTCGCGAGCTTGTCCCAGGTCGATCCCGCCGCAAGTTTCACACGCACACCGGCCTGCACCGGCTTGCCGTTCGACATCGTCACGCCATCTGCGGGCTTGTCCGCAAGATCATAGCGTTCTTTGAGCAGCTTTTGCTGCCGCTCCGCAAACTTGGGTTTGTCCTTCGTGAGTCGCTGCACAAGGCCGTCG
>JAYVIO010000033.1:0-6214 GCA_043770175.1 Verrucomicrobiales bacterium | reverse complement strand
GCATTCGAGGGCGGCACCCGCGTGCCATTCATCGTGCGTTGGCCCGCCCGCGTGAAGCCGGGAACGTCCGACGCGCTCGTGGGCCAGATCGATCTGCTGTCGTCCCTTGCCGCACTCACGGGGCAAAAGCTCGCCGACGCCGATGCGCCCGACAGTTTCGACATTCTCCCCGCGCTGCTCGGCGAATCGCCCGCCGGCCGCGATCATCTCGTCGAGCAAGGCGTCGGCCAGATGGTGCTACGAGTGGGCCATTGGAAATATCTCCCCGCTTCGCCCGGCCGTCCCACCGCGGCCAGCAAAACGCCCGAGCCCACGCCCGCCCAACTCTACGATCTCGCCACCGACCTCGGTGAAACGAAGAACCTCGCCCCGCAACAACCGCAGCGCGCGCAGGAGATGCAGCAGCGCCTCGAACAGCTCCGCAAAATCAAACGCAGCCGCCCGTGAACCCAAGAACACTCATCGCCCTCATTGCCCTGCACTCCGGCCTTGCGTGCGCCGCCGACATTCCGTCGCAAGCCCTCGCCACGAAAGGCGAATCCATTTTTTCCGATGACTTCAACCGCGCCGAACTCGGCGGCAACTGGCGCATCGGCACGCCCACATTCAGCATCACCGATGGCGTTCTCCATGGCGGCCAAACCGGTCCCGGACACAGCGCCGTGGGTTTTGTGAAAGTCGGGCGCAAGGATGTCATCGTCGAATTCAAGATGCGCTTCGACCGCGCGAAGAGCATCAACGCCGTCTTCAACGACAAGGACTACAAAGACGGCCATGCGGGTCACATCTGCCGCGTGAGCTTCCTGCCCGGCCGTATCTTCCTCGCCGACGACAAGGCACGTCTGCGACACGACATCGAGGAGATGCGCAAAGATCCGAAACGCAAAGCCGAAGCCGACAAACTCGTCGAAGGCCGCACCCTCGGCTTCCCCACGAAGATCGACCCCGCGAAATGGTATCGCGTGCGCATCGAACTCATCGCCGACGAACTCCGCGTGTCTCTCGACGACCAACCCGTCGCCTACCTCAAATCCTCCGGCATCGCCCACGCCATGAAGAGCGACTTCTACTTCGCCGTCGCCGGGCCGTCGGCGCAGTTCGATGACCTTGCTATCTCGGAGGCGCGACGGGTGAACCAATAGTGTCCCAAGCGCGTCTCGGACTGCGGGGAAACGAGGCTATCGTTTTCAGCGCATCGAGCGGCAGCACAATCTCCGAAAGGAATGTGCACGCGCCCTCTTTCTAACAATACCCATCATCCTCTCCATGAAACACACTCTCACTCTCGTCGTCGGCCTGTGGTCGTTGTCACTGTTCGCCGCCGATGCTCTCGGAGAGCAAAAACTGGCGGATTTCCAGCGCATCGTCATCGCGGATGATGCCAACGCGGTGCAGCGCGCTGCGGCGGATGAACTCGCGAGTTATGTGGGTCGGATCACGGGTCAAAAGGTTGCGACCATGAAAACGAGTGTCTTTACGCTCTCGAAATCCACAGGTCCTTCGTTCTTCGTGGGCGATGGGGCGGCGGAAATCGCGCTCGGAAAATCGCCAAAGCCTTGGAAGATGGAGGAGTGGATGCTGCGCACAGTGCCGAGTGGTCTGGTGCTCGCGGGGAGCGATGCGGAGGGCGATCCCTGGGCCATCGGCACGGAGGCGGGGAGCATGCTCGCGGTTTACACCTTGCTCGAGGATCAACTCGGCGTGCGCTGGTTTTGGCCGGGTGAGTTCGGCGAGCATGTGCCCTCGAACGCGGAAGCAAAGGTTCCTGCGCTTGATGAGCGGCGGACGCCCGGGTTCGAGATTCGCGCGATCCAAATGGGCTACCCGAGCACCTATCACACCAAGACCTTCCACACCGCCGCACGCCAATGGATGCGACGTGCGAGACTTGGCTGGGTGAAGTCGGCGATCTTCGGACACAGTTGGGGGGACGCGTTCGATTTGAGAAATGACAAGACGTTCAACGAGCATCCAGAGTGGTTTGCACTTGTGGGCGGCAAACGCCGTCCGCCGCAGATGTGCACCACCAACCCCGAAGTCATCGCGCGCATGGTGGACTACGTGCTCAAGGGCAAGTCGGACATCATGAACATCTCACCGAGCGATGGCGGTGGTTTTTGCCAGTGCGAGCGCTGCACCGCTCTCGATGTGCCCGGCGTGCTGTCCTATGACAAGAAGACGCCGCAACTCAGCGACCGCATGTTCACGTATGCCAACGAAGTGGCGCGGCGCGTGCGAGAGAAAAATCCGGCGAAGGGCTGCGGCATGTTTGCCTACACCTACTACCACAAGCCGCCGCTGAAGATCGCAAAGCTGGAGCCCAACCTGTATGTTTCCTTCGCCTTCCAATGCGCCGCGCACCGCGATCCCGAGAACCTGCGCGAGTGGCGTGAGGAAGTGTCCGGCTTCCATAAGCTCGATGCGAAAATGGTGATTCGCGAAGGCTGGGGCAGCCATTACTTCCTCGATCTGCCGTGGATTCACGACCGGCAAATCGCTAACAACCTCGCCGAAGGCAGCCGTCTCGGATTCGTCGCGGCTTATGGCGAAGGCAGCAAATCCTTCGCAACGCAGGCTCCGAACATGTGGGCCATCACGCATATGATGTGGGACCCGAAGCGCGATTCGACGAAGCTCATGCGCGACTTCTACGAGTCGGCATACGGGCCCGTATCGAAGGAAATGGAAGCCTACTTTGAAACCTACAACCGCGCGCTGGATGCCAACTTCTCCAAACGCGACCGCGTCATCGATGCCACCGGCCTCGCCTACGCCAACCTCATCGCCTCCTGGGGCAGGTTCATCCCGCCGAGCGCCATCGAGGAAGCGGAGCAACATCTCAAGGCAGCTGAAGCCAAGGCACCTGCTGGCGAATACGCCGACCGCGTGAAGTTCCACCGCTTCGGCCAGGACTACACGCGCGTGCTGCTCGAGTTGTTGGAGAACTACCGAAAGCTCACCGAACTCGGCGTGAAGATGGGATTCACCGTTGCGGTGAAAGCCACCCGTGACAACCCCATCGAGCGCGATGCCCTGCTCAAGCGCAGCTACGAACTCGGCGAGCAGCGCGAGCAAATGCTCCTCGCACACCGCGACTGGGCCGGCCCCGACGAAGGCATGTATGCGTTTACTAACGACATCGACACCCGCCAATGGCACGGCGCGGTGAAAAAAGCTCTCGGCATCGACAAGCCCAGCGCGCTGACGAAAACGACGCTCGCTGCGAAGCCAGCGCGAGTTGCGAAGTAGGTGTTCATTGCTCGATCGATCGCATGAAGACGATAGGATTCACCACGACGATGATCGCAATCTCTGTCGCGACGACGCCGTTTTCCACCGCGACTCGCGCGAACTGCACGGTCTTGGCAACAACGGCTGGTCGAAGCAATACGGCATCCAGCACGAAAATCACGGCCCGCTGCTCCGGCAGTTCGCGTGGGAAATCATGCTCGCCGAGCCGCTCAGTGGTTTGAAGACACCGTGACGTGCGATGTGCCCGAAGTTGGGTGGTGCTCCCGGCGCGACTGACATTTTTGGCATCGCCTTGTTGTGCACGGATTCGAGTATGAATCGGTGGTTGATGGTTCGCTCCATCGGGCGGCGGCATTTACAACGCTGAGGTGAACGCAACGAACAATGGGCAAAACATCTTCCCCGGCCCGCGTAGTTGAGTATCGTTGCATCAGCAATGTGAGCGATTCCTCACCAATCAGTTTCCCAATCATGAAACACACGAAAGTCTTTCTCGCTCTCATCCTCGCCAACAGCGCCACCGGAGCGGAACCTACCGCGCAGACGTGGATGCAGCTCGATCAACCGCTCGTCATCCCCGCTGACCAGGCACCGAAACTCGGCACCGGCGACTTTTCCATCTCGGTCTGGGCGAGGGCGGATGTGGTGGACCGTCTCACGGGTGATTTGATCAGCCAATACGATGCAAAGAAGCGGCGCGGCTTTCATCTCACGCTGAAGAGCAACCCGGGCGTGACCTCGAACGTGGCGAACTGGCGTCATTTGCAGTTCGGCATCGACGATGACAAACCCAGCACGTGGCGGGACTGCGGACGGCCGGGAAAGGCGTTGTTTGCCTTTGCGATGGCGACTCATGAGGGCGCGCTATACGCCGGAACCTGCGAGCCAGGAGCGGGCGACAGCGGGCAGGTCTATCGCTACGAAGGCGCGGACCGCTGGACGTCTCTCGGCACGCTCGACGGCTGCAACTCCGTCACTGCACTCGCTGCTTTTGAAGGTTCGCTGTCTGCGGGCACGGGCAAGTATCGCGTGGCAGGCTCCAGCTTGCCGGAATCGGAAAACCAACAACTCGGCGGGCGTGTCTTTCGCCTCGACGGCGGGACGAAGTGGGTCGATTGCGGCCAGTTGCCGGACACCGAAGCCGTCGGCGGACTCGTCGTGTTCCGGGGCCGGCTCTATGCCTCTTCCTTATACAAACCCGCAGGCTTCTTCCGCTACGAGGGCGGCACGCAGTGGACACGGCTGCCGGATGCCATCGGCCCGGAAATCAAGAGTGACACGCTGGGACCCAGGCGCGTCGTTTCGCTCACGGTGCACGACGGCTTCCTCTACGGCAGCAGCTACGACGGCGGGCGGGTGTATCGCTTCGATGGCGAAAGGTGGACGGACTGCGGTCAGATCGGCGACGACACCCAGACTTACGCCTTCACCCGCTATGAGGGCCGCCTGCACGTCTCCATGTGGCCGAGTGCCCGCGTGTATCGTTTTGAAGACGTGGGCCGCTGGACCGACATCGGCAGGCTCGGCCAGGAGTTGGAGGTCATGGGCATGATGGTGCACAACGGGCGCTTCATCGGCGGCACCCTGCCGCTCGCCGAAGTCCATGCCTATGACGGCGACGGCAAATGGTCGCTCTGGCAGCGCCTCGACCACACGCCTGATGTGAAATACCGCCGCGCCTGGACCATGGCCGAGCATGCTGGTGAGGTCTTCTGCGCCACGCTGCCCTCGGGCAAAGTCTGGGCCGCCCGGCATGGCCGTCAGGTCTCGTGGGATCACGCGCTGCCCAGCGGCTGGCATCACATCGCCGCCGTGAAGACCGCAAATCGCCTCACGCTGCATGTCGATGGCAAACAAGTCGCCGAGAGCACCGGCTTCGATGCCTCCGCATGGAATCTCGACACCGAGGCACCTTTGCGCCTCGGCACCGGCATGAACGGACCCTTCAACGGCCAGCTCCGTGATTTGCAGATCCATCGCCGCACACTCACCGCCGGGGAGATCGAGGCGATGTTGGCGACGAGGCCGGCAAAGTGAAAGTTGCGCACCAATCCATCACTCCATGCACCTCCGACTCACACTCCTCACCAACCTGCTGATCACATTGATCTGCACTCTATCTGCCGCAGACACCCGCTACGCGCCGGACTGGGCAAACATCGCTCCGAAGCGCGTGATCAAGCACACCGATCCGAATGGCGATGCGCTGGTGAAAGCCGTCGCGGCACTTCAACCCGGCGATCAACTCGTCATCGCGGCAGGAACCTACAGCGTCGGGCGGATGTGGGACATCGGCGTCAGCGGCACGGCGGAGGCTCCGATCTGGATCGTGGCGGAGGAAGGGTCGCAGGTGATCCTCACGCGACCCGATGCAAAACAAAACGTCCTCAACATCGGCCAGGGCCGTCCGGTGCATCATCTTTGCCTGCGCGGGGTGGAGATCACGGGCGGCAGTCACGGACTGCGGCTCGGTCAGTGCAGCGAGGTGTGGATTGATCAATGTCACATCCATCATACCGGCGAGGTTTGCCTGAGTGCCAACAGCGCGAACACCCACCGCCTCTTCCTCACGCGCAATCACAACCACCACGGCGGCGGTCATGGCGAGGGCATGTATCTCGGCGCGAACCACGGTCAGTTCATCATGAGCGAGAGCGTCATCGCGCTGAATCACATTCACGACTGCAAAGGCGAGCAAGGCGACGGCGTCGAGGTGAAACAAGGCTCGTGGGGCAATCTCATCGCGGAGAACGACATTCACGACACGCACTATCCCTGCATCACCGTCTATGGCACGGCGGGCAAGCCGGTGAACATCATCGAGCGCAATCTCTGCCGCCGCAGCGCCGACAGCACCATGCAGGTGCAGGGCGAGGCTATCGTGCGCAACAACGTGCTCATCAGCGCCAGCGGCTCCGGCTTTGCCAGCACCGATCACCAGGGCAAGTCGCTCAACCTGCAA
>JAYVIO010000032.1:0-6216 GCA_043770175.1 Verrucomicrobiales bacterium | reverse complement strand
GGGAAAGTGATCATGATCGGCCTTTTATAATGCCATTAGAGATCCACAAAGGCACACTCACCTCGACAAGATGAGAGTGATTGAATTCGGTGACGCTGACAAAAACTGCTTACACTTTGCCTAACGCAGCGAGCACCTTGGCGACGGTGTTTTCGACGCTTAGACCATGTTTTTTGCGGAGGACGGAGGGGGTGCCGTGCTCGACGAACTGGTCGGGCCAACCGATACGGACGACGGGGGTGTGGATGCCGGCGTCGCTGAGTTGCTCGATGACGCCGCAGCCGAAACCGTTGCGGAGGACGTGGTCTTCGAGCGTGCAGACGACTTTCACTTTTTTGGCGAAGGATTCGAAGCAGGCCATGTCGAGGGGCTTGATCCAGCGCGGATTGATGAGGGCGACGGAGAGGCCTTTGGCTTCGAGTTCTTTCTTGGCGGCTTCAGCGATGGGGAACATGTCGCCGAGGGCGATGAGGGCGACGTCGCTGCCGTCGGCGATGACTTCGGCCTTGCCGATTTCGAGGCGGACGGGCTTGTCTTTGGGCATGATGCCGGGGCCGTTGCCACGCGGGTAGCGGATGGCGATGGGGCCGCTTTCGTAGCAGGCCATGGTCCAGAGCATGTCCACGAACTCGTCTTCGTTGCGCGGCTGCATGTGGACGAGACCGGGGACGCCGCGAAGATAAGCGATGTCGAAGAGGCCGTGGTGCGTGGGGCCGTCGTCGCCGCTGAGACCGCCACGGTCCATGCAGAGGCGGACGGGTAGATTTTGAACGGCCATGTCATGCACGATCATGTCGAACGCACGCTGCATGAAGGTGGAGTAGATGGTGAGGAAGGGCTTGAAGCCACGGGTGGCGAGGCCGCAGGCAAAGAGCGCGGCGTGTTCCTCAGCGATGCCGACGTCGAAGTAGCGCTCGGGGATTTCCTTTTTGAAGACGCTCAAGCCGGTGCCACCGGGCATGGCGCCGGTGATGGCGACGATTTTTTCATCGGCCTTGGCGAAGTCGGTGACACTGCGGGCATAGACCTGCGAGTAGGTGGGCTTGTCGCTGCTGGCAGTTTCGCCGGTCTCGCTGTTGTATTTGCCGAGGCCGTGGAATTTGCCGGGGTCGTTGAGCGCGGGGGTGTAGCCGCGACCTTTTTCGGTGATGATGTGGAGGATCACCGGCTCGTCCTGAGTTTTGAGGAACTCGAAGGTCTGAATGAGCAGCGGGATGTTGTGACCGTCGATGGGGCCGTAGTAGCGGATGCCGAATTCGTCGAAGAGGGAGCTGCGATTCGAGGGCGTCTGGCTCTGCGGGAGCAAGATGTTTTTGGCGTGGTCTTCGACCTTCTTGGCGATGCGGCGGGCGTCTTCGCCGAGCATGAACTCAAGCAGCTTGGCGGCCTTTTGATGCAGGTTCGCGTACGCGGGATGGGTGGCGATAGAATTGAAGTACTTCGCGATGGCACCGACGTTGCGGTCGATGGACCACTCGTTGTCGTTGAGGACGACGATGAGGCGCTTGGTGTGCGCGGCGACGTTGTTCATCGCTTCAAAGACGGGGCCGCAGGTGAAGGCGGCGTCACCAGCGACGCAGACGACGTGTTCGTCACCACCCGCGAGGTCGCGGCCAGTGGCCATGCCAAGGGCGGCGCCAAGGGCGGTGCCAGCGTGGCCGGCACCGTAGCAGTCATGTTCGCTTTCGGTGCGGAGCAGGAAGCCGTTCAGGCCGTCGTGCTGGCGGATGGTGTGGATTCGATCCCAACGGCCGGTGAGCATCTTGTGGACGTAGCCTTGGTGGGCGACATCAAAGACGAAGCGATCCTTGGGTGTGTCAAAAACACGATGCAGGGCGATGGAAAGCTCCACAACACCAAGATTCGGGCCGAGGTGGCCGCCGGTCTGGCTGAGGGTTTCGATGAGCGTCTGGCGGATTTTTTCCGCGAGTTCGGGCAGTTTCTCCAGCGGCAGGGCTTTGAGGTCGGCGGGGGAGTTGATGGCAGGCAGTTGGGTGTCCACAGGTCTAAAAAAGTCGGATTTCGCCGCCTTCAGTTTCGGCGGTTTTACGGCGGCGGGGCTGATTGCGGGTTTTTTCGGCAGCGTCGGAGGATTCTTCGTCGTTCGCCGTGTCTTCAAACGGCGTGAGAGCGGCTTTTCCACCCTCGAGATCGCCGCTGATGAGTTCAACACGGCGGCGGGCACCGTCAATGCGTTGTCGGCAGAGTTTGAGCAGGCGCACGCCTTCCTCGTAGCTGGAGATCATTTCCTCCAACGAGAGCTGGCTGTCCTCCATGCCCGCCACGATCTCATCAAGACGCTGCATGGCGTCCTCAAAGGAGGGATCGGTCTGGGGGCTGGATTTGCTCATTTTATTGGGGCGCTCTGACGCTGGGCCGGAGGGGGTGCCATTATCAGGTGCTCCATGGGTGTCGCAAGCAGGAAAAGCTGGTTCAAGACCATGACTGCAACCACCAACTAGGAAAGAGCCGCCTCTTCGTAGGTTTTAGGACCATTGTGTCAATGCTTGCTCAAGGTGAGCACCCTGAGTGTCGGGTGCATAAAAAAACACCCGGTCTCGCGACCGGGTGTTTCTGAATGAGGCGGGTGATCTTCGAATGATTACGCGAAGATGTCGGTGACCGGCACGCCCTTGTCGCCGACCGTGAACGGACGGTTCGAGGGGGACATGACCACTTCGTCCACTGGGAGGCCCATGCCGTGCCCGATGGTGGCACAGAAGTCCTGAGGAGTGACCTGCTTGTCGGCAACGCGGCGGCCTTCCTTGTCGGTGGAGCCGTAAACGAAGCCACCTTTGACGCCGCCGCCTGCGAAGACGGTGGAGTAGGCGAGCGGGTAATGGTCGCGGCCATCATTCTCATTGATGTCCGGCGTGCGTCCGAATTCGGAGCCCATGACGATCATCGTGGACTCAAGCAGTCCGTTGGACTGGAGGTCTTCAATGAGCGTGGCAAACACGTTGTCCATCGTGGCGCCGGTGTTGCCCATTGCGGTGTCGATGGTGTTGTGCATGTCCCAGCCGCCGAATTGAACTTCGACGAAGCGGACGCCAGCCTGAACCAGACGACGGGCAAGGAGTGCTCCCTGACCGAAGTTGTTGCGACCGTATTTTTCACGAACCGCAGCAGGCTCCTGACTGAGGTCGAAGGCCTTGAGGTCTTCGCTCTTCATGAGCTTCATGGTTTCGTCGTAGAACTCCGAATAGGACTTCACTTCTTCCGACTGGAATTTTTTACGGAAGGAAGTGTCGAATTCATCCATGAGGGAGATGCGCTTCTTGAACTGGTCATCCGAAGTGGTCGGTTTGATGTTCTGAAGGCCGCTCTCAGGGTTGGAGATCGGAATCGGGCTTGTTGTGGTTGGGAAGAAGCCGGCGCCTGGGTAGGCGTTGCCGCTGTTCACCACGACGCTGTCCGGAAGGGTGACGCCTTTGATGCGGCCCAGGAAGTGGGAACCCCAAGCACCCATGGAAGGATGAACAATGGTGCCACGTGGCTCATAGCCCGTCTTCATCACGTAAGTGCCTTGATCATGCACGCCGGTCTTGGAAGACATGGAGCGGATGATGGAGAACTTGTTGGCGACTTTGGCCATTTTCGTCATCGTGCCGCCCAGGCGGTCCATATTGCCCGAACCAGACTCAGCCTTGATCGGGTCAGTCGGGCCCTTGGTGGCACCGTCCTTGGGATCCCAGGTGTCGATGTGGGTCATACCACCATTCATCCAGAGGAAGATGACATGCTTGGCCTTGCCGAAGCCAGGGGTGCCTGGACCAGTGGTGCCGGCGGTGCCAGCAGCACGGACCAAGGAGGAGCCTACTGGCAGCAGGCTGACGCCAAGGGCGGTCTTCGCGGTGCGAAGCATGAACTCGCGACGCGAGACATCATTGAGACGATTCAATTCGGTTTTCATAGAATATTATTTTTGCGCGTTGTTGGATGAGGGTGGTTTACTACTGAATAAAGATGAATTCACGGGTATTGATGAGCGCCCAGATCATGTTGGCATAGCCGTCGTCGCCACTGGAGAGGGCACGTTTGGCGATGTCTTTTTCCGACATGGTAGGGCGGCGGTTGAGGACTGAGATAAAGAGCGCTTCAACTTTTTCAGGCGGCGACTTCACTTTTTCCATCGTGCGGAAGATGAGCGAATCCGAACTGGTGAGCATTTCCTGCGCTTTGCCGTTCATCATCATCAACACCTGAGGGACAGAGCCGGTTTTGACGCTGCCATCGATCAAGGCGCGAGGAGACTGGCCAAAGTCGATCAAGAAGTGACCGTTCGGAGCAGGTTGCTCAAGTTCGGCAGCACGACGGAGAACCATGCCATTGTAGGAGATGGTGGCATTTTCCATCATCGCCTCAGCGGGCTTGGCTTCACTTTTGCCTTTGGATTTCTTGCTGTCATCCATCATCATGTCACCGCCAGCGTCGGCCAGACCGCCGCCCATCATGGCGCGTTCTTTTTCGGCCATGCGGCGGAAGGCGTCGTACTTCAGGAGGACTGTCTGGGCATCGAGTTTTGGATTGGTTAGGTCAAGGTCGATGGACTTGCTGTAGAGGTCATCAAGCGGCTTGGTGTACTTGTCCGGCTCGCCAAGAACGAGGGTCATGTAGGAGTCCCAGGCCTGCTCAGCGGTCATGCGGCGAAGCAGTGGTCCCTGGAAGTAGTAAGGCTCTCCCATGGCGATCTTTTCGCTGGTGGATTCGGACTGGTAAGCGCGGGTGTTGTAAATGATGCGCATGAAATCTTTGATGCTGAACTTCACGCGTTTCATCTCCTCAGCGAGATGGATCAGCAGTTCAGGGTTCACCGACTGCTTGGGATCATCAATGTTCGTCACAGGCTCGGAAATGCCCTGACCAAAAGCGCGTTTCCACATGCGGTTGGCGATCGCCATGGCAAAACGCGGATTGCTGGGGTCCGTGGCCCATTTGGCAAAGGCGGGGCGGAATTCCTCGGCGGACTTCATCTTCTGCTTGTAGGCAGGGAGATTTTTGTCGCTCTTGCTCCACATGATGAACTTGGGCTCCACCGGATCGTTGGGCTTTGCATCCGGGTATTTGTAATCATGCGGCAGCTTCATGCTGTTGGTGTCCGTGTCACCGACGATGTTACGATTGGCTCCCATGTAGTTTTGGATGCCATTGCGGATACGCTTGATGTCCTGACCACTTTTGGTGACCATTTCTTCGATCTTCGGCATCAGATCGTTCATGGCGTTCATCATGCCCGGGGATTCCTTGCCCTTCTTGCGGGCCTGGGCGGTGCGCATGTTGGTGGTCGTAGCCCCAAAGAAGGCGGCCATTTCAAAGAACTGATGCTGAGTCCAGTCCGAGAACGGATGGTCATGGCACTGGGCGCAGGCCACATCGGTTCCAAGGAAGACGGCGAGTGTGTTGGCCAGATTGTCCAGCGGCATGCCAGCGTCGCGCAGCAGATAACCAGCCGCACCGTTGTGCCACATTTTGCCGGTGGCGGTCAGCATGTCAGAAACCATCTCGTTCCACGGACGGTTTTTGGAGATCTGATCCTGCATCCAGTTGATGTAAGGAACCCCACGCAGATTGTCCTGCTCGAGACGGTCCTTCACGCGCAGCATTTCTGCGAAGTAGTTGAACGTGTGGCTGTTGTAACCGGGGCTGTCGAGCAACATGTCAATCAACTTGGCACGCTTATTCGGATTGGAATCCTGGATGAACTGCGTGGTTTCAGCGTGGTTAGGAATGCGCCCCACGATGTCGAGGTAAACGCGACGGACAAACTGCTCGTCGTTGGCCATGGGGTTGAAACCAGTGATCGGTTTCTTGCCGCCTTTGGCACGTTCAGGATTGGCACGCACAAGGCCGGCGGCAACCAGACGGTCAACTGCGGCGGAGGCCTGAGCGACAGTGGCGTTGGCCAGCATCACAGGCTGTTCCGAAGGCTTCATGGTCTTTGCCAGGGTCTGATCTTCCGCAGACAGATTGGTCAGCGGGAACTTGTGCGTGGCGCCGTCTGCGGTTTGCAGGAGGATGTTCTCACCATCGAGTCCGATGAATGAGGCGGTGACTTGGCGGCCCTTGGTGTCCGTCCAAGTGCGCAGATCCGCCAAGGCGGAGGTCGCAAAAAGAGCGGTTACGAAGAGGCTGCTGAGCAGTTTCGTGGTTTGTTTCATGGTGGTGTGGAATGAAGTGTAGAGACTTCTGATGACGCGAACGTCCCGAAGCCTGCCT
>JAYVIO010000031.1:0-18655 GCA_043770175.1 Verrucomicrobiales bacterium | reverse complement strand
ACGCCTCTTCGCTGATGCCGAAGAGGGTCATCTGCTGCAGCGGCGTGACGAAGGGATTGTCCTTCGGGATGCCGTAGCCTTTTTCGGTGGTGCGGGTGTTCACGTCGATGCGCAGCACTTTGCCCAGCGTGGTGCTGAGATCCTGGCCGGCATTCAGCACGTCGCCTTCCCAGCCACCGTCACCGCTGCCGATGTAAAGATAGCCATCGGGGCCAAAGCAGATCTCGCCGCCGTTGTGATTGCAATACGGGCGCTCGAGCTGCATCACCACGCGGGCGCTGTCAGGATCGGCCTGATCAGGATTGCTGGCCTTCACTTTGTATTCGACGATGAAGCCGTCGCCGTTGAACCACATGTCGGAGTAGTGGATGTAGAACAGGCCGTTCTCCTTGAACTTCGGGTGGAATTCGAGGTCGTAGAGCCCCTGTTCGAGGAAGGAGCTGACGGTCTTGTCCTTGATGTCGAGGAACGGGCGCTTCAGCACCTTGCCATCCTTGACGATCTTCACCACGCCGGGCCGTTCGCAGATGAACACGCGTCCGGTGCCGTCCTTCGGACAGGCCACATGCACCGGTTCAACGAGATCGTCAGCGACCTTCACGAGTTGGATGGCGACCGGCTTCGGCAGCTTGCCGCCGGGCTGCACGGGTTTCGGATCTTCGGCACGGGAGAGTGCAGGCAGGGCCAGCAGGCCGAGAGCGAGTGAGAGAGTGTGGTTCAATTTCATGTGGGTTGGGTAAATCAAGAATTGCGAGGTTATGCAACCGCCGAAACTCAGGCAAGCATGAAATCGTCGTTCGCGGTGGAGTTTTTCATCTCATCGCAGGCAAAATCACACTGGCGGCCCGAATTCGTTTCTGCCAGCATCGGCGCATGCGCTCCCTCCTCGCACTCCTTCTCCTCACTCGCCTCGTCTGCGCCGCCGAGCCCGAGTTCCCGCTCACGGCCCACTCCCAGCCGCAACCGAACGTGCCAAAGGGCACGCTGCTCAAAGACACCTACACCGCGAAGGAAGGCAGCGTCTTCCCCGGCACGCAGCGCGAATACCAGATCTACCTTCCCGCCGATTTCGACAAAACGCAGCCCGCCGCCTTCATGGTCTTCCAGGACGGCGTCATCTATCAGGCTCCCGTCGTCTTCGACAATCTCATCGCCAAGAAGGACATCCCGCCGCTCGTTGGCATCTTCATCAAGCCCGGCGTGGTCCCCGCCGCGAATGACAACGCCCTGCCGCGCTTCAACCGCAGCTACGAGTACGACAGCGTCACGCCCACCTACTCACGCTTTCTCATCGACGAGTTCCTGCCCGCCATCGAAGCGAAACACGGCCTCAAACTCAGCACCGATCCCAATCACGCCTCCATCACCGGCAACAGCAGCGGCGGCATCTGCGCCTTCATTGCCGCGTGGCATCGCCCCGACCGCTTCCGCCGCGTCTTCACCGGCGTGGGCACCTACGTCGGCATTCACGGGGCCGATCAAATGCCCGTCCTCGTCCGCAAATTCGAGCCCAAGCCCCTCCGCGTCTTCCTCCAAAGCGGCACCGGCGACAACAACCTCTACTGCGGCGACTGGTGGTTGGCGAACCAGATGATGGAACGCAGCCTCACCTGGGCCGGCTACGACGTGAACCACGCCTGGGGCGAAGGCGGCCACAACGCCAAACATGCCTCCCAAATCTTCCCCGACGTGATGCGCTGGCTCTGGCGAGACTGGAAGACGAATATCGAAGTGAAAGCGAATCCGAAGGGTGAGTCGAAGTGGAAGGGGTATGAGGTGGTGGGGGATGGGGAGTGGCATAAGGTGTATGCCGTGCCGTCGCTGCCGAAGGACCAGCCCGTCACGGAGGAGGTGGAAGGTCATGATTTGTTCAAGTGCAAAGCAGATGCCAAAGGTGTGGTGCATGCCTATGGCTATGCCTCCTCGTGGCTCATTCGCATTGCTGACAAGGTCACGAAGCAGAAATTCGAACACGCCATTGGCAGCTTGGTGCCTGTTAAATCCGCGAAGACGTTGAGATTCTGGCAAGAAGACAATGGGGATGAGGTGATTCAGAAAGTGCCGGAGCAGACTGATCCCTTGTTGTTTGCACCTGCCTATCTTTCCGTGGCTGTGACGTATGACTCACAGATCTTTCTGGCACGTCGCAGAACTCTTTCAGTTTTCGAGTTGAAGGAAGGGAAAGTGGACATGGGAGTCTACATCCGTGGCATGGGAAGCCTCTCATGGCTGCCGGACGCCACGGCCATGTGTCTGAGTCCTGATCAGACCCAGCTTTACCTCTTGGGTGATTACCAATCGGCAGTTTCAGTGGCGAAGATCACTCCGAACGGGCTACAGCACGGCCAGCATTTTTGCACGCTGGACTATCCCTCCACTGGCCTTTGCGTAGATACGAACGGCTGGCTCTATGCTGCGTGTGAAGTGGGCATCCAGGTCTGCGACCAAGCCGGACGCGTGAACTTCATCATCCCGACACCCAAGCAGCCCTACGACGTGTGTTTCGGCGGCAAAGACCTCAGCGAGCTGTTCATCGCCTGCGGCGACACGATCTACAAACGCCCGACGAAGGCCAAAGGCGTCGTCAGCGGCCAGCAGCCACCCATCAAGCCCGCGCCGCCGAAGCTCTGAGGGAGCGCCTGCGTCCCGCAGGCTGTTTTTCGCGTCTCGCGGAAAACCGTCCGCAAAGCTCGCGCCAGCCAGTTTGACTACCGCAGACCAATGAACGCGCTGGAGCGGCCTTCAGCGAGACGCTGAAGGCAGCACGCGAGACGCGTGCGTTCCACCGCTCTGATGGAGCGCGGACTTGCAGTCCGCAGCAGGTTGTCGGAGGAAACGAAGCTGACATGGTCATCCGGAGTCGTGATGTGTGGCGGCGTGCTGCGGATTGAAAATCCGCGCTCCTTGCCGACGGCTCGTCGGCGTTCCATATTCGCCGCATGTCCGACCTCGCTTCACTCCGCACGCTCCTGCAACGCCGTCTCGATCTCATCGCCGATCATGCGTTTCGGGATCGCGATGCGGCGGCGCATCTGGAGGCGCTCAAAAACGTCTCTGAGGAGATTAGCACCGAGCATCAGAAACATCGTGCCCAACTGCCGCCACGGCTGAATCACTTCCTCACGCAGGCCAGTTTCTCGAAGGCGCTGGAATATCTCGATAGCTCGGAAGACTGAACGCGTTCCAGTGGACCATGAACCGACTCCTGGCCCTGCTTTGCCTCACCTTCCTCTCCGTCGCTGCCACCGCAGCCGACAAACCGAACATCATTTTCATCCTGTGCGATGACCTCGGCACCGGTGATGTGAAATGCCTCAATCCCGAAGGCAAGATCGCCACACCGCACATGGATCGTCTTGCCAAAGAAGGCATGATTTTCACGGACGCGCATTCCGGTTCCAGCGTCTGCACGCCGACACGTTACGGCGTGATGACCGGCCGCTATGCCTGGCGCACCAAGCTGCAAAGCGGCGTGCTCGGCGGCCTGAGTCCGCGTTTGATCGAGCAGGGCCGCCTGACCGTGGCGAACATGCTCAAGGCGCAGGGCTACTCTTCGCATTGCATTGGCAAATGGCACCTGGGCATGGACTGGCAACGCACCGGCGAAGTCAGCGCATTGAACATCGAAACACCGGAGCAGGTAAAGAACGTCGATTACGCCAAGCCGATCACCAACGGGCCGACCAGTGTCGGCTTTGACACCTACTTCGGCATCAGCGCCTCGCTGGACATGGTGCCGTATTGCTTCATCGAAAACGATCATGTGCAGGCGAATCCCACCGAGACGATAAAGCTGGAGATGAATGCCGCCGGTGACCGCAAATCATTCACCCGCGAAGGCCCTGGCTCACCTGGTTTCCGTGGCGAGGACGTGCTGCCCACACTCACGCAGCATGCGACGAAGCTCATTCAGGAGAAGGCCGCCACCGCGAAGAAAGGCGAACCCTTCTTCCTCTACCTGCCGCTCAATTCACCGCACACGCCGATCCTGCCGAGCGAGAAATGGGTGGGGAAGAGCGGCATCAGCCTCTACGCCGACTTCGTCATGCAAACCGACGACACCATCGGCCAGATCATGCGTGCGACGGAAGAAAGCGGCATCGCCAAGGACACGCTCATCATCGTGACAAGCGACAACGGCTGCTCACCGAGCGCCGATTATCCCAAGCTCGCCACCTTCGGTCACAACCCGAGCGCGATCTACCGTGGCCACAAGGCCGACATCTTTGATGGCGGTCATCGCGTGCCATTCATCGTGCGCTGGCCGGCGAAGGTGAAGGCCGACCAAAAATCCGCCCAACTCGTCTGCCTCACCGATTTCACCGCCACCGCTGCTGAGATCACCGGCACCAAGCTTCCTGACAATGCCGCTGAAGACAGCTTCAGCTTTCTCCCAGCTCTGCTCGGTGAAGCCAGCAAGGCCGCACGTCAGAGCGTCATTCATCATTCCATCAACGGCAGCTTCGCGTTGCGTGAAGGCGCATGGAAACTCGAACTTTGCGCCGGTTCCGGTGGCTGGAGCGACCCACGGCCCGGTTCTCCTGGAGAGAAAGGCTTGCCGAACACGCAGCTCTACAACTTGGAGAGCGACATCGCCGAGAAGACCAACGCGCAGGACAAGAACCCCGAGGTCGTCGCCAAGATGACCGCCCAGCTCGAAAAAATCGTGGCCGATGGTCGCAGCACGCCGGGTGCTGCGCAGCAGAATGCAGTCGAAGTCGTCCTGCGCAAGCCGACGCCTGCCGTGAAGCCGAAGAAGAAGGCGAAATGAGCAAACTTTCTTCGTGCGTACCAAAACGCGCCCGCTAACCTCGCCGCCTCGCTTCCCAAACCAAGCAAACATCATGAGCAACTCCGCACCCAAACTTCACAATGCAATGTGGCCCGGCCTCGTCGGCAAAGGCGATGGCGAAGGCCAGGAACCACCGATCAGCCTCGAAAAGATGCTGGACCTCACCGCCGCGGCCAACGTCGGCGGCCAGAAGTTTGAAGGCATCGACTACTTCCTCTTCCTGCCTCACACCAATCCTGAGGCCAGCGACGACGAACTCAAAAAGATCGCCGATCTCATCGCCTCCAAAGGCTTCAGCGTCGGCTCCCTCGTGGCTCCGGTGTGGCCCGGTACCGTCGGTGATTCCGCCATGGGCGATGATGCGCAGCAGGAGAAATTCCTCAGCGCGGTGAAAATGGCCTGCCGCATCGCCAAGATCTTCAACGCGCACGGCGTTCGCAAATACGGCGTCATCCGCATCGACTCCGCCGAATTCGGCGTTGCCAAATGGCGTGAGAATCCGAAGGCGAACACTGCCCGCATCGTGGACACCTTCAAGAAGGCCGCCCGCATCGCCGCCGACAGTGGCGAGCGTCTCGCCGCCGAAGGTGAAATCTGCTGGGCCGGCATGCACTCGTGGAAAGACATGCTCGATGTCCTCGAAGGCGTCGGCATGCCCGAAGCCCTCGGCTTCCAGGCCGACCTCGCGCACACCTACCTTTATACTCTCGGTTACAACGCTCCTGAGCATGCTCTTCTCAAAGAAGGCTACAGCGACGCTGAGTTCTGGGCCGCCTACGCGAAGATGACCGACGCGCTGCGTCCTTGGACCATCGACTTCCACGTCGCGCAGAACGACGGCACCGTTCACGGCGCTGGTTCGCACGACAAGACCGGCAAACACTGCCGCGCGGACGATCCGAATGGCAAGCTCGACATCACCAAGGCCTCCGGTTACTGGCTCAAAGACGCCGCCGCTCGTGGCATGAAGCACATCTGCTGGGACGGCTGCATGTTCCCGAACGCCGTGCTCGAAACACCCGGCACCTGGAACAACATCCTCGCCGCGATGATCAAAGTCCGCGACGCCCACGGCTGGTAAGCCTGCGACGTCAGATCAAATCCACGAACGCCGCTGAGGAAACTCAGCGGCGTTTTTTGTGAGTACGATGGACACTCCTGTCCGTCGATCATGGTGCTCGATGCCAAACCCGACAGACAAGAGTGTCTGTCGTACTTTTTATCAACGATGCTCAATTACGTCACTGCTCTTGAAGCGAACTTTGGGCAGCGAGGCATAGCGGTCATCGGCGCTGCGATAACCGGCAGGGCAGAGGACAGCGGTGGTGAATCCCTGGGCTTCGAGACCGAGAATCTCGTCGTATTTTTCTGATACAAAGCCTTCCATGGGGCAGGTGTCGATACCGAGCAGCGCACAGGCGGTCATGAACTGGCCGAGGGCGATGTAGGCCTGCATCTTGGCCCAGACGGTGATGTATTGGCTGCGCTCGCCGGTGACGACATCGCCGATGAGCATTTTTCGAAAGCCCGCGAGTGCATCCGGCGTGCCGCCGCGCACTTCAGCGATGCGGATGAGGTTTGCGTCGATGTCGGCCTCGGTCATGGTGCGTTTCGTGGCCATGACGACGAGATGCGAGCAGTCGGCGACCTGACGTTGCCGCCAGGAATGCGGCACGAGTTGTTCCCGTAGCTCCTTATCTTGAATGATGAGGAACTTCCACGGCTGCAGACCGTAGCTGGAGGGCGTGAGGACGAGAGATTCCTCAAGCGCGGTCCAGGTGTAGGCGGGGATTTTCTTGGTGGAGTCGAAAACCTTGGTGGCGTAGCGCCAGTTCAGGGCGGTGAGGAGTTCGGCAGTGTTCATGAAGTGAGGTGGGGTGAATCAGGGTTCCTGCTTCGTGGGACAGATGACCATTTCGCGGATGCAGACGTTTTGCGGGAGGGTAGAGGACCAGAGGATGGCCTTGGCGATGTCCACTGGCAGCAATGCGCCGCCGATTTGCCTGGCTTAGCTCCACCAACCGTCGCGGGAGGCGTCGTGCGTGGTGTGATTGACGAGATCGGTCTCGACCATGCCGGGGGCGATGGTGATGAGGCGCACGTTCTTGCTGCTGACCTCTTCACGGATTGTTTCGGTGATGGCGTGCACGGCGAACTTGGTGCCGCAATACACGGCGTGATTGCCGAAGGTCTTTACGCCCGCGATGGAGCCGAGGTTGACGATGGTGCCGCTGTTGCGGGCGATCATGCCGTTCAAAACGAGCCGGATGCCGGTGAGGACGCCCTTGATATTGATGTCGATCATCGCATCCCATTGCGTGGCATCGCCTTCAGCGGCGGGGGAGTTCATCATGACACCGGCGTTGTTGACGAGGATCTCAGCGGGGCCAAATTTTGCCTGGGCTTCATCGATGGCGGCTTTAAACGCGGCAGCATCAAGAACATCGACAGCGCGGCAGAGCGTGTTCGGCAGCTTGAGAGCTTCCATCGGCTCCAAAAGGCGGGCCAGGAGTAGTAAAGGATGCCCTGCGGCTGCGAATGCCTGGGCAGTGGCGGCACCGATGCCAGAGGAGGCGCCGGTAATGATAACGAGTTTGTTCATGGCTCGCTGTTCTGGCACGCTCAAGCCTGAACTGCAAGCGGATGACTGCTTACAAACGGGCTACTTCTTGAGGAAAATATTACAATTCTTCTCGGTGCAGATATTGCATTTTATCCTGCAACTGGCTTATCTTTAACCACTCGACTCTCCCGTTACGTGCACGCTCTCTATTACATCGCCAGAGGTCAAAAAACACTGGGGCCCTGCTCCAAGGATGATCTGCGCAATTTTCTCGCGTATGGATCGATCAAGGACAGCGATTTGGTAAAACGTGATGACGATGAGCAGTGGCGGCCGGTTTCCACGCTGCTGGAACTGCATGCCGAGGGGCAGATTTCCGCCGACGGCCTCACGGCACGACCTTCACGTCGGCGGGTGGCACGCTATCGTGACTACAACCGTGTGCCCTACAGCCAGCGTGGCGGTGCGGTGCTGCGGCGCATGATCCTGGGCTTCCTGTTCATCCCGCCACTGCTGTGGTGGGCGGCAGTATCACTGTATTCTGACCACATTTTCCGAAAAAAGAAGGATAAAAACGGCTATCTCATGGTCTGGCGCCGCTGGGTGGAGGTGCTGGTGACACTGATGATCATCGTCAATGCCTTCGTGTGGTGGATGGGGGTCACCTATGCCTCGTGGATTCTCGGGCCCGGATTGCAGGAACTGATGAAAGGCTTGGGTGAAGCGGTGGATGTGATCAAAGGCATGCTCAATGACATGAGCTTGAAGTAGCGCTGACGCCTGAGCGTGCAGCGCAAAAAAATCGCCCGGCAGGAGCTGCCGGGCGACGTAGGTGTAGCAGATGAATCGAAGCCGCTTTGCTTTAGATTTTGTCAGCGCTGTAATCCCAGCCTTCACGATAGGCGGCACGCTTGATAAGCTTGTTGGCATCAGCGTTGTCGGATTCTTGCTTGGTACTGTCCCAGTTGATGACTTTGCCGGGATTGGCGATGGCGAGGTTGCCGAGGAGACAGAATTTCGTCAACGGCACGGAGTAGTCGAAGTTGCTGCCGCAGATCTTGTTCTGCTCAATGGCACGAACGAGTTCGAGCTGCGGTTCGCCTTCGGCGATGGAAGGTTCGAGCTTCAAGACGGGAGACTTGCCGCCGAGGAACTCGGTCATCTTCGCGCCAGGGATCAGGCGTGGGCTGCCGCAGTAATCGTCGGTGTTGAGGATCACGCCGGCGTCGCCGCGCAGGATGAAGCCGCCTTTGATCTTGTCCCAGTCGCGATCGGCTTCGAGTTCGGCCGGACGCTCGGGTTTGCGGCTGCCTTCATACCAGTGCAGTTTGATCTCGCCGTACTTCTCGGTTTTGAAGTAGCAGACGACATGAGAAGATTTCGGCCAGCTTGCGTCGGTGAGTTCATCGCACTCGGCTTCCATCTTGTAGGGTTCCCCAAGGCCGCAGGCCCAGAAGGGACCGTCGAGAAGATGGCAGCCCATGTCGCCCATGGCACCGGCGCCGTATTCGCGATGACCGCGCCAGGCGAAGGGATGCAGGCCGTTGGTGAAGGGAACGGAAGGGCAGGCGGCAAGCCATGACTCCCAGTTAAGATTCGCAGGAACTTCGCCGGGAGTGTACTTGGCCACGGCTTCATTGCCCTGGGGCCAGATCGGGCGGTTGGTCCAGACGTGGATTTCTTTGACGTTGCCGACGATGCCTTCGCTGACCCACTGCTTGAGGAAGCGGATGCCTTTGCCGGTGTGGCCCTGGTTGCCCATGTTGGTCTTCACGCCTTTTTTCTTGGCAGCTTCATTGAGCTGATTGGCTTCCCAGATGCGGTTCACCAACGGCTTCTGCACGCAAACGTGCTTGCCGCGCTTGATCGCTTCCATCGCGGCGGGGTAATGCGCGTGGTCGGGCGTGGAGACGGTGCAGAGGTCGATCTTGTCGCCCATCGTCTCAAACATCTCGCGGAAGCTTTCGAACATCTTGGCGTCAGGATACTTCGCCTGCGCTTTCTTGAGGCGGTCACGATCCACGTCGCAAATGGCGACGACATTCGCGCCCTTGGCGGCGATGCCGATGTCAGATTCACCCTTGCCGCCAGCGCCGCCGATGCCGGCGACGTTCAGCTTCTTGACACCGCCCTCCTGGCCGATCAGCAGATTGGGAAGGAAAATGCTACCAGCAGTAGCGGCGGAGTTACGTAGGAACGTACGACGATTGGGGAAGAGCGAGGGCTTCATGATTGGTTTGATTGGGCCGCCAAGATAGTGGGGCGGCTAGAATTAACGCAACGGAAAAGCTACATCGCACGGAAAATCCTCTGGATTGGCACAAGGTATTTTTACCCACCGCAATCACGAATGATGCTTCAGCCGGCTGTGATGGCGACCGTAGGCAAAGTAGATGACCACGCCGATAGCCATCCAGATGAACAGCCGCAGCCAGGTGTCACCCGGCAGCAGCACGGTCTGTGCAACGCAGATGACAGCGCCAAGGATCGGCACCAAGGGGACCCATGGAGTGCGATAGGGCCGCGGCATGTCCGGGCGTGTTTTCCGCAGCACGATGATGCCGATGCAGATCACCGTGAAGGCCAGCAAAGTGCCGATGGAGACGAGCTCGCCGAGGAGGTTCAAGGGCAGGAAACCCGCGAGGATGGAACACACGAAACCGGTGAGGATGGTCGTAATGTGAGGTGTACCATATTTGGGATGCACCTTGGCAAACATAGCCGGGAGCAGGCCATCACGCGCCATGCTGAAGAAGATGCGTGGCTGTCCCATCAGCAGCACGAGGATCACCGAGCTAAGACCTGCCAGCACGGCGATTTCGACGGACATGCGCAGCCATTTGAGATCATCCCCGGCTACTTTCTCCAGCGCATAAACCACGGGGGCGTCCACATGCAGTTCCTTGTAGTTCACCATGCCGCACAGCACGATCGAAACGGCCACGAATAACACGGCGCAGATGGCCAGCGATCCGATCATGCCCCAGAACATGTCCTTCTGCGGGTTCTTCGTCTCCTGAGCTGCGGTCGAGACGGCATCAAAACCGATGTAAGCGAAGAAAATCACCCCCGAGCCTTTCAGAATGCCGCTCCAGCCGAATTTGCCCGCTTCGCCCGTGTTTTCCGGAATGAACGGCGTGAGATTGTCCCAATTGATGTAACCCCAGCCAAGGCCGATGATAAGCAGGATGATCGTCACCTTGATGGCGACCATCACATTGTTGAAGCGGGCGCTTTCCTTGATGCCGATGACCAGCAGAGCGGTGATGACCCACACGAGCAGGATGGCCGGGATGTTGACGAAATTCGCCGTGGTCGTGATATGGCCGTCCACATAGTCCAGCGGTGCTCGGCACCACTGCTCCGGCAGCACGATGCCGAAAAAGTCCTTTAAGAATGGAGTGAAGTGTTTCGACCAACCGACCGCTACGGTCGAGGCGGCGAAAAGATATTCCAAAATCAAATCCCAGCCGATGATCCACGCCATGAACTCGCCCAGCGTGGCATAGGTGTAGGTGTAAGCGCTACCAGAGATCGGCAGCGCAGCAGAATACTCCGCATAGCACAGCCCGGCAAAGAGGCAGCCCAGTCCTGAGAGCACATACGAGAGCGCCACGGCTGGTCCCGCAAAATCAGCCGCTGCATGGCCGGTGAGCACAAAGATGCCCGTGCCAATGACTGCGCCGATGCCCAGCGAGATGAGGCTCGTGCGCGTAAGGACGCGTTTCAGGCCGTGTGATTCATCGTTGGCCTCTGCGTGCAGATGGGCGAGTGGTTTCGTGCGGAAAAGTCTTTTCATAAGGTGAAGCCGCAGAGGCTAGCCAGCGGCTTGATTCATTGGAAGCATTATTTGCGCCGATTCCCGATTGGGAAAGCGCGGCTGCACGGCAGGCTCTATGAAAAGCACGCCCGGCCAGAGTCTTCGACGTGCTCATCACGTTTCTGGCTGAGTCACTGAAAAAATCCACCCTCACGCTTGCAACCACGGCGCGCACATCTATTCTTCGCGCCCGCCACCCACTGCCTCATGGTGTAATGGTAACACAGCAGATTCTGAATCTGTTATTCAAGGTTCGAATCCTTGTGAGGCAACCACTCTCGCGACGATCAAGAGTATGAACGGCTCATGCCGTCTGCTTAAAAGCGGTGAGGCCGTTACAGGCACCCACCGCCGACAACCAATGAGGGTTTTTACACCTTGGATTGAGCCGCGAGGATCGCGGAGTCCAGACGTGCCAGACGGTGAACGCTGGAGGCTGTTTCGATGCCTTCGAGCGCACGGTACGTCTTGCCGATCTTCTGCACGAGTCCGCAGTTGGTCAGTTTGAGAATTTTTTCATACGAACGCAGGCGGAGCATTTCCTCACCACCGCTGACGGCGTTTTTGAGCTTCAATCGTTCAAACACCTTGGTGAACAGGGCTTTGAACTCGTAGGTCTCGCCGCCGGCAAGTACGTTCACCAATTCATCGGTGACGTGGTCAACTACCCGGCGGGAGAAAGGCGCTTTTTTCGTAACTGTTTTTGTGATGACCATCGTCTCCTCTACCACAAGGAATGCAGGTTGTCTCAAAAACCATCATCAAATGTGACGATTCATGCGCAAACCGGCTGTTGGGGAGGCGATCAAGGTGTCTTTGGCCCGCCGGGTGAGTCGCTTAAAGGCGAATTCAGCTTTGAGCGCGGCGGACTGGGTCTGCTGCAGCCAGGAGCGCAGCAGTTTCACCGGACCACGGCCGCGCGTGTACCGCGCACCTTTGCCGGCATCGTGCTGGGTGATCCGGCGCTTCAGGTCATTGGTGATGCCGCAGTAGAGCGTGCCGTCCTTGCACAGCAGCACATAAAGACACCACTTTTTGGCGGGCTTGGGCTTGGTGGCAGGCGTTTTCTTCTTCGGCACGGCCTAGACTAGCTCGTGGCGCAGAAAATCAAAACAACTCGCTGATGGTGGTGCCGTCCGTAAGCGGGATCGGCCGCCCGTCCGACGAGCGGTATTCAATCTCGCGGTAGTCGTAGCCCAGCGCCGCATAAATGCTCGCGTGGATGTCTGCCGGTGAAACTGGCCGATCTTTGGGATAGGCCCCCGTCGCATCGCTGCTGCCGATGACCTGCCCGCCGCGCACACCGCCGCCGGCGAGGAGCACGCTGTAGCAGCCCGGCCAGTGATCGCGGCCCGCGTCGTTGTTGATCTTCGGCGTGCGGCCAAACTCTCCCATCCAGACGACGAGTGTGCTGTCCAGCAGGCCACGTTCTTCGAGATCGTCGAGCAGCGCGGCGTAGGCCTGCTCCATCGGCGGCACGAGGCGGTTCTTGAGGCCGTTGAAATTGTCCTTGTGTGTGTCCCAGGTGATCGACGGCCCGTTCACCGTGGTGACGAAGCGCGTGCCGGATTCGATCAAACGCCGCGCCAGCAGGTGCGACTGGCCCCAACTGTGCCTGCCGTAGCGTTCGCGCACCTTGTCCGGCTCTTTGGAAAGGTCGAACGCATCCGCTGCCTTGCCGGTTTGCAGCATCGAAGTGGCGAGTTCATTGAAAATGTCCATCTGAGCCACCTGAGTCGATGCGATGGGCCTGGAGGCCGCGCTCATGTGATTCAGCAGTGCCAAGCGCTCCTGAAAACGTGTCGGCGTGAGGCTGGAATCGAGTCCCATGTTTTTCACGCGGAATTCCTTCGCGTTTGGATCATCATCGAGCACGAAGGGGTCGTAGCGCGTGCCGAGGCAGCCGCCGAACTGGCCCGGCGTGAGATACACCTTGCTGTCGCAGTGCGGAAACGGCGTGATCACATACGGCGGCACGCCTTTGCTAAACCCATCCCGCTGCGCCAGCCAACCGCAGAGCGTGCCGACGCCGGGCGTGTCCGTCGGACTCGGCGTGATGAGCGTGCTATCCACGCGATACGGCCTGCCGACCGTGGCCCAATGCATGCCGCCATTGTGACTGCTGTGCCCGTGATGCACGCTGCGGATGAGAGCGAGCTTGTCCATGCGCTTCGCCATCTGCGGCAGCAGTTCCGTGATGTGGATGCCCGGCACGTTCGTTTTGATCGTCTTGAACTCCCCACGTATCTCCGACGGCCCGTCTGGTTTTGGATCCCAAAGGTCGATATGACTCGGCGCACCGCCATTGAAGATCATGATGACCGACTTCGCCTTCCCAAGGCCGATGCCCGGCTTCGAGGAAGGTGCTCCAAGTGCCGCGAGATGATTCAATCCGAAGCCCAGCATCCCCATGCCGCCTGCATGGAGAACATTGCGCCGTGAAACGGGCATGGCTGGAATCGGAGTGCTCACGATGTGCAGACCTACGAGTGCAGTCGTGCGATCTTGCTCAGCTCCGCCACTTCAAGTCCACCGTCACACCATTCCATTCATGTTCGGGCAAATGGGTGTGCGTGGTAAAATGGCCGCCACTCTCACTGACCTTCGCCATCGTCCAGCCAGTGGTGGAGGTCTTCTTGTCGGCGACGTAGGACACGGCGGGTGTGTTCAGAATGTGGATGCCCTCATGCGAGAAGAAATTGCGATGATGAATGTGGCCGTGAATGTAGGCCTTCACCTGCGGACGAGCGCCGAGGAGCTGCCACAGCGCCTCGGAGTCTTCCAGACCACCGGGGAAGTGCAGGGGATCACCGCCGAGACGTGGATTGTGGTGCGCGATAATGAGCGCGGGTTTGTCGGCATGGGCATCGAGTGCCTTGGCCAGCCAGTCGCGTTGTATTGCACCCAGATCACCGGGCGCGATCATGGTCTGCTTCAAAGAGTCGAGCAGGAAGAGGATCGCGTTCTTCAGCTTCACGATGCCCACATGACGCGACTCCACGACAGCCTGCTGCGACTTCGTATCCGCCAGCACGTCATAAAACGCACCACGGTCATCATGATTACCCATCGTCAGATGCAGCGCCACTCCCGCGTCACGCAGCGGTGCGATCAGCTTCGCAAAGTGCTCGTAATCCCCGCGCTGGCCGTCTCTGAGTGCGAGATCGCCGTTGATGATCACCGCCGCAGGTCGTTTCGGCAGCAACAGCAGCCATGCCACCGTGTTGCGCAGATTCGTCGGGATCGAAGCACTCGCCGGATGCTGCGCGCCGACGTGCGTGTCATTCAGGATCGCGATCAGATCATCATCCACATCCGCCGCAAACGCATCCACCTGTGAGAGCACCGTGGCGGCACCGAGCTGCGTGAGGAACTGACGGCGTGAAGTGAGATGAAACGGCATGGCTTGCTATACGAGCGGTGTCACACCCGTATTGCTCCATCATGGACCGCCGCGATTTCATCAAGACCACCAGCGCCGCCGCTATCGCATCAGGAGTGCAGACGCCCACGTCCGCAGCCACTCCAGCGCAGCCCGGCCTCATCAAAGCCGAGAACGCCAAACCCGGTGCGAATTTCCAGCTCACGCGCATGATGCCGGACAACGCCAAGTCCTTCCGCACCTCGCTCATCGAAGGCTACTGCTCACGGCAGTCGGTTAAAGCGGGCGAAAAGCTCGACATCTTCGTCAGCACCAAGCCTGTGGCGAAGTTCACCATCGACATCTTTCGCATGGGCTACTACGACGGCGCAGGCTCGCGTTTGATGTCCACGCTCGGCCCCTACAACGGCAAAGAACAGCCAGTGCCCGAAATGGGCGAGAATCGACTCCGCGAATGCCAGTGGGAAGCCAGCACCTCGCTCACCATTCCCGCCGACTGGCCCAGCGGTGTGTATTTGGGACGATTGACGACCGTGCCGGAGGTTCGTAGTTCGGGCTTCAGCCCGTCTGCTGCGACGCAGAACCCAGAACGGGCTGAAGCCCGAACTACGAGCGAAGAACCTTACTGGCAGAGCTACATCATCTTCATCGTCAAAGACGACCGCCCGGCTGACATCCTCTTCCAATGCAGCGACAACACCTGGCAGGCCTACAACCGCTGGCCGGTGAATGAATCGCTCTACACCGATCCGCGTGCTGCGCATGCGCCAGGCGTCAGCGTGAGCTTTGACCGGCCGTATGCAAAGTACAATCAGATCTTCGACAACCCGCTCAGCATGGGCAGTGGCGAGTTTTTGCTGTGGGAGTTTCCGCTTTGCTACTGGCTCGAAAAGGAAGGTTACGACGTCACCTACTGCTCAAACGTCGATAACCTCGAACCCGCCAATCTCTCTCGTGCCAAAACGATGATCAGCATCGGCCACGACGAATACTGGGACGTGCGTCAGTTCCACAACGTCAAACAGGCCATCGCCGACGGCCTCAGCGTGCTCTGGCTCTCCGCCAACGACGTGTACATGGTCACGCCCTTCACGCCGAATGCCAAAGGTGCTGCCAACCGCCGCCTCACGCGCGAGACCTGCTACGGCGAGTTCCGCGAGGAAGAAAAAGAGGCCTACTCAAAGGTGCTCGGTCCCTTCGAGAAGCCCGGCCCCGATGAACGCGACATCATCGGTGCTCGCACCATCGTCCCCTTCAACGGCGGCGGCGACTGGACGTGCGCAAAGACCGATCACTGGCTCTTTGAGGGCACCGGCATGAAGCAAGGCGACAGCATCCCCGGCCTCGTCGGCTGGGAATTTCACGGCGACCCTGACACTGCCCGCGCAGGCCTCGAAGTCATCGCTGAAGGCAACGTCTGGGCTGGGGGCGCCCGCCTCGGCAAATACGCCGCCACCGTTTTCGAAGGCCCGAAGAACAACATCGTCTTCAACGCCACCACCATCTTCTGGAGCCAAGGTTTGAGCGATCCTCCCGGCCACATGATTCCGTGGAGTCATTACTCACGTCCGCATGGGCCGGATGAACGTGTGCAGCGGATCACCGCGAATGCGATCAAGCGGGCGATTGGAGGAAAGTAGTGGAGGGCTTTAGCTCGTTCATTGCGTTGAGAGCGATGAGAAGCACGAGCTAAAGCTCATGACTACGTTACTCAAAAACGATTAAACTTCGCGCCACTTCGCCACGCTGGAGCGCGTCGTAGGCTTCGTTGATGCCTTCAAGCGGGTAACGCTTGGTGACGAGTTCATCCAACATGAGGCGGCCGTGCTGATGCATGCCGATGAGCAGGAGCAGGTCGGTGCGTGGCTGGGTGCTGCCGTAGAGGCTGCCGCGCAGGGTTTTCTCGGCATAGACGAGCTGATTGACGTTGATGGAGGCACGGTCTGCCGCGCTGGTGATGCCGACCATCACACACATGCCGCCTTTCTTCGTCGCATCGAAGGCTTGCTCGGCGGTTTTGCCGGAACCGTAGGCTTCAAAGGCATAATCGACGCCTTTACCATCGGTGAGGTCTTTGATGGCCTGCACGGGATCGCCCGCGTTCACATCGACGTAATCCGTGGCACCGAACTGGCGTGCATCGGCCTCTTTGCGCGTAAATTTGTCCACGGCGATGATCTGCCGCGCTCCGGCCATGCGTGCGCCTTGCACGATGTTTAAACCGATGCCGCCGCAGCCGATGACGGCCACGGTGCTGTTCGGCTGCACTTTGGCCGCACGTTCCACCGCGCCCACGCCAGTGATCACGCCACAACCGATGAGTGCCGCTTTTTCAAACGAGAACTCCTTGGGAATCTTCACCACCGAGGCTTCGGGCATCGTAGAGAGCGAGGAGAATGCCGAAACGCCCGCGTAATGGCGAATGCTTTCACCCGCTGCGTTTTGAAAACGTGTCGTACCATCGGGCATGAGGCCGGTGAAGCGCATCGCCGTGCCCATGTCGCACAGCGCGGGGCGCCCGCTGCTGCAATACTCGCATTTCCCGCACGAACCCCGCCAGACGAGGATCACATGATCGCCGATCTCGACCGCAGTCACGCCTTCGCCCACGGCTTCGATTACACCGCTGCCCTCGTGGCCGAGGATAATCGGCATCGGCATCGAAAGATCGCCTTTCATCACATGCAGGTCGCTGTGGCACACGCCTGCGGCTTTCATCTTTACCCTGACTTCGCCCTTCTGCGGCGGCAGCACCCGCACTTCTTCGATGCTCAGGGGCTTCTTCGCTTCATACAAAACAGCGGCGGGTGCGAGGATGGACATGGGTGGGATCTTGCAGGCACATCCCAAGGATGCAACATCAGCAAACATCTGCGGCTTTCCAAAATGGCAGTGAGGAACTGCTGGAGGTCTGATTTTGCTGGGCTGCGAAGCTGTAGATGGCGCCCTGGGGTGAGATTCCCATTAATTAAATGTGAGAGGATGGGCCTGTTTTGGAGAGGCTGACTCCACCGGTGACGGTGCCGAGGCTGCATCATCGTGCATGATTTCGGTCTCGGCGATGTGATAGATAATAACATCCCAAAGATGGAGGGAGGCACTTGCTGATGGCGAGGATGCGGTATGATGGCGGCATGAGGGTGACTGCTGATGTTTTTTGCTTGGTGCTGCCGCTGCTGGCGCTGGCATCGTGTCAGCAGGCGACTAAACCGCAGGCGGAGGAGATGCGGAAGGCGGTGGCCCCGACGCGGCAGCGGCTGGTGGTGAGTGTGGCGGAGCAGATGCTGGTGACGTTTGACCGGGACCAACCGAAGCGAATGTACCGGGTGAGCACATCGAAATTTGGTACGGGGGACAAACCACATTCTTATAAGACCCCACTGGGGCAACTGCAGGTGGTGGAGATCATCGGGCAGGGACTGCCGAAAGGTGCGAAGCTGAAATCACGAATGCCGACGGGAGAGATCGTGCCGGTGGATGCACCTGGGCGTGATCCGATCGTGACGCGGGTGCTGCGGCTGCAAGGCATGGAGCGGCGCAATGTGTGGACGCTGGCGCGTGCGATCTACATCCACGGCACACCGGAGGAATCAAAGCTGAAGACACCGGCGTCCTATGGCTGTGTGCGGATGGCCTCGGCGGACATCATCAGCCTGTGCAATTGGGTGAATGTGGGGGCGCGGGTGGATATCGTACCGGGGAAGCTGCCGGCACCGAATGCGCTGCCGCCGTGACAGGCGGTTAGAAGAGATGGATGAAGAACTTAGAGTCAGTGGGGAGGGGGTTGAGATTTGGCTGGAGTGCCGTATGTAGCGGTGATCTGTTTCTTTCCAATTCCATGCCCCGCACCTACCTACAACGCCGACACATCCTGAAACTCGTCGCGCTGACGGTGTTTGGCACACTGGTGGTGTGGTATGCGAGCGCGATCCTGAGCTTTGCGGGCAGCTCCTACGGTTTCAACAACCGGTTCTCGGAGGTGGCGGTGCAGCATCACTGGTGGTTTCTGGTGTGGAGCAATCTGGTGGTGCTGAAGGGTTATTTGTTGGTGGCCGCAGGTTATGTGGCGCTGATTTACCCGCTGGTGCGGCTGTGGGG